>NZ_JBHXLO010000034.1:0-102725 GCF_042721395.1 Lentzea sp. NPDC058450
GCCCAGAACCGAACCCGCACATCCCGAGACACCTTCGGAACACCCACACAACCCTCCAACCAGGAGCGTTGCAACGACCCACTGACCCCAAGGAGTCAACTTCCGAGGGGACTCCTGCGTCAGCCTGCCCTCGCTGCCTCTGACCAGGGGTGATGTGGGCCTGTGGGGCTGTCGTGGGCCGGGGTGGGACTGTCCTCGTGGCACGTTGCCGCAGGAATCGGATGGAAACTGTCTTGTCTGAGGGTGCCGTACCGCACTTCGGGACCGTTAGCGGCTAACGTCTCCCTGTGGCAGACGACCTGAGCACCACCATTGCCGAGGCCGCGCGGTTGCTGGCCGACGCCCGTGATGTGACCCTGCTGAGTCACATCAATCCTGACGCTGACACGCTCGGGAGTGCTTTGGCGGTGGGGCTTGCGCTGCAGCGGCGCGGGGTGGTGGTGCGGGTTGCCTTCGGGGAGCCCGAGGGTGTGCCGGAGAGTCTGAAGGCGTTGGACACCAACGGGCTGTTGGTGCATCGCGACGAGGTGCCTGCGGAGCCTGAGTTCCTGGTGGTCATGGACACCGGGAGTTTGCAGCGGCTTGGGCCCTTGCAGGATCGGGTGGCCGGGTGTCGTGGGCCCGTGATCGTTGTGGACCATCACGTGTCCAACACGCGGTACGGGACGTTGCACTGCATTGATGAGCACGCTGAGGCCACGGCATTGATCGCGCTCAAGTTGTTGGACGAGATGGGTGTTGAAGTCGACGAGCCGATCGCGCGGTGCATCTACGCGGGGCTCGTGACGGACACCGGTGGGTTTCGGAAGGCCGGGCCTGAGGCGCACAAGACGGCCGCGCGTCTTCTGGAGACCGGGGTGGACGCGTATGCCGTCACACGGCCGTTGATGGACGCGCATCCGTTCGCGTATCTCGGGATGTTGTCCCAGGTGTTGGCGAAGGCCGAGCTTGATCGGGCTGCTGCCGGCGGGTTGGGGCTGGCGCATGCCGTGGTGAGCCTTGAGGACGCTCGTGGGGTGCGGAGCGAGGAGGTGGAGAGCGTGATCGACGTCGTGCGCTCTGCTTCCGAGGCCGAGGTCGCGGCTGTGTTGAAGGAGTTGAAGCCTGGTTTCTGGTCCGTGTCGCTGCGGGCCGTGAGCCGGGTCGACGTTCGTGAGGTGGCGCAGGTGCTCGGGGGTGGTGGGCATCGGCTGGCGGCCGGGTTCACCTTCGACGGGGCCGCGGAGCAGGTCGTTGCCGCGCTGAAGGGCGCGTTGGAGCGGGTGGGGTCATGACACGGACAGGAAGCCCGCGGCTGCTGCGGGAGATCAACGACCGGGCCGCTATCGAGACGTTGTTGCGCACCGGTGCGATGACCCGGGCCGAGCTGGAGGAGGTCATCGGGCTGTCCAAGCCCGCGACCGCCCAGTTGCTGGCGCGGCTCGAGGAGGACGGCATGGTCGTCCGCACCGGGTTGCGTGGTGGTGGGCGCGGGCCACGGGCGCAGATGTGGGCCGTCAACGGCGGTGTGGGGCACGTGGCGGCGGTGGCGCTGACGCCCGAGCTGATCGACGTGGCCATCGCGGACATCACCGGCTCGCTGCTGGCCGAGCACAGCTCGCCGATGCCCAAGGAGAACACGCTCCAGGTCTTCCGGGAGACCGTGCAGAAGGCGGCGGCGCTGGCCGGGCTGAGCCTCGACGCGCTGTCGCACGTCGTCGTCGGCACGCCCGGTGCGGTGGACCCCTCGACCGGGCACCTCGGGTTCGCGCCGCACCTGCCGGGGCTCGTGGACGTCGACCTGCCGTCGACGTTGCGGGAGCTGCTCGGCACGTCGGTGTCGATCGAGAACGACATCAACCTGGCCGCGCTGGAGGAGATGAGCTCCGGCCGCGCGGTCGGGGTGCGCAACTTCGTGCTGTTCTGGCCCGCGGACGAGATCGGCTCGGCGGTCGTGGTGAACGGGACGCTGCTGCGCGGCGTCACGGGCGGCGCGGGTGAGATCGACTCGATGCAGGTGCCCGGTGGCCGCTACGGCGACCAGGTCGACAGCGAGGCGATCGTGGAGCTCGCAGCCGCGCACGGCATCAACGAGGCGTCCGGGCTGGAGGCCGTCGCGCACGCGCTGAACGCGGGCAAGGAGGGCAAGCAGTTCCTGACGGTGCTGGCGCATCGGATAGCGCTGGGCCTCGCGAACGTCGTGTGCGTGCTCGACCCGGAGCTCGTGCTGCTGTCCGGGCAGGTCGCGCACGCGGGCGGCGAGACGTTGTGCGATCTGGTGGCCGCCGAGCTGCTGAAGCTCGTCGTGCCGCGGACGCCGGTGTCGCTCGCGCAGATCACCGCGAACCCGGTGCGGTCCGGTGCGTTGCACTCGGCGCTCGCCGTGGCGCGCGAGCAGGTGTTCGGGTTGCCCCAACGGTCGTGAGTGGCCGTCGTCACCGGACGAAAGAGCTTCGCAAAGCTTAGGTTCGTCAGGTGGAGGATCGGGTTCCCGCTCGGCGGGTGATCGGGCTGGCGGTACCCGCGCTCGGGGTGCTGGCGGCGGAGCCGTTGTACGTGCTCGTGGACACGGCGGTCGTGGGGCACCTCGGGGCGTTGCCGCTCGCCGGGCTCGCGCTCGGCGGCGTGCTGCTCACGCAGGTGTCCACGCAGCTGACGTTCCTGTCGTACGGCACAACGGCGCGCACGGCCCGGTTGCACGGTGCCGGACGGCGTCAGGAGGCCGTCGAGGAAGGCGTGCAGGCGACGTGGCTCGCGTTGGCCGCCGGCGTGCTCGTGGTGCTGCTCGGGCAGGTCTTCGCGCGGCCGTTGGCGGAGCTGCTCGCGGGCAACGGCGCCGTGGCGGACGCGGCGGTGGAGTGGGTGCGCATCGCGTTGTTCGGTGCGCCGTTCATCCTCGTCACGATGGCCGGCAACGGGTGGATGCGCGGTGTCCAAGACACCAAACGGCCTTTGAAGTACATCTTGATAGGCAACGGCATCAGCGCCGTGCTCTGCCCAGCGCTCGTGTACGGCGCCGGGTGGGGGCTTGAGGGTTCGGCGATCGCGAACGTGGTGGCGCAGCTGCTTTCCGCCGGCTTGTTCTTCAAGGCGTTGTTCGCGGAGAAGGTGTCGTTGAAGCCGCATTGGACGGCCATGCGCGCGCAGCTCGGCATGGGGCGTGACTTGGTGTTGCGCAGCCTTGCGTTCCAGGCGTGCTTCATCAGCGCGGCCTCCGTGGCGGCACGGTCGTCCGTCGCGGCGTTGGGTGCGCATCAGGTCGTGCTGCAGTTGTGGACGTTCCTCGCGCTAGTGCTCGACTCGTTGGCCATCGCGGCGCAGTCGTTGGTGGGCGCGGCTCTGGGGGCGTCGAAGCGGCGGCAGGCGGAGAGGCTCGCCTGGCAGGTCACCCGGTACGGGCTGGTGTTCGGCATCGGGCTCGGGATCGTGTTCGCGGCGTTGATCACCGTGCTGCCGCGGGCGTTCACGACGGACGCCGGGGTGCTCGGCGAGATCCCCAACGCGTGGTGGTTCTTCGTTGCGCTGCAACCGATCGCGGGCGTGGTGTTCGCGTTGGACGGTGTGCTGCTGGGGGCCGGCGACGTGAAGTTCATGCGCACGGCGACGCTCGGCTCGGCGGTGATCGGGTTCCTGCCGCTGGTGTGGGCCTCGTACGCGTTCGGGTGGGGGCTCGCCGGGATCTGGACGGGACTCTCCGCGTTCATGGTGCTGCGGCTCGTGGCCGTCGTGTGGCGCACCCGGTCGGGGGAGTGGGCGGTGGAGGGCGCGGTCCGGTAGCCCTCGTGTGAGCAGGCACACCGGCGGTGAGCCCCGAACGGGCGCTGTGTCGGACTTCACGGCATGAAATCGTTACCAAGAAGGTTGTTTAGGCGATGTAACTAATATCTGCCCGCCTCTGACCTGGGAGAGTGTCGCCGTGCCGCCGGTCGATCGCGCCACCCGAACCTCGTGGCTGATCTGGACCACCGCCGTCTTCGTCTACTTCGCCGCCCTGTTCCACCGGACCACGCTCGGCGTGGCCGGCCTGGAGGCGAGCGAACGCTTCGGGCTCGGACCCGCTCAGCTCGGTGTGTTCACCGTGCTGCAGATCGGTGTCTACGCCCTCATGCAGATTCCCACCGGCCTGCTCGTCGACCGCTACGGGCCGCGCCGCATCCTCACCGTCGCCGCGTTGCTGATGGGCACGGGCCAGCTGCTCTTCGCCATCGCCGACTCCTACGCGCTGGGACTCACCGCACGCGCGGTGCTCGGCATGGGTGACGCGATGACGTTCATCAGCGTGATCCGCCTCGTCGCGACGCACTTCCCGCCGCGTCAGTACTCGCTGGTCGTCGCCGTGACGGCCACGATCGGCGGTTTCGGGAACCTCGCCGCCACCGTGCCGCTGACGCTCCTGCTCGGCTCGGTCGGGTGGACCTGGGCGTTCCTCGTCGCGGGTGGCCTGACCGCCGCGTACTCGGTCGTGGCGTTCCTGCGGGTGCGGGACGTGCCCACCGGGTTCACCGCGCCCCGGCCGGAACCCGTGCCGTTGCGCAGGATCTGGCCGAAGGTGCGGCAGGCGTGGAGCGTGCCCGGCACCCGGCTCGGCTTCTGGGCGCACTTCAGCACGATGTCGACGCCCGCCGTGATCGGCCTGCTGTGGGGCTACCCGTACCTGGTGCAGGCGCAGGGCATGTCCCCGAACGCCGCGTCGTCCACGCTCGGGCTGCTGGTCGTCGGCGGCATCGTGACGGGCCCGATCGTCGGTGGCCTGTTCTCCCGCAACCCCGAGTGGCGCATGCCGATCGCGGTCGGGTTCCTCGGCTTCGCGTTCACCGGGTGGGCCGTGCTGCTGCTGTGGCCCGGCGGGCACGTGCCGGCGCCCGTCATCGCCGTGGTGTTCCTGGTGCTGACCGTGGGCGGGCCGATCTCGGGCGTGGCGTTCGCGCTGGCCCGCGACTACAACCCGTCGCACCGGCAGTCCACGGCGAGCGGCCTGGTCAACGTCGGCGGCTTCCTCGCGGTGACGGTCTCGGCGCTCGGCATCGGTGTCGCGCTGGACCTGCTGGAGGGCGTGCTGGCCCCGGCCGCGGCGTTCCGCGTCGCGCTGAGCTTCCTCGTGCTGGTGCTCGTGTTCGGGGGCTGGCGGATGCTCGTGTGGTGGCGCCGCGCCCGTGCCGCGGTGTTCGAGGCCGAGGCGCGCGGCGAGATGGTGCCGGTGCAGATCCGGCGTCGTCGCTGGGACGCTCTGCGCGTCGCTTAAGATTTGCCGCCGTGAAACCCTCTGTTGCACCGGGCCTGGTCGTCGTCGACAAGCCGGACGGCATGACCTCGCACGACGTGGTGGCACGGGTGCGCAGGATTCTCGGCACCCGCAAGGTCGGGCACGCCGGCACCCTCGACCCGATGGCGACCGGCGTGCTCGTGCTCGGCATCGAGCGCGCCACCAAGCTCCTCGGCCACCTCGCCCTGGACAGCAAGGCCTACCTCGCGACCATCGTGCTCGGCGCGTCCACCACGACGGACGACGCCGAGGGCGAGGTTCTGTCCACTGAGGACGCTTCCGGCGTGGCCGACGACGCGATCGCGGCCGAGATCGCGAAGCTGACCGGCCCGATCCAGCAGGTGCCGTCGTCCGTCTCGGCCGTGAAGATCGACGGCAAGCGCGCCTACGCCCGCGTCCGCGCCGGCGAGGAGGTCGAGATCCCCGCGCGCCCCGTGACCGTCCACCGGTTCGACGTGCTGTTCTCCCGCCGTGAGGACAAGCAGGTGCTGCTGGACGTGATGGTCGAGTGCTCCTCCGGCACGTACGTGCGCGCGCTGGCCCGTGACCTCGGCGCCGCGCTGGGCGTCGGCGGGCACCTGGGGGCGTTGCGGCGCACCAGGGTCGGGCCGTTCGACCTGCGGGTGGCGAAGACCCTGGCGCAGCTGGAGGAGACGCCGGGGCTGTCGCTGGACCTGGACGCGGCCGTGGCCACCGCCTTCCCGCGCCGGGAGATCGACCCGGCCGAGGCGTCGGCGTTGTCCCACGGGCAGCGGTTGCGGGCGGGTGGGATCGACGGGACGTACGGGGTGTTCGGGCCGGACGGGCACGTCATCGCGCTGGCCAAGGACGAGGGCACCGCCTGCAAACCCGTGGTGGTGCTGAGCCCGGCCGGCTGACGACACGCCGAACGCGCCTGCGGGCTCGTGCCCGGGTTCCGCCCGGACGGAACGCCTCGCGAGGCAGGCGGGCGGTCCCCGGCGGCGCCGTCGTAGGCTGATCACCGTGCAACGCTGGCGCGGACTAGATCACCTCCCCGGCGGCTGGGGCCGCTGCGTCGTGACCATCGGCGTGTTCGACGGTGTCCACAAAGGCCATCAGGCCCTGATCGGGCGTGCCGTCGGGCTCGCTGAGCAGCGTGGCCTGCCGAGCGTGCTGATGACCTTCGACCCGCACCCGTCCGAGGTGGTGCGGCCGGGCAGTCACCCCGCTCAGCTCACCACGTTGCGGCGGCGGGCCGCGCTCGTCGAGGCGCTCGGGGTGGACCACTTCGTGGTGGTGCCGTTCAGCCTGGAGACCAGCCGGATGCCCGCCGACCAGTTCGTGCACGAGGTGCTGGTCGAGAAGCTGCACGCGGCGGCTGTCGTAGTGGGTGAGAACTTCACCTTCGGGCACAAGGCGTTGGGTAACGTCGCCCTGCTGCGCCAGCTCGGGCAGCGGTTCGGATTCGTGACCGAGGGGGCTGATCTGGTGTCCGCAGAAGAGGTGACGTACTCGTCCACGTACATCCGCGCGTGCATCGACGCGGGGGACGTGAAGGCGGCGGCCGAGGCGCTGGGGCGTCCGCACCGGCTCGAGGGGATCGTCGTCAAGGGCGACGGGCGGGGGAAGGACCTCGGGTTCCCGACGGCCAACCTGTCCACGCCTAAGTTCGCCGCTGTGCCGGCGGACGGCATCTACGCGTGCTGGTTCACCGACGCCAAGGGCAAGACGCTCAGGGCCGCCGTGTCGGTGGGGACCAACCCGACGTTCTCCGGCAAGGAGCGCCGCGTCGAGGCGTTCGTGCTGGACGTGGACGAGGACTACTACGGTCAGCGCGTGTCCGTCGACTTCATCGAACGGCTGCGCGAGATGGAGAAGTTCGACTCCGTCGAGGCACTTCTCGAACAAATGCATCGAGATGTAGACCGAACGAGGGAACTGTTGCACGAGTCGTGACCGTCAGATTGGGCGAAGCGGACGTCCGGGCGTCCGCGGCCTGGCAGGATGCGGGTCGGAGTGCTGGCTACTGGAGAGGCCAAGGTGGAGGACCACAAGATCGTTCAGCGCAACCTCGCCCTGCAACGGGAGTGGTACGGGGAGCCTCTGGGTGACCGGGTGCGGCGGTTGGTCGTGGCCTTCAACGTGTCCCAGGCCCAGCTCGCGGACGTGCTGGGGATCAGCGCGCCGATGCTGAGCCAGGTGATGAGCGGCCGCCGGGCCAAGATCGGCAACCCCTCCGTGCTCGCCCGGCTGATCATGCTGGAGCGCAAGATCCTCACGCCCGACGTGGCGACGGGCGCTCCGGACGCGTTGCAGCGCGCGCTCGACGAGGTGCGCGAGTCCAAGCCGACGGTGTCGCGCGACTCGTTGCCGGTCAACGGCGACGAGAGCGTCGCGTACCCGGTGCTGCGCCGCGTCGCGGACCGGATGGAGCTCCAGCAGGCCGCGGACCTGCTCACCGAGGACTTCCCGGCGATCGCGGAGCTCTTCCGCCGCGCGATCAGGGCCGCGGGTCCGCGCTGAACCGGGTCCGCCGGGAATTCACGGCGAATTAAATGAGTTGGCATCAGCGGACACACCGACCACAATTCGGTTCACGCACCTAATGGTGCCGTGCTCGTGAGCAGCGCCGACGGCGTCCGGCCATCCGTGGATCGGGTGGGGTTGCGCACGTCAGCGCGCCGCTGAGCGTCGTGCCTGATAGCCTTCGCAGTTGGGTCTGGCTGCGGTCCGTGGCGGCCAGTACCGGCTACCCCGGCCAGCAATTCGGCGGGCGTGGGGCCGCACGGACCTGAACAAGTAGGAGAAGTACCTAGTGGCACTGTCCACGGATCAGAAGAAGTCCATCCTCGGCGAGTACGGTCTGCACGACTCGGACACCGGCTCCACCGAGGCCCAGGTGGCCCTGCTGAGCAAGCGCATCGCTGACCTCACCGAGCACCTGAAGCAGCACAAGCACGACCACCACTCCCGCCGTGGTCTTCTGCTGATGGTCGGCCGTCGCCGCCGTCTGCTGAACTACCTGACCAAGGTGGACATCAACCGCTACCGCGCGCTGATCCAGCGCCTCGGTCTGCGCAGGTGATACTTGCCGAGGGGGAGTGACCGGCCGGTCACTCCCCCTCGGCGCACAACCGGGTGTATACAGATCCCTGGTTGCAAAGAGGAACGAACAGGACCCGCATCGCGCGAAGCAGTTATCGCCGGTCCTCGGTAGTGGTTCCCTGGTGGAAGACGCCCCAGGGGACTTCGATCGAAGACCGGCCTCGTCAAGACGCGTGTGCGGTGTCCAAAAGACGAGGAGTAACAAGTAAATGACGGACATCGAGGTCCACGAGGCGACTGCCGTTATCGACAACGGCAAGTTCGGCTCGCGCTCCATCCGCTTCGAGACCGGGCGCCTCGCGCGTCAGGCCGCCGGCAGCGTGGTGGCGTACCTGGACGACGAGACCATGCTGCTGAGCGCCACGACGGCGTCGAAGCACCCCAAGGAGCACTTCGACTTCTTCCCCCTCACGGTGGACGTCGAGGAGCGCATGTACGCCGCGGGCCGCATCCCCGGCTCCTTCTTCCGGCGTGAGGGCCGTCCGAGCACGGACGCCATCCTCACCTGCCGCCTGATCGACCGTCCGCTGCGCCCGTCCTTCGTGGACGGTCTGCGCAACGAGATCCAGGTCGTCATCACCGTGATGAGCCTGAACCCGAAGGACCTGTACGACGTCGTGGCGATCAACGCCGCGTCCGCGTCGACGCAGCTCGCGGGTCTGCCGTTCTCCGGCCCGATCGGTGGCGTCCGCGTCGCTCTGATCGAGGGCCAGTGGGTCGCGTTCCCGACCCACGAGCAGCTCGAGAAGGCCGTGTTCGACATGGTCGTCGCGGGCCGCGTGGTCGACTCGGGCGACGTCGCGATCATGATGGTCGAGGCCGAGGCCACCGAGAACGTGATCGACCTGATCGGCGAGGGCGCCACCGCCCCCACCGAGGAGGTCGTGGCCGCGGGTCTCGAGGCCGCGAAGCCGTTCATCAAGGTCCTCTGCGAGGCCCAGGCGCAGCTCGCCCAGGTCGCCGCGAAGGCCACCGGTGAGTTCCCGACGTACCCGGCCTACCAGGCCGACGCGTTCGAGGCCGTCGAGGCGTCCGCGTCCGGCGAGCTCGCGCAGGCGCTGACCATCGCGGGCAAGGCCGAGCGCGAGTCCAAGCTGGACGAGGTCAAGGCCGCCACGCTGGAGAAGCTGGCCGAGCAGTTCGAGGGCCGCGAGAAGGAGATCGGCGCGGCGTTCCGCTCGCTGACCAAGAAGCTCGTGCGCCAGCGGATCCTGCGCGACAAGGTCCGCATCGACGGCCGCGGCCTCACGGACATCCGCGACCTCGGTGCCGAGGTCGCGATCATCCCGAGGACGCACGGCTCGGCGCTGTTCGAGCGCGGCGAGACCCAGATCCTGGGTGTCACCACGCTGAACATGCTGCGCATGGAGCAGCAGATCGACTCGCTGTCTCCCGAGACGCACAAGCGCTACCTGCACCACTACAACTTCCCGCCCTACTCGACCGGTGAGACCGGCCGCGTGGGTTCGCCGAAGCGCCGCGAGATCGGCCACGGCGCACTGGCTGAGCGCGCTCTCATGCCCGTGCTCCCGAAGCGTGACGAGTTCCCATACGCGATCCGCCAGGTGTCCGAGGCGCTGAGCTCCAACGGCTCCACGTCGATGGGCTCGGTCTGCGCGTCCACCCTGTCGCTGCTCAACGCGGGTGTCCCGCTGAAGGCGCCGGTCTCCGGCATCGCGATGGGTCTCGTCTCCGACGAGGTCGACGGTGAGACCCGCTACGTGGCGCTGACCGACATCCTCGGTGCCGAGGACGCGTTCGGCGACATGGACTTCAAGGTCGCGGGCACCAAGGAGTTCGTGACGGCGCTGCAGCTCGACACGAAGCTCGACGGCATCCCGTCCGAGGTGCTGGCGCAGGCGCTGGGCCAGGCCCGCGACGCGCGCTACACGATCCTCGAGGTCATGGCCGAGGCCATCTCCGACCCGGACGAGATGAGCGCCTTCGCGCCGCGCGTGACGTCGGTCAAGATCCCGACCGACAAGATCGGCGAGGTCATCGGCCCGAAGGGCAAGATGATCAACTCGATCACCGAGCAGACCGGTGCCGACATCTCCATCGAGGACGACGGCACGATCTACGTCGGTGCGGCGGACGGCCCCTCGGCCGAGGCCGCGATCGGCATGATCAACGCGATCGCGAACCCGCAGCTGCCGAAGGTCGGCGAGCGCTTCCTGGGCACCGTGGTGAAGACGGCCGCGTTCGGCGCGTTCGTCTCGCTGCTGCCCGGCAAGGACGGCCTCGTCCACATCTCGAAGCTGGGCAACGGCAAGCGCATCGCGAAGGTGGAGGACGTCGTCAAGGTCGGCGACAAGCTCCGCGTCGAGATCGCCGACATCGACCAGCGCGGCAAGATCAGCCTCGTCGTGGTGTCCGAAGAGGACGCCGCGAAGCCGGCTGACGCTCCCGTTGCCGAGGAAACGCCTGTTGAGGCGGCTCCCGCGCAGTGAGTGCGACAGACAACAACGTGACGGCCGCGGGTGCATCCACCCGCGGCCGTCCGCGTACTCACACGCTGGGACACCTCCAGAAGCCGGGCAGCACCCGCGTGCTGGAGGCGTCCGCCGGGTCCGAGGTGCGGCGCAGCATGCTGCCGTCGGGCCTGCGCGTCATCACCGAGCGCATCCCGAGCGTGCGGTCCGCGTCGGTCGGGCTGTGGGTGCAGGTCGGGTCGCGCGACGAACGGCCCGAGGTCGAGGGTGCCGCGCACTACCTGGAACACCTGCTGTTCAAGGGAACCGCGCGCCGGTCGGCCGCGGCCATCGCGGAGGAGATCGACGCGGTCGGCGGCGAGCTGAACGCGTTCACCGCGAAGGAGCACACCTGCTACTACGCGCACGTCCTCGACGAGGACCTGCCGCTGGCGGTGGACCTCGTGGCGGACGTGGTGTTCGAGGCGATCTGCGGGCCGCGTGACTTCGAGACCGAACGCGGTGTCGTGCTCGAAGAGATCGCGATGCGCGACGACGACCCCGAGGACCTGCTGCACGACGCGTTCATCGAGGCGTTGTTCGGCGGGCACGCGCTCGGCCGTCCGGTGCTGGGGACCGAGAAGTCCATTCAGGACATGGAACGCGACGCGCTCTACTCGTTCTACAAGAAGCGCTACACGTTGCCGCGCATGGTGTTCTCCGTCGCCGGCAACATCGAGCACGCCCACGTGATGCGCCTGGTGCGCAAGGCTCTCGGCGACCGGCTGTCGCGGGAGGGCAGCGCGGTCGTGCCGCGGGCAGGCCGTGCGCGCATCGCCGACGCGCAGAAGCTCGTGCTGCACACCGATGACACCGAGCAGGCGCACATGATGCTCGGCATGCGCGGCCTGGACCGCCACGACGAACGCCGGTTCGCGCTGAACGTCCTGAACGCGGCCGTCGGCGGTGGCATGAGCTCGCGGCTGTTCCAGGAGGTGCGCGAACGCCGTGGCCTGGCCTACCAGGTCTACTCGTCCGTGGGCCTGTACGCCGACACGGGCACGTTCGCCGTGTACGCGGGCTGCCAGCCGGACCGTCTCGGCGAGACCGCGGGCGTCATCCGCGAGGTGCTCGTGGACGTGGCCCGCGGCGGGCTCTCCGACGCGGAAGTGGCGCGAGGCAAGGGACAGCTGCGCGGTGCGCTGGTGCTGGGCCTGGAGGACACCAGCTCCCGGATGTCGCGCATCGGCAAGTCCGAGCTGAACTACGGCGACCACCTGAGCGTGGAAGACACCCTGGCGCGCATCGACGCCGTGTCGGCCGAAGAAGTGGCGCTGCTCGCACGTGATCTGCTGCGCCGCCCCGTCGCCGCGGCGGTGGTGGGACCTTACGATCACGCCGACGATCTGCCGGACCAGGTACACGAGGTGATTGCATGATTCGCGTCGGAGTTCTCGGCGCGCGGGGCCGCATGGGTTCCGAGGTGGTCCGCGCCGTCGAGGCGGCCAAGGACATGGAGGTCGTGGCGGCGATCGACGCCGACGACCCGTTGTCCGCTCTCGTGGACGCGGGTGCGCAGGTCGTCGTCGACTTCACGCACCCCGACGTCGTGATGGGGAACCTGGAGTTCTGCATCAGCGCCGGAATCCATTGCGTCGTCGGCACTTCCGGCTTCGACGCGGGCAAGCTGGACGCGGTGTCGGCGCTGCTGGCCGCGCAGCCTTCGGTCGGCGTGCTGGTGGCGCCGAACTTCGGCATCGGCGCGGTCCTGTTGATGCGCTTCTCGGAGATCGCGGCCCGCTACTACGAGTCGGCCGAGATCATCGAGCTCCACCACCCGCGCAAGGCCGACGCCCCGTCCGGCACCGCGGCCCACACGGCCCGCCTGATCGCCGCCGCGCGGTCCGGCATGGACCCGATGCCCGACGCCACCACCGTCGAGGAACCGGGTGCGCGCGGCGCCGTCGTCGACGGCGTGCACGTCCACTCGCTGCGCATCTCCGGCATGATCGCGCACCAGGAGGTCGTGTTCGGCGGGGAGAGCGAGACCCTGACGCTGCGCCAGGACTCGTTGCACCGCACCTCTTTCATGCCCGGCGTCGTGCTGGGCGTGCGGGAGATCGTCGGTCGCCCCGGACTCGCCGTCGGCCTCGACAAGTACCTCGACCTGTGAAGGTCCGCCTCACCGTCGCCGCGCTGGTCGCGGCGCTCGCGGTCTACTTCGTGCTGCTCGCCGGCCGCGCCGTGGCCCTGATGCAGACCGGCGAGATCGTCGGCGTGCTGCTCGGGGTCGGGGTGCTGATCCTGCCGTTGCTCGGAGTGTGGCTCGTCTACTCGAACCTGCGGTTCGGGTGGGAGACCGAGAAGATGGCGCGGGAGCTGGAGGCGGACGGGCTGCTGCCCGACGTCTCGCACCTGCCGCGCCGGCCTTCCGGGCGGGTGGATCGGGACGCCGCAGACTCGTGGTTCGAGGAGCGGCGGGCCGAGGTCGAGGCGTCGCCTTCGGACTGGCGGGTGTGGTTCCGGCTGGCCTACGCGTACGACATCGCGGGGGACCGCGGGCGGGCTCGCGAGACCATGCGGAAAGCGATCGAACTGCACTCCTGACGGAAGCCCCGGGCCGACTGGTCCGGGGCTTTTGCGTTGCTGTGGAGGGTTGCGCCCCAAGCGTTCGTCAGCGGTCAGCCGGCGAGGACCGCCGTGATCAGGTCTGCGGCCAGGTCTCCCTTCTGCACCACCAGAACCTCCTCCAGCCCCAGCCACTCGGCCATGTGCTGCAACTCCGCAGCCAGTTCCGCCGCCACCCGAGGCCGGTCCACCCCGGGCTCCGCCCAGGCCGACTGCACGCGCAGCACCCCTGCCGCCCGGTCCGCCTTGATGTCGACGCGGCCCACCAGCTCACCGTCCAGCAGGAACGGGAACACGTAGTACCCGTGCACGCGCTTGGGTTCCGGGACGTAGATCTCGATGCGGTAGCGGAAGCCGAAGATCCGTTCGGTGCGGGCTCGCTCCCAGATCAGCGGGTCGAACGGGCACAGCAGCGCTCGCCCGACCACTCGCCGCGGCGCGCGCGCCTCCACGTGCCGGTAGCCGACGGCCTTCCAGCCCTCCACGGCGACCGGTTCCAGCACGCCGTCCGAGACCAGCGACGCCACGGCGGCCTGGGAGTGGCGGGGGTTGAGGCGGTAGTAGTCGCGCAGGTCTGGTTCCGTGGCCACGCCGAGGGCCACCGCCGAGCGCTGGATCAGTTCGCGGGCGCCGGATTCCGGGGTCCACTGTTGCGCCAGGACTTCGGCCGGGATGACGCGTTCGGTCAGGTCGTAGAGGCGTTCGAAGGAACGGCGGGTGCCTGTGGTCAGGACGCCCACGCCGAACAGGACCTCGCAGACCCGCTTGACCTCGGACCAGTCCCACCACGGGCCCTTGGAGCGCCCCGAGTCGCCCAGGAGGGCCTTTTCGAGGGCGCCCGCGCCGATGGGGCCCAGTTCCTTGACGGCAGCCAGGACCTCGTCGACGAGTTGGGGGGAGCGGTCGACGAGGGTCTGGTAGTTCTGCCACCAGCCTCGTTTCTTGGCTCCTGAGTGGAACAGCGGCCAGTCGGCCACCGGGACCAGGGAGGCCTCGTGCGCCCAGGTCTCCACGAGCATGCGGGGTTTGCGGGCCGAGTGGGTCCAGGCGGCCTCGTCGAGCAGGGTGGGGGCGTAGGAGCCCAGGCGGGAGAACAACGGCATGTAGTGCGCGCGGACGGCCACGTTGACCGAGTCGATCTGGAGCAGCTGCACGCGGGACAGGACTCGTTGCAGGTGTCTGCGGGTCGCCGCGGAGGGCCTCCCGTCGGTGAAGCCCTGGGCGCCCAGCGCGGTTCGGCGGGCCACGTCCGCACTCATCGTCTGCACGCGACGATGGTGGCACGCACCCCTGACAATTCCGGGACGAGGCGTCGATAGGCTGGGTTTATGGCCGACGCCGGCGTCCAGATCGCCACCGCTGCTGACCTTCAGGAGATCGTCCGCATCCATCGGGAGACTTGGCGGCTCGCTTACGCCGAGCTGCTGCCGAAGGACGTGCTGGACACGCTCGACGCCGACGAGGCGTGGTCCCTCGCCGTCCACAGCGGAGCCGTGCTCAAGGCGACCGAGGGGGAGTGGACCGTCGGGTTCGTCGTGGCCAGCAAGGCGCCGGACGAAGAGGTGGCCAAGGCGGACGGCTCGCTGCCCGACGACGCGGACACCACGGCACTCGTCAGCGTGCTCGTCGAACCCCGGTGGGGCCGGCGCGGGCACGGCACGCGGCTCGTCGCGGAGGCCGGCAGGAGGCTTCAGGAGACGGGCGCCAGCAGGGGGATCGCGTGGATTCCCGAGGCCGACAAGGCGTCGAAGAGCTTCTACGAACGACTGGGCTGGACGGGTGATGGCACGGTGCGCACGTTGGACGCAGGCGGGCGTCCGTTGCGCGAGATCCGGGTGTCCGGGGAGCTCGCCGTCCGACTCGACCTCTGAGATGTGTGTAGCCTCGGCCGGGTGCTCGCCTTGGTTGGCCTCACCTTCGGGGTCGCGCTCGGCTCAGCGATAGTCCCTCTCATCAGCATCGAGATGTTCGTCTTGGGACTCTGTGCGCGCTGGCCGGACACATCGTTCTGGGTCGTCGGCCTTTCGGTCGCGGTCGGCCAGGTGCTGGGCAAACTGCTGTACTTCTACGCCGCGCGCGGCGACATCCACCTGCCGAAGTTCATGCACCGCAAGAAGACCGGCAAGCCGTCGAAGCTCAGCCGCTGGTTCGGGCCCGGCACGCGGATGCACCGGTGGGGCGAGTGGATCCACGTGAAGTGCCGGGCGCACCCGAACTGGATGGCCGGCACCCACGGGGTGAGCGCGCTGGTCGGGGTGCCGCCGTTCATGGCGACGAGCGTGCTCGCCGGGCTGGCCGGCATGTCCACGCTGATGTTCGTGGCCACCGGCATGGTGGGGCGCTTCGCGAGGTTCAGCTTCCTCGCGGCCTCACCGGCCATCGTGATGGCCTGGCTCTAGCCGCGGACTTAAGAACCGACGATAGCCAGGCGTAAACAGGTGAGAGCCGAATGATCTGGCTCTCACCCGCCTGTTCCACGCCCGATCATTCGAGAACGAGCACCCCGTCAGGCAGTCCGGGCGCCTCGTAGGAGTGCCACATCGGCCGCCACGACGGCAGCTCCAGCATGCGGCGCATGTCCGCGAACCCGGACAGCCAGCCCAGCCAGCCGCCGTACGGCGGGTCGGTCACGTCGAAGCCGCTCTGCACGAACGTCAGCCGCGTCTTGCCCTCGGAGCCCTTCAGCTGCCAGTCGGCGACCATCCCGTCCGGGAACTCCAGCGTGAAGCGCTCCTCGTCCAGCGCGAGGATCTTCGCGGCGTGCGCTTCCTCGTCGAAGCTGCTCCCCATCGTCCACCGGCCGCCGACGTGCGGTTCGATCGCGCACCGCGCCCCGAAGTACCGCGCGAACACGTCCGGGTCGGTCAGCGCGTGGATGATCGCCGCGGGCTCGGCCGCGATGTCGACCTCGATCTTCTGCTCCGGCGTCGAGAAGTCGCACAACGCGAACACCGGACGGTTCTCGACGTGCTCGACCAGGTTCGCGAGCGACAGCGACCAGAACGTCTGGACGACCCCCGCCTTGCCCTCGTCCTCGATGGCCGCGCCCCAGTCCGGGAACGGCGACTGCGACGCCACGATCAGCGTCTGGCCGTCGCGCTCCTCCACGCCGAGTTCGATCGTGTACTCGGTGCCGTGCAGGAACCACGAGAAGCGCACGGACGACTCGGTGACGCCCAGCAGCTTGTGCCGGCCGCGTTCGCCCTCGGGCGTGTAGCGCCCCCAGAACTCGTACACGCCCTGCTCGAGGTCCACGTCGGCGTGCTCGGCGAGCCACACGCGCAGGTCGTCCGCCGTCGTCAGGGCCGCGAAGACGGCG
Organism: Lentzea sp. NPDC058450; assembly: GCF_042721395.1. Lineage (NCBI taxonomy): Bacteria > Bacillati > Actinomycetota > Actinomycetes > Pseudonocardiales > Pseudonocardiaceae > Lentzea > Lentzea sp. NPDC058450. Next base: position 16,667 of record NZ_JBHXLO010000034.1, read on the forward strand.
GCGGGCGAGGCGGAGGTGCGGACTCGGGTGATTCCGGTGCTCATCGATCGTCTCCCTTGGGGTAGCAGGCGAGCGCGATGCGGAACGCATCCCCTTCCGCGCCGCCGTATCGGGTGAAGAGGTCCTGCAACGTCGTCTGCAGCTCGGCGAGGAACCGCGCGCGGTCCTCGGGCGGCACCCGGATCTCGCCGGACACGCCCACGGACGGCAGCTCGGTCGACCTGTCGAGGGCTGCCACGTCGACCTGGATCTGCTCGGCGAGGTCCACGAGATGCCCCAATGCCAGTTCGTCCCGCGACCCGATCCGGCCGACCAGACGCGGCGACAGCCAGTACGACCGCGCCACGGCCTGGTAGAGGCCTTCCTGGACGCCGCGCACCTTCCGTTCCGAGACCTGGGTGGCCAGACCGGCCTTGACCAGCTGCTTCACGTGGTAGTGCACGCGTTGCGGCGTCTGGTCGAGCACCTGGGCGACCTCGGTGCACGAGCGCGGCGCGGCGAGCTGCCGCAGCACCTCCACGCGCTGCGGCTTGAGCAGGGTCTCGGCCTGCTCCATCCGGTCCAGATAGATCACGTCTCTCATCGCAAAAATCACTTTGAACGTTCAAAACAATTTTGTCAATCACGCCAACAAAAATGGACTGACAGATATTGAAATCTGTCAGTCCAACGGGCATGGTGGAGGAGACCGAAGACAACGGAGGGGTTCGAAATGCAGAAGCGTCAGCTCGGAGCGACCGGTCCCGTCGTGTCCGCCATCGGCCTGGGCTGCATGGGCATGTCCAACGCCTACGGCCCGGCCGACCGGGACGAGAGCATCGCCACCGTCCGCGCCGCCCTCGACGCGGGCGTCACGCTGCTCGACACCGGCGACTTCTACGGCCAGGGCCACAACGAGCTGCTGGTCGCCGAGGCGATCAAGGGACGCCGCGACGAGGTGCAGCTCAGCGTCAAGTTCGGCGGACTGAGGGACGCGGACGGCGCGTTCATCGGGTTCGACACCCGGCCGGTCGCCGTCGCCAACTTCCTCGCGTACTCGCTGCAGCGCCTCGACACCGACCACGTCGACATCTACCGGCCGGCGAGGCTCGACCCGGCCGTGCCGATCGAGGACACCATCGGCGCCATCGCCGAGCAGATCGACAAGGGCCGCGTCCGCCACATCGGCCTGAGCGAGGTCGGCGCCGACACCATCCGCCGCGCGCACGCCGTGCACCCCATCGCCGACCTGCAGATCGAGTACGGCCTGCTGGAACGCGGCGTCGAACGGGAGATCCTGCAGGTCACGAGGGAACTCGGGATCAGCATCACCGCGTACGGCGTGCTGTCGCGCGGCCTGATCTCCTCCGCGCCGCTCACGCTCGACGGCGGCGACTACCGCAGCCACACGCCCCGGTTCCAGGGCGACAACCTCAGCAGCAACGAGGTCCTCGTCGCGAAGCTCCGCGAGATCGCCGAGGCCAAGGGCGTCACGGTCGCGCAGCTCGCGATCGCCTGGGTCGCGGCACGCGGTGAGGACGTGGTGCCTCTCGTCGGCACGACCAAGCGTGCGAGGCTGGAGGAGGCGATCGGTGCCGTCGGCGTGACGTTCACCGAGCGGGAACTGGACGAGATCGAGGCCGTCGTTCCGGTCGGGGCCGCCGCGGGCACGCGGTACCCGGCCCAGCAGATGGCGATGCTGGACAGCGAGAGGTGACGTGACGTGGCGGAGACGTTGACCGCGGAGGCGATCCTCGCGGCGACCGAGGAGGTCCTGCGCAGGTACGGCCCGGCCAAGGCGACGGTGGTCGACGTCGCCAAGGCGCTCGGGGTCAGCCACGGCAGCGTCTACCGCCACTTCTCGACCAAGGCCGCGTTGCGCGAGGCCGTGACGCGGCGCTGGCTCGACGCCATCCACGTGGAGATGGCGTCGGCGCTCGACCCGGCGGCGAGCGCGGGCGACAACCTGCGGGCCTGGTTGCAGCGCCTCTTCGACAAGAAGCGGCTCTCGCACTCCGGCGAGCCCGAGCTGTTCGCCACGTTCAAGGTGCTGGCGAGCGAGAGCGGCGCCGTCCTCGACTACCACCTCGGCCACCTGGTCGGGCAGATCGCGCGCATCATCCAGGCCGGAGTGGACACCGCTGAGTTCGTGACCGACGACGTCGACAGGACCGCGCAGGCGGTGTGGGACGCGACGCAGGTGTTCCACCACCCGGCGCACGCCCAGGAGTGGGGGAATCCTCACATTCAGGATGCGTTCGACGCCGTGGTCTCACTGGTCGTCGATGGACTGCGGTACAACCGAATCCCTAGTGCCACAGGCGATGCTTGAGGGTCACGGAGGTGAACGGTGCCGCCTGACGAGTGGATCGATCTGCTGGGAGCGCCCGAGAGGCGTCCGGACCCGGTTGACTGGGACGCGGTCAAAGCCCGGGCCGGCACAGCGCTGCCCAGCGACTTCGTGCATCTCGCCGAGGCCTATCCGCCCCTGATTGTGGGCGGTTACGTCCGCATCCTGCACCCAACAGCGCGTGCCGGTTTCATGAACTGGATGGCAACGGCGCCCAAGATGCTGCGGGCGCTGCGGCGGGCGCCCGGCCTGCGGGTGCACCCGGACCGGCCTGGGCTGTTGCCCTGGGGCATGACGGTCAACGGCGAGCACTGCCTCTGGTACACCCGGGGCGAGCCGGACGAGTGGACCGTGCTGATCACGGACATGCGCGAGAAGTGGTCCTACAACGGGAACTTCTCCAGCTTCGTCCGGAAGTTCCTGACGGCGGAGATCCGCTGCCCGCTCTTTCCGGATGACGTCCCCGGCGGCTCCAAACCGTTCCAGGAGCCCTGACCGGGGACGTCCTTACCCGACCCCCCGGTCAGCTCGTGGAAGACGCGGTCACCAGAGCGTTGCCGCTGCCCGTGCGGCCCGTGACCGACAGCGTGGCGTCGCCCAGCGGTTCCGACGACACGTCGAAGTCGCTGCGGGCGGTGCCGGACGTGGACACCAGGTCGATGCGCGCGAGCGTGCCCTGCCTGATGCCGACGCGGATGTGGCCCGAGCCGGTGCCGAGCTGCAGCTCCCCGGACGCGGCGTCGGCCACGGTCAGGTCACCGCTGCCGGTGCGCACCTGGACGTTGCCCTGCACGGCGCCCAGCCACACGTCACCGGTGCCGGTGATCAGCGTGGACGTGCCGCCGACGGATGACACCTCGACGTCACCGCTGCCCGTCTTGGCCTTCAGCGACGACAGCATCGTGCCCAGCCGCACGGTCCCGGCCCCGGAGTTCACCTTGGCCTCGCCGGTCGCGCGGTCCGCGGACACGCTGCCCGTGCCGGTGTTCAGGTCCAGCCTGCCCGCGCCGCCCGTCACGATGACGTCGGCCGCGCCGGTCCGTGATGCCACGTGCGACCCCACGGGGGCCGTCACCACCACCGAGAGCGGCACGGCGCGCAACGGCAGCGCCTTTGACGACTCGATGCGCAAACGGTTGCCCAGCAGTTCGACCCGTGCGTCGCGCACGGCCTCCTCCGGACCGGACGGGGGCGCCGCCTTGTCGGTGCCGAACTGGCCGCTGACCCAGCTCAGCACGTTCGACAGGCCCTCGGTCCACGAGTTGCCCGCGTTCGGGTCGTGGCGCACCTCGACGTGCACGCCGGGCGCGTCGACGAGCTGCACCTGCACCCGGCCGCTGAGCAGCGAGATGTCGATCTCGGCGACCCCCGCGAACTCGAAGCTCTGCTGGCGCACCACGCCGGCCGGCTCGCTGTCTGTCGGTTCGGTCATCCCGCTCACCCCTGCACCCATCCGCGGACCCGCGAGCCCGACCCGGTGTTCCCGCTCCACCCCTTGTGCCGCTGGTGCCTCTGCTTGCCGTGCACCGCACCGCCCACGGCCTGCTGGATGAACGAGTTCAGCGACACGCCCTGGGCGGCCGCGGCCTCCTCGGCCTTCGACTTGAGCTCGTTGATCATGCGCAGCGTGATGCGGCTGATGTCACCCGTGGCGTCACCGGCGCCAAAAAGTGGCACCTCCTGACGCGGGGCCGGTTCCGGCTCCGGCTCCGCGGACCCGGTGACGACCACCTGGACGTCCCTTCCCGCGAGCCGCACCTCCACGACCTGGCCGTCCAGGGAGGCGGTGACCTCCGCGGCGAGGTCGGCGAGTGCGTTCATGATTGCCAGTCGCGCGGCTGGCTCGAGCGCTGCGGACAACGCGGCGGCCGTTCGACGGGTGTTCTCGTCCCCCGCTGACGCGGCCGTCGCCAGGTCCTCGCGCAGTGACGCGATGTACGGCGACAGATCCATGACACCACTATGACGTCACATCCGACATCGCGCAACCAACTCGTGGTGTCAGGGCTAATGTCGGCGACATGCCGAGAGTGCGCTTGGTGGCGAAAACCGAGTTCATCCCACCGGACGACGTGCCGTGGACGACCGACGCGGACGGTGGCGCCGCGCTCGTCGAGTTCGCCGGCCGGGCCTGCTACCAGTCGTGGGACCGCTCGAACCCGATGACGAACACCAACGCGACGTTCCTGCACCACCTGCTCGACGTCGGCCACCTCGCCGCGTTCGAGCACGGCAGCGCGTCGCTCTACCTGACCGAGCTGTCCCGCTCGCTCACCCACGAGCTGATCCGGCACCGGCACTTCTCGTACTCGCAGCTCTCCCAGCGCACCGACCCGACCGACGTCGTCGAACCGGACCTGATCGCGAAGGACCCGGAGCTGCACGCGCGGTTCGTCGCCGCGACCGAGGCGAGCCTGAAGGCGTACGAGGACCTCGTGCAGAGCCTGGAGAAGTCCGTCAACGGCCGGCGCGCACGGCAGATCGCCCGGTCCGTGCTGCCCAACGCCACGGGCACCGAGATCGTCGTGACGGGCAACTACCGCTCGTGGCGGCACTTCATCGCGATGCGCGCGACCGAGCACATCAACGTCGAACTGCGCGAGCTCGCCGTCGCGTGCCTGCGCGAGCTGACCAAGGCCGCGCCCAACGCGTTCGCCGACTTCGTGATCTCGACACTCCCGGACGGCACAGAAGTTGCCTCCAGCCCGCTGGTGGTTGAAGGCTGAGCGCATGAAGCGGCTCATCGTGGACGTCCGGCCCGGCGAATACGCGGTCACGCGCCTGGCACCGGACGCGCCGGTCCCCAGCGGGCTGCTCGACCTCACCGGCGTCCTGGTGTCCGTGACCAGGACCCCGGCCGAGCTGTCGATCATCGGGCCCGCGTCGTTCGAACTGGACGGCGAGGCGGCGGAGAAGGGCTGGCGGCTGCTCACCGTGCGGGGGCCGCTGGAGTTCACCCTCACCGGCATCATGGCCGCTCTCGCGGGTGAACTGGCGGCGGCGGGCGTCTCGTTGTTCGCGCTGTCCACATACGACACCGACCATCTGTTGGTGAAGCAGACCGACTTGGGCCGTGCCGTGGTGGCGTTGCGTGCCGCAGGTCACGAACTGGTTGTAGCGCCGGAAGCTTAGGAACCGATCCTCCAGTTGGCGGGTCTCAAGTACCGTCAACGCCCCCGGTTCCGAGGTTGTAGGAGCGCACGTTGCACGGACAGGCAGTCGAACCGCGCGTCATCGCCGGCCGGTACGCCCTGGTGGCGGAGCTCGGCCGCGGCGGCATGGGCATCGTCTGGCGCGCCCAGGACCGGCACATCGGGCGCTTCGTCGCCATCAAGGAACTGCACCTGCCGGACGGCATCGCGCACGAGGAACGCCGTGTGCTCGAAGAGCGCGCGCTCCGTGAGGCACGCACGGCGGGCAAGCTCAACGACCCCGCCGTCGTCACGGTCTACGACGCGATCAACGAGAACGGCACGACGTACATCGTCATGGAACTGGTCGAGGCGGCCACGCTGTCGACGTTGATCAGCGTGCACGGCCCGATGCCGCCGAACCAGGTCATCTCGATGGCGCTGCAGGCGCTGTCCGCGCTCGAGACCGCGCACCAGGCCGGGATCGTGCACCGCGACGTGAAGCCCGGCAACCTGATGGTCCGCCCGGACGGCAAGCTCAAGCTCACCGACTTCGGCATCGCCCAGGCCGTCGACGACCCGCGCCTGACCACGAGCGGCAGCCTCATCGGCTCGCCCGCCTACATGGCGCCGGAACGCATCCATGGCCACGAGGCCGGTCCCGCGTCCGACCTGTGGGCCCTGGGCGCGACCCTCTGCTACGCCGTCGAGGGCTGGAGCCCGTTCGAACGCTCCTCCACGGCCTCGACGCTGCACGCGATCATGAGCGAGACGCCGCGGCTGACCCGCGCGACGGGCGTGCTCGGCGCCGTGATCACCGGCCTGCTGATCGCCGACCCGAACGCCCGGCTGTCCGGCCCGCAAGCCCGCGCGATGCTCTCCAGCATCGGCAACCAGCCGACGCCGCCCACCGGCATCTCGCCCCAGCAGACGCAGCAGTACCAGCAGGCCCCGGCCGTCGACCCGGCGAAGAAGAAGCGCAACCGCATCATCGCGTTGGTCGGCGCGGTCGTCATCGCGGCGGCGGCGTTCACCGGCGGCATCTTCACGAACAAGGCGTTCAACACTCCCGGTGGCAGCAGCGGCAGCACCGCGCTGACGTACGGCGAGGGCGCGGAGATCCCGGTGTTCGGCCTGTACGAGAACACCTGCGGCCTCGGTGAGGTCGCGCCGGCCAAGCTGCTCAACTCCGACACCCGCGAGGAGTGCGACAAGCCGCACGACTTCGAGGTGTTCGACGCGATCGACACGCTGCCCGTCGCCTCCAACCTGCCCGACGCCGCATATCCCGGAATCGACTCCCTGAAGAGCCTCGGGGTGGCACGCTGTGAGATGACGCTGAACTCGCCCTGGATCAAGGACGGTTCGAAGCTCAAGCTCACCACCCTGGTTCCCAGCGAGAGCTCGTGGACCAAGGACAAGAGCGGCAACGCGGAGCGCAAGATCTGGTGCCTCGCGGGCGCCAAGGACGGCAGCAAACTGGACGGCACCATCAGTGCGAAGAAGGACAACTGACAAGTGAAGCGACGGATCATCTCCGCGTTTTTGGTCCTCGGTGCGACAGCCGCCCTCTCGGCGTGCACCAGCAACGAGGACAAGTTCGTCTCCGAGCTCAAGGCCGCAGGTTTCAGCAACCCCGGTGAGCCCAGCACGGAGACCGAGTCGAAGTCCAAGAAGATCGGCAAGCGCACGATCAAGTCCAAGGACAAGACCATCGAGGTGATGGTCAACGTCAAGGGCTGCGAGCTGGAGTTCGCGAAGACCTCGGGGCAGTCCGGCTACTGGCTCGACGAGCTGCACGTCAACGGGCAGGAGCCCGACTGGCCCGGCTACCCCGAGAACCTGAAGCGCGACCAGGTCGAGAAGCTCCTCGCGGACAACTCGTCCAAGCCGGCGGGCTTCAAGGACTGCTACAAGCCGTAGCGAGACCCGGCTGTGGTGGAATGGGGGAGTGAGTCTCGCCCGCGATGAGCGCAAGGCCCTGGTCGACCTGATGACCGAGCTCGGTCCCGACGCGCCGACGTTGTGCGGCACGTGGTCGACCAAGGACCTGGCGGCGCACCTCGCGATCCGCGAGCGCCGCCTCGACACCGCTCCCGGCATCCTGCTGCCCGTCTTCACGAAGTGGACCGAGAAGGTCCAGGCGGACTACGCGCACAAGGCGTGGAGCGAGCTCCTCGACCTCGTGCGCACGCCGCCGTTCTGGGTCCAGCCGATCGACGACCTGGTGAACAGCAGCGAGTACTTCGTGCATCACGAGGACGTGCGGCGGGCACAGCCGGACTGGGAGCCACGGCCGTACGACGAGCGCCGCGAGAAGGTGCTGTGGAAGGTGCTGCCGTTCACCGCGCGCATGACGTACCGGTCGTCGCCCGTCGGCGTGACGCTCGTACGGCCTGATGGCGACCACGTCGTCGTCAAGCAGGGCGCGAACGGCGTGGTGATCACCGGTGAGGTGGCCGAGCTCGTGATGCTGGCGTTCGGGCGCGACGAGGTCCGCGTGGAATACAGCGGTGACGCCGACGCGGTGCAACGGGTGCGGTCGTTGAACCGAAGTGTGTGAACTCGGGTAGTTTCTGCGCATGCCCGCAAGCCCCTACGCAGCGCCGAACCGCCCGTTCGGCCGCGTTCTCACCGCCATGGTCACGCCGTTCGACTCGCGCGGCGAGGTCGATCTCCCCAAAGCGCAGGAACTGGCGAAGCACCTGGTGGACCTGGGCAACGACGGTCTGGTCGTGAACGGCACCACCGGTGAGAGCCCCACGACCACCGACCGGGAGAAGACGGCGCTGATCACGGCCGTCGTCGAGGCCGTGGGCGACCGCGCGACCGTGGTGGCCGGTGCGGGCACCTACGACACCGCGCACAGCATCCACCTGGTGCAGCAGGCCGAACGGGCGGGCGCGCACGGCGCCCTGGTCGTGACGCCGTACTACTCGCGGCCGCCGCAGGAAGGCCTGCTGGCGCACTTCACCGCCGTCGCCGACGCCTCCGAGCTGCCGGTGATGCTCTACGACATCCCGCCGCGCGCGATCGTGCCGATCGAGGTCGACACCATCCTGCGGCTGGCCGAGCACCCGCGCATCGTCGCCGTGAAGGACGCCAAGGGCGACCTGCACGCCGGCAGCCAGGTGATCGCCAGGACGGATCTCGCCTACTACTCGGGCGACGACCCGCTGAACCTGCCGTGGCTCTCCGTGGGCGCCGTCGGGTTCGTGAGCGTGATCGGCCACCTCGCGGCCGACCGCCTGCGGGACCTCGTCGAAGCTTTTGAAGCCGGGAACGTGGCCCGGGCGAAGGAAATCCACGAGTCGCTGCTGCCTTTGCTGCGACCCTTCCGCCGGGTTCCCGGCGTGACGTACACGAAGGCGGCGCTGCGCCTGCGCGGACTCGACGTGGGTGATCCCCGTCTGCCGCTGGTGCCGGCCGCCGCCGAAGACATCGAGGCCATCGCGGCCGAACTGGGAGTCAACGCGTGACCCAATCGACCGAACTGCCACCCGCACTGCCGGAAGGCGGCCTCCGCGTCGTCGCTCTCGGCGGAATCGGCGAGGTCGGCCGCAACATGACCGTCTTCGAGCACGCCGGCAGGCTGCTCGTGGTCGACTGCGGAGTTCTGTTCCCCGAAGACGATCAGCCCGGTGTGGACCTGATCCTGCCCGACTTCCGCGCCATCGAGGACCGGCTCGACGACATCGACGCCATCGTCCTGACGCACGGCCACGAGGACCACATCGGCGCGGTCCCGTTCCTGCTCAAGCTGCGCCCGGACCTGCCGGTCGTCGGTTCCCGCTTCACGCTGGCGCTGCTCGCCGCCAAGTGCCGCGAGCACCGGCAGAACCCGCGCCTGGTCGAGGTGCGCGAGGGCGAGCGGCACCCGTTCGGGCCGTTCGAGCTGGAGTTCTTCGCCGTCAACCACTCGATCCCGGACGCGCTGGCCGTGGCCATCCGCACGTCCGCCGGTCTGGTGCTGCACACCGGTGACATCAAGCTCGACCAGCTGCCGTTGGACGGCCGCCTCACCGACCTGGCCGGCTTCTCGCGCCTGGGCGACGAGGGAGTCGACCTGTTCCTGGTCGACTCGACCAACGCCGAGGTGCCCGGCTTCGTCGTGCCGGAACGCGAGATCGGCCCCGTGCTCGAGAACGTGATCCGCAAGGCCGACCAGCGCGTCATCGTGGCGTGCTTCGCCTCGCACGTGCACCGCGTCCAGCAGGTCCTCGACGTGGCCGTGCAGTACAAGCGCAAGATCGCGTTCGTCGGCCGCTCGATGGTCCGCAACATGGGCATCGCCGCCGACCTGGGCTTCCTGAACGTGCCGGACGGCCTGTTCGTCGACCTCGACGTCGCGATGCGGATGGAGGAGGACGAGGTCATCTTCGTCTCCACCGGCTCGCAGGGCGAACCGCTCTCCGCGCTGTCCCGCATGGCCCGCGGCGAGCACCGCCAGATCTCGATCCGCGCGGGCGACACGGTGATCCTCGCGTCGTCGCTGATCCCCGGCAACGAGAACGCGGTCTTCAACGTCGTCAACGGCCTCGCCAAGCTGGGCGCCACCGTCGTCCACCAGGGCAACGCCAAGGTGCACGTCTCCGGCCACTCCCCGGCGGGCGAGCTCCTGTTCCTCTACAACGCCGTGCGGCCGTCCAACGTCATGCCGGTGCACGGCGAATGGCGTCACCTGCGCGCCAACGCCGCGCTGGCGGTCGCCACGGGTGTGGCCGAGGACCACGTCGTGATCGCCGAGGACGGCGTCGTCGTCGACCTGATCGACGGCAAGGCGTCGGTCTCCGGCCGAGTCGTAGTCGGCCACGTCTACGTCGACGGCCTGTCCGTGGGCGACGTCGGCGAGTCGACGCTGTCCGACCGCCTCGTGCTGGGCGAGGGCGGCTTCATCTCGATCTCCGTCGCCATCGACCAGACCACCGGACGCGCCGTGGTGGCGCCGACGATCTCCGGCCGGGGCTTCTCCGACGACCCCAAGGCGCTGGAGGCGGTCGTGCCGCTCGTGGAGATGGAACTCGCGCGCACCGAGGCCGAGGGCATCACCGACACGCACCGGATCGCGCAGGCCGTGCGCCGCGTCGTGGGCCGCTGGGTGGCGGAGACCTACCGCCGCCGTCCGATGATCGTTCCGACGGTCATCCCGGTGTAACCCGTTGGTGTGAAAGCAGATCGCGGCGTGACCCTGCTGTGATCTGCGTCCCCCTCGTCCGATAAGGTCTAGTCCCAGACCATGGACGAGGGGGTCGCCCAATGGCCGGTAATGACGTCTTCAACCCACCGGGCAAAGAAGACATTCTTCTCCCACCGATCTTCAGCTGGCAGGAGCCGTTCGGCCTGCCGTTCACCCTCGAGGTGACGAAGCCGCAGGTCCTGCTGGTGCTGTCGGTGGTGATCATCCTGACGTTCTTCCTGGTCACGACCAGGAACCTGAAGATCGTGCCGTCCCGCTGGCAGTTCGCCGCGGAATCGGTCTACGACTTCGGGCGCAACACGATCGCGCGCGAGCAGATCGGTGCCAAGGAATTCGCGCCGTACGTTCCGCTGATCGTCAGCATCTTCTGCTTCGTGCTGGTGAACAACGTCTACGGGCTGATTCCGCTCGTGCAGTTCCCGACGTTCACGCACAGCGGGTTCCCGTTCGCGATCGCTTTGATCATCATCTTTCCGCTCTACCACTACGTGGGCATCCGGAAGTTCGGGCTCAAGGGCTATCTGCGCAACCAGTTCGTCATCCCGGGCGTGCCGAAGCCCGTGCTGTGGGGCCTGCTGATCCCGACCGAGGTCATCCTCAAGTTCTTCTTCGACCCGGTGAACCTCGCGATCCGGGTGTTCGCGGCGATGTTCGCGGGCCACCTGCTGATCCTGGTGTTCACGCTCGGCAGCGAGTTCCTGCTGTTCAACGCGCCGATCTACCTCAAGCCGGTGTCGGTGATCGGGTTCGCGCTCGCGATCGCGTTGTTCTTCCTGGAGGCGCTGGTGCAGGTGTTGCAGGCGTACATCTTCGCGTTGCTGTCGGCGCACTTCATCGGTCGCGCGCTGGCGGAGCAGCACTGATGGCCCTCTACGTCTCGGTGCGCGGGTGGCTCGAGCTGGCGCACGAGCATCGCGACGCGGTGCGGGAGGTCCTGGACGAGCACGAGCACGACCTCTACTCGGCGGGCTGGCACGTGCCGGAGAGATGGTTCAACTCGACGCTTTACGTGACGTACGGCGGCAACGTGCGCGCGGACTGGGTGGACTGGGTGCGTGCGCACGTCGCCGAGATCGCCAAGTTCGTGGACGAGCACGGTGACCACCCGGTCGGGTTCTTCGTGCTGACCGGCGAGATGGACTACGGGCGGGCGTGGCTCGTGCGTGACGGCGAGGTGCACGAAGGCGCGCCTCCCGAGGGGTTGCGGGCGATCGGTCGCTAGATCAGCTGCAGCGTCGGGCCGAAGCCGACCTCGGGCTTCGAGCCGTCCAACTGCGGGAAGACCGTGTCGCAGAACTCGTCGAGGTCGGCGCCGTGCGACTGGCCCGGCCCGGCGAGTTCGGTCGCCACGGCGGGTGGGATCAGTTCGACCACCCGGACCGTCGTGTCCGCCAACGCCTTGCGCAGGTTGACGGTGTAGCTGTGCAACGCGGCCTTGGAGGCGCTGTAGACCGGCGCGAACGGCTGCGGCACGAACGCGCCGCCGGACGTCACGTTGATCAGTGTGCTGGGGCGGCCGTGCGCGAGCATCACCGGCACGAGCAGGCGGCCGAGGTGGATCGGTGCGGCGAGCAGGACGTCGATCTCGTGCTGCACCTCGTCCCACAGCGCCTGGTCCGCGGTGATGCCGACGCGTCGCTGGATGCCCGCGTTGTTGATCAGCACGTCGAGGTCCGGCATGGCCGCGCGGACGTGGTCGGCCAGCAGCGACCTGCCCGAAGGCGTGGCGACGTCGTTGACGAACGTCTCGACGCCCGGCAGGAGCGCGGCCGCGGCCGCCAGCCGTTCCTCGCCCCGGCCGGCGGATGTTCGTCATCGCGACCGACGCGGGTCGTGCCGCGCTGGCCGAAGCCCGCCCCGCGCACGCCCGAGCCGTGCGCCGGGCGCTGTTCGATCGGGCACCGGAGGGCGCCTTCTGGGACGTGGTGAAGGAACTCGGCGCCTAGGGGCGCTGGCACACCAGGTGCAGCGACTCCTCGGGCGTGGCGCCGGGGTACGACGGGGTGAAGACCGGCCGGCTCCGGCGCACGACGCGCAGGCCGACCTCGGCCAGGTGCGCCTCGAAGTTCTCCTCGGAGAACGACGACACCTCGATCTCCTGCCCCATCCAGGGCAGCGTCACCTTCTCGACGTCGATCGCGACGGTGGCGAGGAAGAAGTGGCCGCCCGGCCGCAGCCAGGTCGAGATCTGGCCGAGGGTCTGGATGATCTCGGCCTGGGACATCTGCAGCAGCGAGAACACCGCGCAGATGACGTCCCACGAGCCGGGGGGCGACTCGAAGTCGCGGATGTCGATCTTGTGGAACGTCGCGCCGGGCACCTGCTCCGTCGCGAGGTCCACCATCACGGGGGAGACGTCGAGCCCGGTGACCTTCATGCCCGCCTTGGCGAGGGTGCGGGCCACGGGAACGCCCGTGCCGCAGCCGATGTCGAGCACGCGCGAGCCCGAGGGCTGCGTCGCGGCGAACCAGGCGAGCGTGCCGTGCAGTGCGGGCTGGTGCGACCAAGCGCGTTGGTATTCCAGTCCGAGCGTGTCGAAGACCTCGGCCGCGTTCATACCCCGCCCCTCATTTCGACCCAATCCACCTGAGTGAAGTGTGGAGAAGGTCTCTGCACGCCCTCTGGATGGCTTCTGGACGAAAACTGACGGTAGGTTGCTGGGTGAACGCGGACAGCGACGAAGTGAGACGAAGAGTGCGGAACGAGTTGCGCGTCAGCTTGCTGGGCGCGCTCGCGGCCGCGGTGGACGGTCAGGAGCTGACGCTCGGCCCGCCGCGGCAAAGAGCCGTGCTCGCGGTGCTCGCCTTGCGCGCGAACCACGTCGTGTCGCGCAGCGAGCTCATCGACGCCGTGTGGGGTGACGACCCGCCGGCCAGCGCCGACAACGGCATCCACACCTACGTCGCCGGCCTGCGCAGGCTGTTCGAACCGGGCCGGGCGTCGCGCGCACCGAGTTCCGTGCTGCTCTCCACGGACGCTGGATACTTGCTGAGGCTCCCTTCGCGGTGTTCGGACGCGGCCGTGTTCCGCGCCCACCTGGACGAGGCCGGACGGCTTCGCGACCAGCCGGAACAGGCGCTGGCCGCGTTCGACGCGGCGCTGGGACTCTGGCGGGGCGTCGCTCTGGACGGCGTGCCGGGACCGTTCGCCGCCGTGGAACGCGCGCGCCTGGCCGAACTCCGGCTCACGGCCGTGGAGCAACGTGCGGCCCTGATGCTCACGGTCGGTCGTGAGGCCGAAGTGGCCGCTGAACTCACCACGCTCGTGAGCGCGCATCCGTTGCGTGAACGGCTGCACGGCCTGCTGATGTCCGCGCTGTACCGCGGCGGCAGGCAGGCGGAGGCGCTCGCCGTCTACGCGGACCTGCGGCGGTTGCTGATCGACGAGCTCGGCATCGAACCCGGCCCCGAGCTCCGTCAGGTGCACGAACAGCTCCTCGTCGGCAGGCCCGACCCGCAACCGGAACCCGCCGCGCCCGCGCTGGTGCCCGTCCAGCTGCCGCACGAGATCCGCGACTTCACCGGCCGCGAGAAGGAGCTCGCGAAGCTCACCGAGGTCGTCCCGCACGACCACGCACCGGTGCTCGTCGCGATCACCGGCACCGGCGGGGTGGGCAAGACCGCGTTGGCCGTCAGGTTCGCGCACCAGGTCGCGGCACGCTTCCCGGACGGCCAGCTGCACGTCGACCTGCGCGGCTTCGACTCGTCGGCACCGCCCGTGCAGCCCGCCGCCGCGTTGCACCAGCTCCTGCACAGCCTCGGCGTGCCGTCCGAACGCATCCCGGACGACCTGCCCGCGAAGTCCGCGCTCTACCGCAGTGTCCTCGCGGGCAAACGGGTGCTGGTGCTGCTCGACAACGCACGGCTCGCCGAGCAGGTCCGCCCGCTGCTGCCGGGCCGCTCCACGTCGATGGTGCTCGTGACGTCCCGCAACCACCTCGGCGGACTCGTCGCCCGCGACGGCGCGCACTCCCTGACGTTGTCGACGCTCTCCCGCGACGAAGGCCTCGCGCTGCTGACGTCCGCCGTCGGTTCCGACCGTGTGGCCGCCGAACCGGAGGCCGCCGCCAAGCTCGTGGAACTGTGCGGGCACCTCCCGCTGGCCGTCCGGATCGCGGCCGAACGCGTTGTCACACGGCCACATCTGACCCTCGCCGACCTGGCGAGCGACCTGGCGGACGAACGCGACAGGCTGAACGTGCTGGCCACGGGCGATGACGAGGACACGGCCGTGCGCGCCGCCTTCTCGTGGTCGTACCTGGCCCTGAAACCCGACGCCGCGAGGACGTTCCGGCTGATCGGCCTGCACCCCGGCGCCGAGATCAGCCTGAACGCCGTGGCGGCGCTGGCAGGAGTGCCCGTGTCGCGCGCACGGACGTTGCTGGACGTGCTCGCGGGCGGCCACATGCTGGAGGAGGTCGCCCGCGGCCGCTACCGCCTGCACGACCTGCTTCGCCTGTACGCCACGGAACTCAGCGCCACCGAGGAGTCGGCGACGGGCCGCGACGACGCCGTGGCACGCCTGCTGGGCTGGTACTTCGACACCGCGAACGCCGCGGGCGCCCTGATCGCGCCACCCGACCACCCGTCGTTCCTGCTGCCGCCACTGTCCACTCAGGACTTCACCTCGCACGACGAGGCCTTCACCTGGTGCAGAACGGAATCCTCGAACCTGCTGGCCGTGACGAGGCTGGGCGAGGAGCACGACTCGCCCACGGCCTGGCAGATCCCGGTGGCGCTGTGGAACTACTTCATCGTGTCGAGCGCGCTCGACGAGTGGATGCGCTCCTACCGCGTCGCCGAACGCAGCGCGGCCCGTGACGGCAACCAGGCCGTACGCGCGTGGGCGGTGCACGGTCAGGGGCTCGCGGCGTTCCGCGGCGAACGTTTCGCGGACGCGCTGGAACTCTTCGACCGGGCCTTGTCCATCAGGCGCGAGATCGGTGACGCGGCCGGCGCCGCGTGGAGCCTGACGGGCCTCGGCATGGCGTACGGCGGCCTGCGCCAGTTCGACCTGGCCGTCGACCGGTTCGGCGAGGCGCTGCGAGGTCACGCCGAGGTGGGGTCGTGGTTCGGCGAGGCGGGTACGCGCCTGTTCCACAGCGACATCCTGCGCTCGGCGGGCCAGTTCGACGCGTCGCTGGCGTCGGCGCGCACGGCGTTCGACCTGATGGACGCGCACGACGCCGTGCACGGCAAGGCGATGGCGCTGGTCAGCATCGGCTGGGCGCTGCTCGGGCTCGGTCAAGCGGGCCAGGCGCGGGAGTCGTTCCGGCACGGCATCACGTTCCTGCGCGTGCTCGGCGACCGGAAGAGCCTCGCGGAGGCGTTGCACGGGCTGGGGGAGACGAGCGCGGGCCAGCCGGAGGTCGCGCGCACGCACCTGCTGGAAGCGCTGACGATCTACGAGGACTACGACCACCCGCGCACGCCCGAGGTGCGCGCACGGCTGCACGACCTCGCCTAGGGGCGATCCCTGATGTGCCCGCCGCGATAGGTAGGCAAGCTACATGTCATGCAGAAGCGCGCTCGGACCCTGTTGGTGTGGTTGCACGTCGTGACCTCGGTCGGCTGGCTCAGCCAGGCCGTCGCGCTGCTCGCCCTGCTGCTGTACGGCATGAAGACGGGCGACGTGAACGCGTTCAGGATGGCGCGCTTCCTCGACCACGGGGTGCTCGCCATCATGGCGAACGTCAGCGCGTTCAGCGGGTTCATGCTCAGCGCGACGACGCCGTGGGGGTACTTCCGGCACTGGTGGGTGCTCGCGAAGTTCGTGATCACGGTCAGCCAGCTCTACGTGGGCATCTTCATTCTGAGCGGCAACCTGGCGCAGGCGATCGACGGGCACACGAGCGCGTGGATGCCGGTCGGGACGGCGTTGATGATCAGCGCGATCTCGTTCCAGGCCTGGTTGAGCGTCGCGAAGCCGTGGGGGCGTACGCCGTGGGCCGACCCGAAGGTCAAGCTGCCCACGGCGAGCGCGGCGACGTTCTTCGCGTGCCTGGTCATCGCGGGGATCGACTTCGGTCTCGGGCTCTGGATGGGCAACCCGATGCCGTTGACGATGCTGGTGACCGTGCTCGCCTACTCGATCAGGCGGGCCGCCAAGGGGAGGAACCGGTCGTCGGACGGGTCGGGTCGTGGAACTTCGGCACGTCCGGTTCGTCCAGGCGCAACGGCGCCAGGCCCTCGGTGATCGCGCGCATGATCCGTTCGTGCGCGCGGCGGGCGTCGCCCATGGTCTCGGCGTTGAGGTCGGACAGCTCGACGGGCTTGCCGAAGTGGACCTTGAACGTCGGGCGCCTGCGCACCGCGCGCAGCCACGACGTGAGGTAGGGCAGCAGGTCCCTCCAGCCGCCGACGCTGAGGTTCCCCCAGTACACGGCCTCGTGCGCACCCCACTGGCTGATCGGAACCACCGGGATCGCGCCGCCGAGCGCCATCCGGGCCACGCCGGTCTTGCCGCGCTCCGGCCACATGCCCGGGTCCAGGGTGATCTTGCCCTCGGGGTAGACGGCGATCGGGTCGCCACCGGCCTGGAGCGCTGCCACGGCCCGGTGCATGGCCTCGCCGACGTTCGCCGACGCCCGGTCGACGCGCAGGTGACCGCACGCCTTGAGCGCCGGGCCCATGACCGGCGCGTCGAGCAGGCCGCCCGCGAGCATGAAGCGCGGGTTGACGCCGATCTTGCGGCACGCCGCGATGAGCACCATCGGGTCGAGGTTGCCGATGTGGTTGGAGGCCAGCAACAACGGCTTGCCGAGCAGCTCCGGCGGGATGTCTCCCGAGACCTCGAGCTTGCCGGTCAGCGCGATCAGGCCACGGTCGACCACCATGAGCACGCGCCAGAAGAGCGGTGTGGACACGCGGGGCAGCGTACGGCGTGTCGGAACGACACCGTGCTTGATCCGGGGAACCATGAGGTTTCGCACGCGTCCCAGTTGCAAACGGGGCTGGTGAGACGCGAGGGACTACCTTATACACATGGCCGGGCGCACAGGGACTTCGAGAAAGACCACGTCACGCGGCAAAGCACCAGCCAAGCCGCGGGCGCGATCCACCGCGTCCAGGAAACCCGCCGCGCGCAAGAGCGGCGGCGCCATCAGCGCCGTGTGGGGTGCGTTGGGCCGTGGTGTCGGCAGCCTCGTGCGCACCGTCAGCCGCACCAAGGACCTCGATCCCGAACACCGCCGCGACGGACTCGGGCTGCTGCTGATCGCGCTCGCCGTGATCACCGGCGCGGGCGTGTGGTGGCAGGCGGGCGGTCCGGTCGGCCAGTGGGTCGACGTCGCCGTGCGCAGCTCCGTCGGGTTCCCGGCGGTGATCGTGCCGGTCGTGCTGCTCGGCATCGGCGTGACGCTGATGCGCACCGACCCGACGCCCGACGCGCGGCCGCGGCTGATCATCGGCTCGTCGCTGATGATGATCGGCGTGCTCGGCATGTTCCACCTCATCGGCGGGCTGCCGATGGACCCGGTCGAACGCCGCAGCGCCGGTGGGGCGCTCGGGTACCTGGCCGGCGGGTTCCTCGCGCAGGGGCTGACGCCGTGGGTCGCCGGGCCGTTGCTGTTCCTGATCTTCGCGTACGGGCTGCTGGTCGTGACGCACACACCGATCCGTCAGGCGCCCGAACGAATCCGCTCGTTGCTGCACCCCGGCGCCTCCAAGGAGGAGGCCACCACCGCGGACGAGCCGGAGGAGGAGCCGAAGCCGGTCCGCCTGCGCCGCCCGTCGCGGCGCCGCCAGGCCGTGGAACCGGTCGAGGAGACGCCGGAGCTGCCCCTGGAGGAGCCGGAACCGGAACCCGCGCCGAAGCCCGTCGCGAAGAAGGAGAAGGCCGCCGCCACCGCGCCGGACATGGCCGTGCGCGCGGTCGAGGGCGACTACAAGCTGCCGCCGCCGGGCATCCTCAAGGACGGCGACGCGCCGAAGTCCCGCAGCAAGGCCAACGACCAGATGATCGAGGCCATCACCGGGGTGCTGGACCAGTTCTCGATCGACGCCCAGGTCACCGGCTTCACCCGCGGCCCGACGGTGACGCGGTACGAGGTCGAGCTCGGCCCCGGCGTGAAGGTCGAGAAGATCACCGCGCTGACCAAGAACATCGCGTACGCCGTGGCCACCGACAACGTCCGGCTGCTGGCGCCGATTCCGGGCAAGTCCGCGGTGGGCATCGAGGTGCCCAACAGCGACCGCGAGATGGTGCGACTCGGGGACGTGCTGCGTTCGCCTTCGACGGTGAAGGACACGCACCCGATGGTGATCGGCCTCGGCAAGGACATCGAGGGCCACATGGTCACCGCGAACCTGACGAAGATGCCGCACCTCCTCGTGGCGGGTTCGACCGGTTCCGGTAAGTCGTCGTTCGTCAACTCGATGCTGGTGTCGCTGCTCGCCCGCGCCACGCCCGATGAGGTCCGGATGATCCTCATCGACCCCAAGATGGTGGAACTCACGCCGTACGAGGGGATCCCGCACCTGATCACGCCCATCATCACGCAGCCGAAGAAGGCTGCCGCGGCGCTGGCGTGGCTGGTGGAGGAGATGGAGCAGCGCTACCAGGACATGCAGGTCAACCGGGTGCGGCACGTCGACGACTTCAACCGCAAGGTGAAGTCCGGCGAGATCACCGCGCCGCCCGGTTCCGAACGCGTCTACCGGCCGTACCCGTACATCATGGCGATCGTCGACGAGCTCGCCGACCTGATGATGACCGCACCGCGCGACGTCGAGGACGCGATCGTCCGGATCACGCAGAAGGCCCGTGCCGCCGGCATCCACCTGGTGCTCGCCACCCAGCGCCCGTCCGTCGACGTCGTCACCGGCCTGATCAAGACGAACGTGCCGTCGCGCCTCGCGTTCGCCACGTCGTCGCTGACCGACTCGCGGGTCATCCTGGACCAGCCCGGCGCCGAGAAGCTGATCGGCATGGGCGACGCGCTCTACCTGCCGATGGGCGCCGGCAAGCCGGTCCGCATCCAGGGAGCGTTCGTCGGCGACGAGGAGATCTCGTCGATCGTCGAGTTCACCAAGAACCAGGCCCAGCCCGAGTACACCGACGGCGTCACCGCGCAGAAGGCCGGCGAGAAGAAGGAGATCGACGCCGACATCGGCGACGACCTCGAGCTGCTGGTGCAGGCGACCGAGCTGATCGTGACGTCCCAGTTCGGGTCCACGTCGATGTTGCAGCGCAAGCTGCGGGTCGGGTTCGCCAAGGCCGGACGGCTGATGGACCTGCTGGAGACGCGCGGGGTGGTCGGGCCGTCCGAGGGCTCCAAGGCCCGTGAGGTGCTGATCAAGCCGGACGAGCTGGAGAACGTGGTCTACCTGATGCGTGGCGGCGGCCCCACCGACGAGTGAGGCCGTCCGCTGCGCGCGTGCCTACTTCAGGCCGGCCTTCTGGATGCTCGTGGCGGTGGAGCTGGCGCTGCCGCCGAACTGGCGGACGGCGGCGTAGTACAGGTCCGCGGTGCGCTTGCACGCCCAGTTCGAGCCGCACTGGTTGTACATGTCGGCCTTGAAGTTGTTGTCGATGCGCAGGCGGTTCGTCTCGTTCCACCGGCCCTGCCGCTTGTAGTTGCGGTAGCCGAAGTCGTGGCGGTGGCAGGTCGGCAGGAACTTGAAGCCGAAGGGGTTGTCCGGCGAGTACGAACAGCCGTCGGACGACCAGTCCAGCTGACCCGCGTAGGGCTGCTGGGCGCGCAGTGTTGTGAACTGGCTCAGGGACTTCGAGTACAGGTAGTCGTCGGTGACCGCGACGATGTCCACGGCGTGTGCCGGGGCGCCCGTGAAGATCAGGGCGATCGAGGCGGCGGCACCCACGAATGCCGAGCGCAGGGTCTTCGACATGGCGAGCTCCTCGGATTGTGAGCAGGGTCTCGCCAGTTGTAGCGGGTGATCGACTGTCCTCGGTAGACACGATCTGATGAACGTCAGGTGCCCGGATGGCCGCAGGCGATCGCGGTGGCCACCCGGAGTTCACGGGGAAGTCCCAGTGCCCGCAGCATCTCGTGGTCGGCTACTCCACCGAGCAGATAGCCGCCGAGGTTCTGTTCGGCCAAACGGAGGCAGATCGTCTGCGCCGCGGCACCTGCTTCGATCAAGCCGAAGCGGCCCGCGCGTTCGCCGTACTTCTCGAACGAGTCTTTGTCCGTTAACACCAGGACGATCGTCAGCGGTGGGGTGTCAGGGGTTCCGAGAATCTCGGGCAGGTTCTCCGGCGCGGGACCGATGTCCTGCAGGGCGTGGCGGCGGATGTCGTAGCGGACCGCGCGGCCGTGCACGAAGGCGTAGCAGCGCAACGGGTCGAGGCCGCCCGCCGACGGAAAGCTGTGGTCGGTGAGCGCGCCCAGAACCGCGCCGAGTTGTTTGTCGCTCAGGGGTTTTCGGGCAAAGTCGCGGGTGCTTTTGCGCGCCTGGAACAGCTTCTGCAGCCGGTCTGCCGGGCGGGGAAGTGGCGTGGGAGTCGTGGGGAGCTCCAACGGGTCGATCAGCTGGGGCGGCGGGCGGAAGTCGCGGAGCTGGTCGCCGAGTCTGCGTTGGTGCAGAGGGGAGAAGCGGCTCGCGGCCCAGAAGTCGTCGAACACGGGCTCACCCCAGGGGATGTGGTGCGGGATTGGGGAACGTGCCTGGTGACGCGTGCGGGTAGCGCCAGTCCAGCTCGCCGGTGCGGCCGGCGACGTGCGGCCAGTTGTGGTCGGAGTGCAGCGGCGCGAGGTCCGGGGAGAGCACCCGGACGCAGTGCAGGCCCACCGCGGAGAGTTCCGGCGTGGTCAGTTCGCGGTAGGCGAGACGGATGTCCGCGTTGGCCAGGGCGTGCACCAGTTCGGTCAGTTCTGCCGCTGTGCCTTGGGATTGCGCGTCTTCTGGTGGGTCCGCCTCGAAGCCTTGGAACCACGGCAGGGCGTCCCACTGCTCCGGGTTCGTGGCGTAGTAGGCGGCGTGCTTGTCGAAGTCCGTGACGTCGGTGATGGGCTCGGCGCCGTTGCGGGCCAGCCAGACCTCGATGAACACCGTGCCCTGGACCCATTCCTCGTAGGCCTTCCGCACGGCCTCTGCCGTGGTGGCGCGGCACGCCAGGCCCAGGGTCGGTCGTGGCTTGCCGGCGATCGGGAGCGAGCCCGCGACGGCCACCACCGGGTGCGGGCTGTAGGCCGGGGTCAGGTCGAACGCCTGGACGCCGTGCGGCAGGCCCGCCTCGAAGCGTTGCGGGGCGAGGGAGTGCAGCCAGGTCGTGGTGAACGCGTCGCGCTCGACGAGTTCCTGGACCGCGCGGAGCAGGGCACTGGTCGTGGACGGGCCCGCGGCGAGGCCCGATGACGTCGCCGGGAGGCCGTAGGACGGGTCCAGCGCGACCAGGCCCGCCGGGACGCGGATCGGTGTGTTGCCCGGGAGCGTCCACGCGGTGGTGTACCTCGTGTCGACGTATCCCTTGCGGTAGCGGTAGTTCGGGGACACGCGTTGCTCGACCGTGTGCAGGCTGAAGTGTTCCAGCGGCCAGCACTCGCCGGTGGTCGCGGTGTCGAGCTGTGCACGTGCGGCCGCATGGCGTTCGAGGGCCTCGGCGATGGCGGCTGTTCTCGTGGTGCCGCCGGAGGTTCCGCCCGTGGCGAAGGGTTCCGGCACCGCGGCCCAGCCCTCGACGTCCACATCGGACAGACTGTGCGGCACGGGCTGGAGCTGCGACACCACGCCCTGGCGCCAGCCGACGGCGCGTTCCGCGAGGGCCTCCGCCACGGTCCTCACGGCTTGCTCCGGTAGTGCCGGAAGATGCCGTAGCCGCACAGCAGGGCGCTGAGCACGTAGAGCACGCCGACCACCACCGCCGCGATCTCGTGGGTCGCCGCGATCGGGCCCAGCACCAGGAGCACGGCGAACGGTTCGACGCACCACAGGACGGTCCAGCCGAGCAACCTGCCGAAGCTGCGCCACGGCTTGGGCGACCGGGCGATGAACCCTGCCGCCACCGACCACGACAGGGCGGCTGTCGCCGCTGCCACCCACCAGCCCCAGTGCAGGTCGAAGACCGCGCCCATCGTCACGAACGGCAGCACGACGATGAGCAGCGGGAAGATCGCGGACGGCAGCACGAGCAGACTGCGGGGCTGCGGCAGGTGCTTGGTGTCCTCGCGCAGGGCCGCAGGGATCTGCACGGCGGCGCCCACCGAGGAAACGGCGCAGCAGCAACAACAACAGCAACAGGTGGGCGTCGCGGCGTTGGCGGCGGCCGCACCGGGTGAGAACTGGTCAGGTAACCGGACTGCCGTCGCGTTCAAGGTTCCCCCAAGGAAGTGACACTCGCCCGACCTCGACGGCCGGGCAGACCTCGCACCCGGCCGCGGGCAGCACGCTCTCGCGGGTCGTCGTGAACTCGTCGAGGTGGACGGTGACGACCGTGTCGAGCAGCGCCAGCGAGCCGTTGCGGATGTTCTGGATCGCTTGAAGAGCAAGAGAAACAGGGAAGTCGTGCGTCATCGCCGCCGGATGCGGGGGAGGCGGCGGATCCCCCCACCGCCGCCCCGCCCGCACCGCGAGGCACGCCAGGCACGCGCCGGCACCGGGCACCACGAAGGGCCCGACGGCGGCGGTGTGGTGGTACGCGAGGTCCAGCAACAGGTGCGGGACCTTCGTCTCGCGCGCCACCTCGATCAGGTCGACCAGCGTGCCGGTCGTCCGCACCACGAGCAGGAGATCCGGATTCTCGTTGTGCGGCAACAGCTCTGCCAGCCCGGCGGGTGCCTCTCCGACGAAGCGCGTGCCGACCCCCATCGGCTGGTGCGCTTCGCCCTGAGGCAACCCGGCCGGGCGGAGAGCGCCCAGGGTCCTCAGCTGGGCCAGGTACTGGCGAACCGGTTCCCCCAACCGGTTCTCGTCGACCGTTCGAGCCACTCCCCTCAAAACTGGCTCGAACAGTCCCGCCAGCGCCACGGCCACCGCCCTGGGCAGGTCCGGAATCAGGTACGCGAGATCAGCTCCCGCGTACACCACAAGGCCTTCGTCTCTCACTTGCGCGTGCCAGGCGGGATCAGCGACCAGGCTCATCCTCGTCCCCCCTTTGCAGGAAGCGTTCGATCTCCTGCTCGCTCGGCAGATCACCGGCCGGATCCATGAGGTTCTCGGCGATCGGCGGCAACGGCTGCTCGGCCCACGCGGGCTGGTAGTCGTCACTGGGCAACAACCCGTGCCGTGACGCGAACTCCTCCGCCGCGTCCCGGATGGACTCCCGCAGCGTCCCGACCACCGCGGTCTCCGCCGTGTACGTCAGCTCGACCAGCAACGCCCGCACGTTCTCGAGTTGGTTCTCATCCCCTGCTTTGCGCGCCAGTTCCGGCCAGAACTGCCGTTCGAACAACCGCACGAAGTCCGCCGCCACCGCGTCGGTCGCCGTGCGCAGGCGCGTGAAGCTGTCCATGACGTCATCGCTGGGCACCCTGAGGCCGGCCAGCCGACCGCCCGCTTCGAGTGCCCAGCGACGCGCGTGCGGCCAGCCGTACTTCCACCGCACCAAGCCCAACCGCATAGCCCGGAGGAGGAGTCGCGGTTGGACGTCTCCCATCGGAATCAGGTGCTTGATGTCGCGCACCTTGATCCGAACCCAGTCGTCGGGCCCCTCGGTCTCGCCCATGCCGAGCACCGCGGCGACCGACTCGCCCTTTTCCCTCGCCTGGATCAGTTCCGCGATCGCCGGCAACGAGAACCCCCGCTGCTGCAACCGCTGCACCAACGTCAACCGCTCGACGTGCGAGGCGTCGTA
The DNA here is from genome assembly GCF_042721395.1 of Lentzea sp. NPDC058450. NCBI lineage: Bacteria > Bacillati > Actinomycetota > Actinomycetes > Pseudonocardiales > Pseudonocardiaceae > Lentzea > Lentzea sp. NPDC058450. The sequence goes on from NZ_JBHXLO010000034.1 coordinate 41,076, forward strand.
GTACGCCACGCGTCCCTGCCGTCTCGGCGCGTGCAGCACACCCTTCGTCTGGTACATGCGAATGGTGCTGCTGGGCAGGCCGATCCGGGCAGCGAGCTCGTCGACGGTCAGCGATTCGGACACGCCCCGAATCTTGGAGCGTGCCGTTCGTTGAGTCAAGACTCTTCGAGTATTTACTCGAAGAGTTACAACTCCAGGAGCATCCGGCTGTTGCCGAGCGTGTTCGGCTTCACGTAGCTGAGGTCGAGGAACTCGGCCACACCCTCGTCGACCGACCGCATGATCTCCTCGTAGACCTCGGGACTCACCGGCGTCCCTTCGATCTCCACGAACCCGTGCTTGTTGAAGAACTTGGTCTCGAACGTGAGGCAGAAGATGCGCCCGAGCTGCAGCTCCTTGGCCGTGGCGATGAGCTGGGCCACGATCCGGTGCCCCACCCCCTTGCCCAGCGCCAGCTGGGAGACCGCGACGGAGCGGATCTCGGCCAGGTCCTCCCACATGACGTGCAGGGCGCCGCACCCGAGCAGCTCGCCGTCCTCCTCGGCCACCCAGAACTCCTGGACCGCCTCGTAGAGCGTGACCAGGGGTTTGGCCAGCAGAACCTTGCCCGCGTATCCGTCGATCAACGCCTTCATGGCGCGCACGTCGCTGGTGCGGGCACGCCGCACGACTACCCCACTGGTCACAACCGTCAAGTATGGGCCGCGCCTCAGTAGGACTTCTCCTCAGGCGGTGGGTCGTCAGGTGGAGGTGTCTCGGGTGGAGGTGTCTCGGGCAGGGAGTGACCAGGAGCGTTCAACAACAGGCGGAGCAGCTCGACCGAGTGCTCGCGCTCGTCCTCGGTCTCGCTCTTGAGGGCGTGGTCGACCACCTTCTTCTCCAGGCCGGCACGACGGCGGTCGTGACCGGAGCGCACCCAGTCGCGGAACGCACGGGCCAGCTCGACCCACACGTGCCGGGTGAGCAGCGCGAACACGGCCAGCAGCACCGGCACCGCGTACCCCTGCTTCAGCAACTCGATGAGCACGGGCACAGGGTCCACGAGCACTGGACATCAGAAGTGGACGAAATGTGGGTGCCGTTCCTGGACATCGCCCTCGGCAGCGCGATTCCAGCGGTGGGACCTGGGCCGGTTACTCTGAGCGTCGTGTCTTCTCCCACCACTCCGCGACGCGTGTCGCTGCTGACCCTGGGCTGCGCCCGCAACGAGGTCGACTCCGAAGAGCTCGCCGGACGCCTCGGCGAGGGCGGCTGGGAGCTGGTGGACGAGGGCGCTGACGTCGTCGTCGTCAACACGTGCGGCTTCGTCGAGCAGGCCAAGAAGGACTCCGTCGACACGCTGCTCGCCGCGTCCGACACCGGGGCCAAGGTCGTGGCCGTCGGGTGCATGGCGGAGCGCTACGGCAAGGAGCTCGCGGACAGCCTCCCGGAGGCGGCCGCGGTCCTGGGCTTCGACCAGTACAACGACCTCGCCGAGCGCCTTCAGGACGTGTTGCACGGCAAGCCCGTCGAGTCGCACGTGCCGGTGGACCGCCGCACGCTGCTGCCGATCACGCCGGTGAAGCGCCAGGAGGCCAAGGACGCCGTTCAGGTGCCCGGCCACGGCTGGGGTCCGACCAAAACGCCCCGCAAGCGCCTCGACGACGCGCCCGTCGCGCCCCTGAAGATCGCAAGTGGCTGCGACCGGCGATGCAGCTTCTGCGCGATTCCGAGCTTCCGCGGCGCGTTCGTGTCGCGGCACCCCGACGAGATCGTCTCCGAGGCCATGTGGCTCGCCGAGAACGGCGTCAAGGAGCTCTTCCTCGTCAGCGAGAACTCCACGAGCTACGGCAAGGACCTGCCGCGCGACCAGGGTGCCCTCGAACAACTCCTTCCGCGCCTCGCGAGCATCCCCGGTGTCGAGCGCGTGCGCGTGAGCTACCTGCAGCCCGCGGAGACCAAGCCGAGTCTGGTGGCGGCCATCGCCAAGACCGACAAGGTCGCGAACTACTTCGACATGTCGTTCCAGCACTCCAGCGAGAACGTGCTGCGCCGCATGCGCCGGTTCGGGGACACGGACAGCTTCCTCAAGCTCGTGTGGCAGATCCGCGAGCACGCGCCCGAGGCCGGCATCCGCAGCAACTTCATCGTCGGCTTCCCCGGCGAGACGGAGGCGGACCTGCAGGAGCTCGAGCGGTTCCTCACGGAGGCGCGGCTCGACGCGGTCGGCATCTTCGGCTACTCCGACGAGGACGGCACCGAGGCCGAGGAGCTCGACGGCAAGCTCGACGCGGACGTCATCGCGGAGCGGGTGCAGCGGATCGGCAACCTCGTCGAGGAGCTCACCAGCCAGCGCGCGGAGGACCGGGTCGGCACCGAGGTCACCGTGCTGATCGAGACCGAGGAAGACGACGAGAACGACTGCGTCGGCCGCGCGGAGCACCAGGCGCCCGAGGTCGACGGCGAGTGCATCGTGCTCGAGGCCGAGGGGCTCCAGCGCGGCGACTTCGTGCGCTGCCGGGTGGTCGACTCCGAGGGCGTGGACCTGATCGTCGAGGTAATCGGGACATGACAGAAGCCCGGAAGGTCCCGCTGCTCAACGTCGCGAACATCCTCACGATGGCGCGGCTGGTACTCGTTCCGGTCTTCCTGTTCTCCCTGTTCGAAGCGGGCGGCTTCGACACGACGTGGCGCCTGATCGCGTTCGCCGTCTTCGCGGTCGCGAGCTTCACCGACCACATCGACGGCACGCTCGCGCGCAAGCACGGGCTCATCACCGACTTCGGCAAGATCGCCGACCCGATCGCGGACAAGGCGCTCACCGGCTCGGCGCTGGTCGGGTTGAGCATCCTCGACGTGCTGCCGTGGTGGATCACGATCGTCATCGCCGTGCGCGAGATCGGCGTGACTCTGCTGCGGTTCTGGGTGATCCGCTACGGCGTCATCCCGGCGAGCCGCGGCGGCAAGGCCAAGACGTTGGCCCAGGTCATCGCCATCGGGCTGTTCGTGCTGCCGCAGAACGACGTGCTCCAGCTGATCGCGTGGGTGATCATGGCGGTCGCGCTCGTGCTAACCATCGTCACGGGAATCGACTACGTCATCCGCGCGTTCAAGTTGAAGGCGAGGGCAGGGAGGGCGGTGGTATGAACGTCGTCGAACTGCTCAAAGCGAGGAACCAGACCGTCGCCACGGCCGAGTCGCTCACCGCGGGTCTGCTGTGCGCGACGATCGTCGACACACCGGGGGCGAGTGCCGTGGTCCGCGGTGGGTTGATCGTCTACGCCACCGAGCTCAAGCACGAGCTCGCGGACGTGGATCAGCAGTTGCTCGACGAGCACGGGGCCGTGCATCCCGACGTCGCGATCCAACTGGCCGAAGGCGCCAAGAAAAGGTGCAAATCGGACTGGGGAATCGGGCTCACCGGGGTCGCCGGACCCGATCCGCAGGACGGTGTGCCCCTGGGAACGGTCCACATCGGCTTGAGCGGACCTGGAGTGTCCACAGTGCGGACAATCACTCTCAGTGGTGATCGTTCTGCTGTGCGTCGGGGGTCGGTGGAAAAAGCCCTGGTCCTGCTCTCGGATTACCTGCTGATGACCGACGCCGGGAACAAATGATGACTCCGCGTTCGTTCGCCCTTGGCGGACGTGTTCGGAAGTCAGTGCCCGTTGTCGGTGTCGATCGGTAACGTAGGGACACGGCCGGCCGGAAGGAGGCGCGCGATGACCGTGCTGCTACGCGAGGCGATCGGTGATCGGCTTCGCCATGCCCGCACCAACCAACGCCGCACGCTGCGCGAGGTCTCTCGGACCGCCCGCGTGAGCCTGGGGTACCTGTCCGAGGTGGAGCGCGGCCGCAAAGAGGCCTCCAGCGAGCTCCTCTCGGCCATCTGTGACGCGTTAGAGCTTCCGTTGTCCGAACTGCTGCACCACGTCGCCTCCGACATCGGCGCCGTCCAGCAGACGCCGGACACGGTGCCCGACACCGTTCCGGACGGACGTTCGGACGGACGCAAGCTGGAGGGTGGCCGCGTGCTGCCGTCCACGCTCTCGGACGACCTGTCCGATCTGCGCCTGCAGCCCATGCTCAGTCACAGGCTCACGAGCAAGATCGGCGAGAAGCCCAAGGCCGTCGCTGCGGCATAACCCCATGTCATCCACGACCCCGTGCGCCCTCTGGCGTGCGGGGTCGCCTGCATTCGGGTGAACTCACGAAGCCTGTGGCCCCCGCCACGTGACGGTCTGCAACAAGATTGCCTCTTCGTACGTTCAACTGACAACGACGGCAGCGGGCTGAACGGCAGGCAACGGCTTGGCATCAGCACGCTGGGTCACCGCGTCTCGGGACGCGGGTGCGGGCAGGATTGGCACGTTGCAAGGCGTGTCTACCTAAGTCCCGGGGTGGGTCAGGGTGTTCCCGGATATCTCCCCATGTCGGTGGATACGCCGACGCACAATTGAGACGATGGATCCAACACCGGCACCGAGAAGGCAGGCGTAGGAGATGGCCAGTCCGTTCGTGAAGTTCTGGAAGTACCTGATGGCGTCGTTCTCGTCGAAGATCGACGAGCACGCTGACCCCAAGGTGCAGATCCAGCAGGCCATCGAGGAGGCGCAGCGTCAGCACCAGGCGCTCTCCCAGCAGGCGGCAGCAGTCATCGGCAACCAGCGTCAGCTGGAGATGAAGCTGAACCGCCAGCTCGGCGACGTCGAGAAGTTGCAGGCCTCCGCACGTCAGGCGCTCGTGCTCGCCGATGAGGCGCGCGCGAAGGGCGACGAGCAGAAGGCCGCCCAGTTCGAGAACGCCGCGCAGGGCTTCGCCACCCAGCTCGTCACGGCCGAGCAGGGCATCGAGGACCTCAAGACGTTGCACGACCAGTCGCTGCAGGCCGCCGCACAGGCCAAGCAGGCGGTCGAGCGCAACTCGATGATGTTGCAGCAGAAGCTGGCGGAGCGCACCAAGCTCCTCAGCCAGCTCGAGCAGGCGAAGATGCAGGAGCAGGTCTCCGCGTCGCTGAACCAGATGAGCGAGCTCGCGGCGCCCGGCAACGTGCCGTCGCTCGAAGAGGTCCGCGACAAGATCGAGAAGCGCTACTCGACCGCGCTCGGGTCCGCGGAGCTCGCCCAGAACTCCGTGCAGGGCCGGATGCTCGAGGTGCAGGCCTCGACCACCCAGCTCGCCGGTTCGTCGCGGCTGGAGCAGATCCGCGCGTCCATGCACGGCGGCCAGTCGAGCACCCCGCAGCAGGTCACGGCGGGCAACAGCGCGGCCGCGCAGATCCAGGCCGAGATCGCGCAGCGCGTTCAGTCGGAGCAGAAGACCCAGCAGCAGGTCCCGCCCGCCCAGAACTGATCTGGGCGACGGGCCTGCTCCCTGGGCCCGTGTCCGCGATAGGCGGGCCTGAGGCGGCCCCTGGAGGCACGGGCGGACGACCCACGTACAACACCGGTACGCGGCTCGTCCGCCCGCACCACCAGGAACCACCTCAGGCGCGCCTCTCATCGAACGAGGCCCAGGGAGCAGGCCCTGGGCAGGAGGAGTCAGCAGGTGATCATGGAGCCCTGGAGAAACCGTCCCAACAACGAGATCGTCCGCAAGGTCGTTAACGAGTTGGGTGCGTCGCTCCAGGGCCACCCGCTGGCCGAGCAGGCGCGTTACCGCCTGCAGAAGTGGAACGACCCGGTCGCGAAGCTCGAACGCCGGCGCAAGCGCACCAACGCCGTGCTGACGTTCTGGCTGATCGTGATCACGATGCTCGGCACCCTCGCGGTGCTGGGCTTCATCGGCGTGCTCGGCACGTGGGCCGCCGTCACCGGCTCGATCGGCGCGGCGGTGCCCGCCGTCCTCGCCGTGCGCAGCGGGTTCAAGCTGAAGGAGATCGGCGTCGCCCGGCAGCGCCTCGCGTTGTCGCCGCCGCCCGCTCCCCGGCCGCCGCTGCCCGCGCACATCTCGTCCGCGCGGGTGCCCATGGAGAAGCTCCACAGCGCCGAGGACGCGATGACGCAGCTGCTCGTGCAGCTCGACTCGCCGGCGCTCACGTCGATGCCCACCGAGTCCGTCCAGCAGGCCCGTCAGACCGCCCAGGAGGCCTCCTCGGCGATCCGCGCGGTCTCGGCGCAGTTGCAGGCCGTCGAACGCGCTCGCGACAACGCGCCGCACCTGGAGCGCGCGTCGTTGGTCGAGGGCGTGCGAGTGCTGCGGATCCAGCTCGCGGACGGCGTGGACCGCTACTGTGCGTTGGTCGCCGAGGCCGGCAAGGCCCTGGCGGCGAGCACGCAGTTCCAGAACCCGGCCGAGGTGCTGGACGACGCGACCGATCACATGGCCGGTTTGGCGTCTGCGATGCGGGACGTCTCAGGCTATTCAGCGTACTGAATGTAACGCTCCGTAGTTGGTTACGGCTATTCGGCGAGTCTCTCTGGAGATCTTTGCTGCAATCGTGTGATTATCGGACTGTTATCTAGCCGTAGCCGCTACATGGCGTGGCAGGATCTCGGGGCCGGTCTGCGGGAAGTCCGGCTGAATTGCCGGGAGGCAGTGCATTGGCGTTGTGGACCGTGCACGGGGACGGTCGGATCACCGACAGTGAAACCGTCGCACCCCAGGAGAGGGTGAGCTGGCCGCTCACCATCGGGTTCGGAGTGCAGCACCTCGTCGCCATGTTCGGCGCCACGGTGATCGTGCCCACCGCCACCGGTCTCCCCGTCGCCACCACGCTGCTGTTCTCCGGCCTCGGCACGCTGCTGTTCCTGGTGATCACCAAGAACCGGGTCCCGAGCTACCTCGGCTCGTCGTTCGCCTTCGTCGCGCCCCTCATCGCCGCCCGCGAGCAGGGCATCGCGGCGCAGCTCGGCGGGGTCGTCGCCGCCGGCCTGCTGGTGATCGTCGTCGGCATCGCGGTCAAGGCGCTCGGCGTGCGGCTGCTGGAGTCGGTCATGCCGCCGGTCGTCACCGGTGCCGTCGTGATCCTCATCGGCCTGAACCTCTCGCGGCAGGCCACCTCGAACTTCGGCGAGCAGCCGTTGCTCGCCGGTCTCACGACCGTGGTGATCCTGCTGGCCGGCGTGCTGGGCCGCGGTCTGGTGTTCCGGTTCTCGGTCCTGATCGGCTTCGTGGCGGTCTGGATGGGCGGCCTCGCGTTCGGTGCCGTGCCGTCCGCCCGGATCGCCGAGCTGCGCGAGGCGGCCTGGGTGGGCCTGCCGCGGCTCTACCAGCCGGAGCTGCGGCCGTCGGTCGTGCTGCTGATGCTGCCCGTGGTGATCGTGCTGGTGGCCGAGGTCGTCGGGCACGTGAAGGCCGTCGCGGCGCTGACCGGCCGCAACCTCGACGGCAGCGCGGGTGACGCGATCATCGCCAACGGCCTGTCGACCGCGTTGTCCGGCCTCGGCGGCGGCGCGGGCACCACGACGTACTCCGAGAACATCGGCGTGATGGCCGTGACCCGCGTCTACACGACGGCGGCGTTCGCGTTCGCCGGCGTGTTCTCGGTGCTCCTGGCGTTCTCCCCGAAGGCCATCGCGCTGTTCGGCACCATCCCGCCGGGGGTGCTGGGCGGCTGCACGCTCGTGCTCTACGGCCTGATCGTGCTGGTCGGCGTGCGGATCTGGATGGACCGCGGCGTCGACCTGGCGAGCCCGGTCAACGCGATGGTCGGCGGCGCCGCGCTGGTGGCCGGTGTCGGTGACCTGACCATCGAGATCGGCGACCTGGAGCTCGGCGGCATGGTGTGGGGCTCGCTCCTGGTCGTGATCCTGCACCCGGTGATGCGCTGGCTCAGGGCTGCGCGCCGTAACTAGCCACCACACGTTGGTGTGGTTTCCGTGACTCCACTTCGGACCGATCCAGTTTCCGGTCCACTGGAGGGAGTTCGGTCATGGTCGCCGCGTACTACGTGGTGCTCTTCTTCGCCTGCGCCATCATCGCGGGCAGTCTGGTCGCCACACGCATCCGGTTGCTGCGTCACCGCCGATGACATCCTTCGCGTGGTTGATGGTGCCGCTCGCGATGATCGGCGTGGTGCGCGTGTGTGTCGTCCTGGTGGCGGCTGACCTCTACGACCTCTCGTTGTTCCGTTCACGTCCATTGCCTTACACGCCAACGGTGTGGGTCGTGATCCCCGCGTACAACGAGGAGCTGTGCGTCGCACGGGCGGTTCAGTCCGTTTTGGACAGTTGCTACGACGACGTCTCCGTGATCGTGGTGGACGACGGTTCCACGGACGGCACGGTGGCCGCTCTTCACCGCTTCGGCGAGCGCGTTCAGGTCGTCTCGCAGGAGAACGCGGGCAAGGCGGCGGCGATCAACGCCGGCATGCACCTCGTCGGCGACGGCCTGGTGATGGTGCTGGACGCCGACTCGACGTTGTCCCGCAGCGCCGTCACGAAGATGGTCGCGCACTTCGCCGACCCGATGGTGCTCGCGGCGGCGGCCAACGTGAAGATCGCCGACCAGCGCGGCGCGCTGGGGTGGGTGCAGCGGCTGGAGTACGCGGTCGTGCACCGGCTCAAGCAGGGTTACACGGTCTTCAACTGCGAGTACGTCATCGGCGGTGTGGGGTCGATGTTCCGCACGTCGATCGTGCGCGCGTGCGGCTACTTCGACACGGACACGATGACCGAGGACATCGACTTCTCGATGAAGATCCTGTCCATGCGCGGGAACTACGACTGGCGCATCATCTTCGCGGCCGACGCCATCGCGTACACGCAGGCCGTGCCGTCGCTCAAAGGCCTGCTGCGGCAACGGTTCCGGTGGAAGTTCGGGCGCTTGCAGGCGTTCTACAAGCACCGCTCGCTCTTCTTCGGCCGCACGTGCTCGCGGCTGCTCACCTGGGTGCACCTGCCGTACACGGCGGCGGGGGAGGTGCTCGTGCTGTTCGAGCCCGTGTTCATCTACGTCGTCATCAGCGCGACGTTCCAGACGGGCTGGTTCACCGGCATCCTGCTGCTGTGTTCGGTGTACACGGGCGTGGCGCTGTTCACCATCATCGGCGATCTGACCGAACCGTGGCGCGCCAAGGCTCCGTTGCTCGCCTTGGCGCCGTTGGCCTACCCGCTGCTGATGGTGATCGTGTTCGTGGACTTCGTGGCCGTGCTGCGCTCGTTGTTCACGGTCCTGCGCGGCTACCGTCCGGTCGGCCGCTGGGAACACGTCGAGCGCACGCTCACCTCAGTGCCCGGTTGATCCGCGACACCAGGCCGGGGCCCTCGTAGATGAACCCGGTGTAGATCTGCACCAGGCTCGCCCCGGCGTCGATCATGCGCTTCGCGTCGTCGGCGGTGCGGATGCCGCCGACGCCGATCACCGGCAGGTCGCTGTTCTTGGTGATGAACCGGACCACGTCGTTCGCGCGCTGGGTCAGCGGCCGGCCGCTCAGACCGCCGGTCTCCGCCTTGTGCGCGCTGACGAGGCCCTCGCGGCTGAGGGTGGTGTTCGTGGCGATGAGGCCCTTGATGCCGTTGTCGACGCACACCTGGATGACCTCGGCGATGGCGTCGTCGGTGAGGTCGGGCGCGATCTTGACCAGCATCGGCTTGTCGGTGGCGGCGGTGAGGGCCTGAACGAGCTCGGTCAGCGCGCCCTTGTCCTGGAGGCTGCGCAGGCCGGGCGTGTTCGGCGAGCTGACGTTGATCGCGTAGTAGTCGCCGTGGTGCTTCAGCGCGTTCAGCGAGTCGAGGTAGTCCTGCACGGCGTCCTCGACCGGCGTGATCTTGGACTTGCCGAGGCTGATGCCGAGCGGCGCCTTCAACGGCGTGTGGTCGAGCTTCGCGGCAAGCGCTTGCGCACCCGCGTTGTTGAAGCCCATCCGGTTGATGATCGCCTCGTCCTCGCGCAGGCGGAACAGCCGCGGCTTCGGGTTGCCCGGCTGCGCGTGCCACGTGACGGTGCCGACCTCGACGAACCCGAACCCCAGCGCGGCCCACGCCGGCAGCGCGCGCCCGTCCTTGTCGAGGCCCGCGGCGAGCCCGACCGGGTTCGGGAAGCGGACACCGAAGACGGTGCGCGGGTTGTTCTGGTTGCGGGCGAACCGCGCCAGCGGGCTCAGCCGCTCCATCATGGCGAGCGTGGTCTCGTGGACCCGCTCCGCGTCGCCGCCGTGCATTCCGAACAACGCCCTGCGAACCACCTGCTTGTACACCACGCGCCCACCCTATAACGGCAGCTCAGGGCGGGCGCGCGGCACCTAGCTCCCGACCTCTCGCAGGCAGTCCGGGGCGGGGTCGCGGATCGGTCCGGTGTAGCCCAGCCCGTTGCCGCGGTTCGGCAGGTTCGAGATGCCCAGCAGCACCTTGTAGCCGTCGGGCAGGTCGCCCGGCCGGAACGTCAGCGACCCGTCCTCGCCGTGGTCCGGCAGCCGGTAGTCGCGCGCGTCCATCTTGCTCTCGTCCAGGTCGGCGCAGTCCCGCGACATCGGCACGGCCTTCGCGTTGATCCCGTACTCGCGCAGCTTCGCGTTGGCCCCGTCCACGCCTTTGATGTCCTTGATGGTGACCGTGACCGTGCCGTCGGCGTTCTTCGTCACGGCGTACGCGGGCGAGTCGTTGTTGACGATCGCCACGGTCGCCACCCCGGCCAGCACGAGCGCACCAGCAGCCACGAGCAACGGCCGTGTGGACCTCACGGGCCGTTCAGGCGCCTCCTCGACCGTCTCGCCGTGCTCGCGCATCAGGTCGTTGAGCAGCTTGTCCTTGAACGTCGTCATCACTGTCCCCCGTCCGCGAGAGCGCGCACCTTGCCACGCGCCCTGAAGAGCCTGAGCCGCAGCGCGCCGGACGACATGCCCAGCACCGTCGCGGCGTCCTTCGGCGCCATCCCCACCAGGTCCACGAGCTCGATCACCTCGCGGTCGGTGGCGCTCAACGCGGACATGGCCGCGATCAGCTCGCGCCCGGCCCGTTCCGCGTCGATCCGCGCGACCAGCTCCGCGATCTCGTCGCCGTCGAGCACTCGCCGTCCCCGGATGCGCGCGACCACGTCCCGTCCGCGCGTGACGGTCTCGCAGTGCTGGGCGAACACCCGCCGTGCGATGCCGAGAACCCAGCCTCGTGCCGTGCCCCGTGCACGGTCGAACGTCGCGAACGACGTGATGGCGGCGACGAACGTGTCCGAGGTCAGGTCGGCGGCCGTCTGCGGATCCGACGTGCGCCGCGCGAAGTACGCCATGACGACGTCGAACTCGGCCTCGTAGAGCTCCTCGAACGCGCGCGCCGCACGCGTGGGAGACGCTGGTGGTGGATGTCGTGGTGCTGTCATCGGCTGACTCACGCTAATGGTTGCCGACTTCGAGCACCTGCGTTACATCCCTGGGCATCATGAACGGCATGGGGGATCTCACGGACGAAGCGCGCGCTCTGCTCGCAGGCGGCGCTACCGCACAAGAAGCGTTCATCGCACTGTGGCGACCTGACCGGCCGTACTACGACGTGACGCTGGCCGTCAGCGTGGCGTTGGGCAACCCGGTCGAGTACGTGCTCAAGAGGCTCGAACCGAAGTCGGACTGGAAGGACGAGCCGCTCGCCGACGAGATCGAGGACTGGGCCGAGCTGATGGAGGGGTCGGGCTACTTCGACCTGCACGTCGAGCTGACCACCGAGCAGCGGCTGGAGGCGGAGGAGCTGCGCCGGGGCTTCCGCGAGCTGCTGCCGATGCCGTCCGGGTACGCGCATTACTTCCTGCGCCTGATGGACGCGGGCCACCTGCCCGGCGCCCGGCAGGAGCTGGACCGGCTGCGCGCTAGAAGGTCGGCTTCGCGACCTTGATCGTCGCCTGCTCGTCCAGCGGCATCTTCGGCTTGGCCAGGAACGTCACCGGCAACGCCCGCAGCCCGCGGCTCCCGAGCGACACCCGCCACCCCAGCGGCTGGGACGTGTCGAGCGCCAGCCCCGCGCACCGCGACAGCAGCGTCTTGAACGCCACCTCGCCCTCCAGCCGGGCCAGCGGCGCGCCCAGGCAGAAGTGGATGCCGTGCCCGAACGCCAGGTGCTGCCGGTCCGCCCGCTCGATGTTGAGCTGGTCGGCGCGCGGGTAGCGGTTCGGGTCGTGCTCGGCCGACGCCAGCGACAGCAGCACGACGTCGCCCGCCGGGATCTGCACGCCACCGATGGTCAACGGCTGGGTGGCGAACCGCAGCAGGTGCGAGGTCGGGCCGTCGAACCGCAGGAACTCCTCGATCGCGCCGGGCAGCAGCGACGAGGAGCGCTGGAGCAGTTCGAGCTGCTCGGGGTGGCGCAGCAACGCCAGCGCGCCGTTGCCGACCAGGTCGACGGCGGTCGTGTAGCCCGCCACGAGCAGCAGGAACGCGAGCGACGCCAGTTCGTCGTCGCTCAGCGCGGTCTCGCCGGTCGCGCGCGCCAGGCCGCCGATCAGGTCGTCGTCGCCGGACGTCCGCTTGTGCGTCACGAGGTCGCGCAGGTACCCGGAGGTCTCCTCGCGCGCGGACGACGCGTCACCGTCGGCGAGGCCCGTGACGACGTCGGCCCAGTAGCGGAAGTTCTCCTGGTCGACGGACGGCACGCCGAGCAGTTCCATGATCACGGTGATCGGCAGCGGGGCCGCGAAGTCCGCGATCAGGTCGCACCGGCCGTCCGCGAACTCGTCCGCGAGCTGCGTCGCCACCTGCTCGATCCGGGGGCGCAGCGCCGCGATGCGCCGGGGCGTGAGCTGGCTCGACACCGCGCGCCGCAGCCGCGTGTGGTCGGGCTCGTCGCTGTTCATCATGTGGTCCGACAGGTCGCCGAACCACCACGACGCGAAGTGCGGATGGCCGCGCAGCGGTTCGGCGAGCGCCTTGCCGTGGGAGGACAGCAGCGGGTTGTCCAACGCGGCGCGCACGTCGGGGTACCGGGTCACGAGCCACATCGGCACGCCGAAGGTCTCGACCCTGTGCACGGGGCCCGCGTCGCGCAGGCTCTTGAGCACGGCGTAGGGGTCGTCGGTGAAGCCGGGGCGCAGCGCATCCAGATTTACCGCCATATTGGGGGACACGGGCGGGAGCGCGTCTCGGTTCAACCGGATTGGCATTTTGGGCAGAAGTACACGAATCTGCCCTCGATCTCGTCCGATCGGACTCTTGTGCCGCAACGCAAACAGGGTTTGCCCGTGCGTTCGAAAACGTAGTGCTGCACCCGGCGGTCGCCCGTGGTGATCTGTTCCGGTCGCCACTGGTTGGCCTGCAAGAGCTTCCGCGACAGCGCAACCGCACGTGAGGCGTCCACAGATGACACCGGAGTCGTGGGAAGAACTCCCAACAGGAAACAAACTTCCGCGCGGTAGAGATTGCCGACACCGGCCATGATCCGCTGGTCCAACAATGCGAGCCCGATGCCCCGGGAAGGATCAGCGGTCAACCGCTGAACGGCCTCAGCGGCGTCGAACCCATCAGCTAGAAGATCAGGTCCGAGATGTGAGATGAGCCGATCCTCTTCAGCGGTCGGCACGAACTCCATGTCGTGCAGCGCGAATCCGATGGCCTGACGGTCGTCCACCTCGAACACCGCGCGGGCCTGGTGTGCCGGACGGCGCCAGCGCTCGCCCGGCCGGTAGAGGTGCCACGAGCCGTCCATGCGGAAGTGGCTGCGCAGGCTGTGGCCGTCGGAGAACCGGGTGAACATGTGCTTGCCGTAGGTGCGCACCCCCAGCACGTCCAGCCCGGTCAGCTCCAGCGTCGACAGCCGAGGGTGCCGCAGCTCGCCGCGGCGCAGCGTCTTCCCGGCCAGCGCCTCGTGCATCCGGTGGCCGGCCAGGAAGACGGTGTCGCCCTCAGGCATCCACCGCCTCTTGGATCTCGTCGTCGTCGAAGTCGTGGTGCACGGCCCGGCGCCGGCTGCGCGAGATGCGCTGGATGCGGGCGAGCAGCAGGTTGAACGCGAGTGCGACCTCCCGTGCGCCCGGCGTGCCCCACTCGTGGATGGGCATGCACGCGCCCTGTGCCTGCTGCACGGCCAGACGGTCCGGCAACGCCACGGGCATCACCAACGGGCCGAAGATGTCCCTCAGCTCGTCGATGCGGAACTGGTGCTCGTGCGAACGCGGCCGCACGCGGTTCACGACGACACCCAGCGGCTGGAGGTCGGCGTTGTTCTGCTCGCGCTCGTTCTGCACGGCCTCGAACGCCCGCTGCACGCCCGCCACGGCGAACATCGTCGGCTCGGTGACCAGCAGCGCGCGGTCGGCCGCGACCAGCGCTGAGCGGGTCAGCTGGCCGAGCGAGGGCGGGCAGTCGAGCAGCACCAGGTGGTACGGGAACTCGTCGTACATGTCCCGCAACGTGCGCAGCGCGTCTTTCAGGCGGTGCAGCCGCGACTCGTTCGGATCGGGGTGGTTCAGCAGCTCGGCGTCCTCGGACCCGGACAGCACGTCGATGCCGTCACCCCAGCGGCTGGGGCGGATCGCCTGTTCCAGGTTCTCCTCGGACGGGTCCTGCAGAACGTCGTAGATGCTGGCCTTGGACTCCTCGGGCTCCAGCGTCGACGTGGCGTTGCACTGCGGATCGAGATCGATCACCAGCGTGCGGACACCACGGCGGAGGGCGGCAGAGGCCAGGCCGAGCACCACCGTCGTCTTGCCGACGCCTCCCTTGAGGCTGAGCACGGACACCGTATGCACAGACCTACTCTAGGGTCTCCTAGTCTGTTGGCCATGCGACCGGACGCCGTACAGAGGCTGCTCGACGCGGAATTGGCCGCCGCACGCGAGCGCAGGGGTGGAGAACCGCCGCGCGTGCTCGACGTCGGTGGCGGCAGCGGTGTCTGGGCCGTGCCCCTCGCCGCGGCCGGATGCGCCGTCACGGTCGTGGAGCCGTCCCCGAACGCGTTGGCGACGCTCAACACCCGTGCGCGCGAGGCCGGCGTGACCATCAACGCCGTGCAGGGCGACACCGACGCGCTGGGCGTTCCCGCTGGTGAGGCCGACCTGGTGCTGGCGCACGGGCTGCTGGAGGTCGTCGACGACGCACCGGCCGCGCTCGCGTCGATGGCCGCCGCGGTGGCCCCCGGCGGCGCGGTGTCGGTGCTGGTCGCGAACCGTTTCGCGGCGATCCTGCACCGCGCGATCGCCGGCCGGATCGTCGACGCGCGGCGGTTGCTGGACGACGACGCGGGGCAGCTCGCGGGCACGCGCGACCCGTTGCAGCGCCGGTTCGACGTGGCCGGGCTCGAAAAACTCGTCCTCGACGCGGGGTTGGCAGTCGAAATCCTGCAAGGTCACGGGGTAGTTTCTGATCTGGTCCCCGGTGTCGTGCTCGACGCGAATCCGGGTGCCGCCGACGCGCTCGCGGAACTGGAACTGGCTGCCGCAACCAGGTCCCCGCTGCGGGACGTCGCCGCCAGGCTGCACGTGCTGGCACGCCGGACCATCGCCTGAAACGGTTTGCATTCGGGACTTTTATGACCCTGATGAGTGGTCCCAAACGACGCGGCGGCGAACGATAATGGCCTCCGCTGCCGAAGTAGGGACCGACGAGATGGAAAGTTCCGACCTGCTGGCCTCACTGGTCAACGAGGCCGTCGCGGGTGACAGGCCTGCCGTCGAACGACTGCTGGCCTCCGTGCGACCGCTCGTGGCGCGCTACTGCCGTGCGCGCGTAGGCCGCAATGAACGTGCGTACGCGTCGGCTGACGACGTGGCGCAGGAGGTGTGCCTGGCCGTGCTGACGGCCCTGCCCACCTACCGTGAACAGGGAAGACCGTTCCTGGCGTTCGTCTACGGCATCGCCGCGCACAAGGTCGCCGACGCGCACCGGGTGTCGGCGCGCAACCGATCCGAGCCCGTCGCCGAGGTGCCGGACGGGCCGTCGCTCACGATCGACCCCGAGGAGAACGCGCTGCTCGGGTCGTTGTCGGCGCGGCTCGGTCAGCTGCTGCGGCTGCTGCCGGACAAGCAGCGGGAGATCCTGCTGCTGCGCGTCGTGGTCGGGCTGACGGCGGAGGAGACCGCCGAGGCCATCGGATCCACGCCCGGCGCCGTGCGGGTCGCCCAGCACCGCGCGCTGGCCAAGCTGCGTTCGACCGTGGGGGTCGAGGAGCTGATTTGACCGGCGCCTTCTACGACGCCCTGTCCGGGACGTACGACCTGATGTTCCCGGACTGGGACGCGTCGATGGCCCGTCAGGCGGCGCAGCTCGCGGAGTTCGTTCCGGCGGGCGCGCGCGTTCTGGACTGTGCGTGCGGCATCGGCACACAGGCGATCGGTCTGGCGTTGCGCGGCTATGAGGTCGTGGGTGCCGATCTGAGCCCTCTGGCGGCCTCTCGGGCCGTTGTGGAGGCGTCTGCGCGTGGCGTCTCGGTGCCTGCGTTCGCTGCGGACATGCGTGCGTTGCCGTTCGCGGACGGCTCCTTCGACGTGGTGCTGGCGGCGGACAACGCGTTGCCCCATTTGCTGACGCCCGGTGACGTGCTCGCGGCGCTGCGTGAAATGCGCCGCGTGCTGAGGCCCGGTGGTCGGATCATCCTCTCTACGCGCGACTACGACGCGATCCGGAACGAGCGTCCGTTGGCGACTCCTCCGTCCGTCGGGCCGGGTCGCGTCGTGTGGTTCCAGCTCTGGCATTGGGACGGCGATCAGTACGAGCTGGAGATGTTCCGGCTGCACGAAGCGGACGCGTGGCGGGTCGTCGTGGGCAAGGCACGGTATTGGGCGATTACTCGTCACGAAATCACCGAATTGGCGGAACGCGCGGGTTTCGGTTACGTGGAGTGGTTGCTCGACGCCTATTACCAACCGCTCTTCGTTGCTCTGAACGGGTGACGTTTGAAAGTTCTCCCTACTTTCCGCATAAGGAGTGACGCGTCGCACGTCTCCTCCACGGGACGTCGACGAGGGGAACCTTCGGATGGAGAGTTCAGCGTTATCCGCGGAACTGGTCAGTCTGGCTGTGCGGGGCGAGCGCAGGGCCACTGAGCAGCTACTTCGCCACCTGCGCCCGCTGGTGGTGAAGTACTGTCGCGCACGTGTGGGTCGTTCCGCGACAACCGCGGACGACGTCGCGCAGGAGGTCTGCCTGGCCGTGCTGACGGCTCTCCCGAACTATCGGGAGCAGGGTCGGCCCTTCCTCGCGTTCGTCTACGGCATCGCCGCGCACAAGGTCGCCGACGCGCACCGGTCGCTGGCTCGTAACCGTGCGGAGCCGGTGGCCGAGGTCCCCGACCAAGCCGTCCGGGGCCACGGACCGGAGGAGTTCGTCCTCCAGGACGAGCTGAACGGCACGCTCGGACAGCTGTTGCACCTCCTGCCGGAGAAGCAGCGGGAGATCCTCGTGCTGCGCGTCGTGGTGGGTCTGTCCGCGGAGGAGACCGCGGACGCGGTGGGGTCGACGCCGGGTGCGGTGCGGGTCGCACAGCACCGCGCGCTCGGTCGCCTTCGCAAGGAAATCGCGTCGTTAGCTGTCCCGATCGGGTGACATTCGTTTGCATTTGTGACGAGTCGTAGCGGTTGCGTGGGGAGAACGCACCCAAACGACATACCTAGAGGGCAGGAAGACGCCGACATAGGGACGCAGGGGGCATGGGAAGTTCGGACTCAGCGCTTGCCGCCGACCGGCTGCGCATCGACGGGGTGCTGGTTCAGCACTTCCGCGAGTCGGGGCTGACCGGTGTCCGCTGGGACCAGTTCCACCGCCAGCTTCTCGGACACGGACTCACGATCGTTACGAAACTCGTGCGGTCCGGTGCCATCTTCGCCCGCTCCGGGCGGAACGGCCGGTACCTGCAGAAGCAGGACATCGCGCCGCAGGAGGCCGAGGAACTGGCGAGCGACGCCGTGTACGAGGGGTTCGTCTACTTCCGCGACCGGGGACTGCTCGGGCGCGAATGGTCCGTTGAGCACGGCCAGCCGTTGACCGAGTACTTCGTCAACGCGTGCGTGCTCGCGTTTCCCAACGTCTACCGGCGTTGGCAGACGCGTGCGCACGGCTGGCAGGACGTACGGCTCGTGGACACCCTTGCTTCCCTCGAACACGTCCAAGCCGAGGGAACCCCTGAGGACGCGGTCATCGAACAGCAGATCGCGAACGCCGCGTTCGCCGCGCTGAGCGAGGACACCCGGCGGTTGCTCTTCCTTTCTGACCAGGGCTACTCGCATGCGGAGATCGGTGAGCTGATGCGGCTCACCCCGCGCGCGGTCGAAGGACGGATCCGGCGCGCGCGCCTTGCCGTGCGCCGGCGTCCAGAAGAGGAACGGTGATCAACGTGGAGTTCTCACCCGGCCTGCACCGCAAGGTGCCCGCGGAAGCCGTCCAGGCCTCATCCGTCGGTGGGCCGGTCTCCGCATCCCGGGGCACGATCGACGCGTTGGTCGAGCGGACCACCGTCGCTCCCGAGGAGCCGGTCGACCCGCCGGCGGCCTCCTACTACTCGGGTCGCCAGCAGTCGGCCGACGAGCACGTCGCGCGCGCTGTCGCCGGTGATCGCGCCGCCGTCGAACGGCTGTTGGGCACCATCAGGCCGTTGGTCTTGCGGTACTGCCGTGCGCGCGTCGGCACGTTCGCGTCGGCTGATGACGTTGCGCAGGACGTCTGTCTGGCGGTGCTGACCTCGCTGTCGTCGTATCGCGATCAGGGGCGGCCGTTCCTGGCGTTCGTCTACGGCATCGCGGCGCACAAGGTGGCGGACTCGTTCCGCAGCTTCTCGCGCAACCGGGCGGAGGCCGTGCCGGAGTTGCCGGAGTCGATGGACACGGCGGCCGGGCCCGAGCAGCGGGCGATGCAGGGAGAACTGTCGGACCAGATGGCTACGCTGTTGAAGGTGCTGCCGGAGAAGCAGCGCGAGATCGTGGTGCTGCGGGTGATGGTGGGTCTGTCGGCGGAGGAGACGGCCGAGGCGGTCGGCTCCACGCCCGGTGCCGTGCGGGTGGCTCAGCACCGGGCGCTCACGCGGCTGCGCAAGGAGCTCAGTGCCGCCAGCGAGTGATGTTGGCGATGCCCTGGGGGCTGGCGTCCTTGTACCGCTCGATCTCGCCGCGCCGGACGTCCGCGATGGTGCCGGCGAGCTCCTGACCGAACGCCTCGGCGAGCACCGAGTCCTTCTCGAACTCGTCGACGGCCTCCTTCAGCGACGTGGGCAGGCGCTGGACGGTGCCGAGCAGGGCCGGGTCGACGTTGAGGCCCTCGGGTAGCTCGGCCTCGGTGGCGATGCCGTCGAGACCGGCGGCGAGCACGCCCGCGACGACCAGGTACGGGTTCGCGGTGAGGTCGAAGCACTTGATCTCGAGGTTGTCCTTGATCAGGCGCAGCGCCGTCTCGCGGTTCTCCTCGCCCCACGCCACGAACGGCGCCGCCCACGTGTTCGGCACGAGCCTGAGGTAGCTCGCGAGAGAGGGACAGCCGATCGCGCACAACGCGCGGAGGTGGGTGAGGACGCCGGCGCTGAACCTCCGCGCCTCGTCCTGGAAGCCGTCGAAGAGGTTCGTGCCGTCGCGCCAGAGGCTGAGGTGCAGGTGGCCGCCGTTGCCGACGCCGCCGTTGATGACTTTGGGCGAGAACGACGGGCGCATGCCGTGCCGGATCGTGACGGCGCGGATCGTCTCCTTGACGAGGACGGCGGTGTCCGCGGCGTTCAGCGGGTCCTCCGGGGCCGTGGAGATCTCGAACTGGCCCGCGGCGTACTCGGGGTGGAACTGCAGGACCTCGACGTTCTGCTGGTCGAGGGCGTTGAGGAGGTCGACGCAGTAATCGGACAGCTCGACCTGGCGGGCGTGGCCGTACGCGCCGCCGGTGGTCGCGGGGACCCAGTCGTCGGTGCCCTGCTTGCCCGCGCACCACTCGATCTCGAAGCCGGCCTGGGCGGTGAGGCCGTGCTCGGCGAGCTTCGCGACGGCCTTGCGCGCCTGCAGGCGCTGGTCCATGGGGTACGCGACGCCGTTCTGGAAGTGCCGGTCGGCGGGGGCCCAGGCCCAGCCCGGCTGACCCGCGAGGGGCGTGAGGCGGTCGAGGTCGGGGTGCAGCCGGAGGTCGCCGACCGGGCCGCCCGCGAACCGGCCCTGGATGATCCAGTCGTCGAAGAGGAACACGTCGAACACCGGTGAGGCGCCCACGCCGTGCGCGGCCGCGTGGGCCAGCCTGCGCAGGGGCACCGACTTGGTGCGGGTGATGCCGCTGTTGTCGACCCAGGTGAGCGCCACGACGCTCACGTCCCTGGCGTTGAGCCCGTCGAAGAGCTCGGTCGCCCGCTCGAACCGCTGGTCCCGTTCCGCAGAGTCCACGATCCTAAGGTTATGGGCATTTTGCCGTTCGTCGCCGAACTCGGGCTGATCGACCACCACTGTCATGGTGTGTTGCGCGCGGACAGCACACGGCCGGAGTTCGAGTCGTTGTTGTTGGAGGCCGATGAGGTCTCTCCGCTGGGCGGGTCGTTCTTCGACTCGGCGCTGGGGTTCGCGGTGCGGCGGTGGTGCGCGCCGTTGCTGGACCTGCCCCGGCACGCCTCCGCTGACGCGTACCTCGAACGGCGGAACTCGTTGCACATCGCCGAGGTGTCGCGGACGTTCCTGATGGCGTCGGGGATTCACACGTTCCTGGTGGACGGTGGGTTCCGGCCCGAGTTGTTGTTGTCCGGCGCCGAGCTGGCCGGGCTGGGCGGGGGAGTGGCGCACTCGATCGTGCGGCTGGAGGCGTTGGCGGAGTCCGTGCGGCCGGACGTGTCGCCCGCGGACTTCGTCTCGGCGGTGCGGTCGGAGCTGGCCTCCGGTGCCGCGGTGGGGGCGAAGTCCGTTGCGGCTTACCGGATCGGGCTCGGGCTGCCTGGTGCGCGGCCTTCGGATGCCGACGTTCTGCGCGCTTGTGCTTCGTGGACGTCGGGGCGGTTGGCGGACCCGGTGGTGATCGCCTGGCTGGCGTGGGAGGCGCTGGACGCCGGGCTGCCGTTGCAGTTCCACGTCGGGTACGGCGACTCGGACCTCGACCTGCACTTGTGCGATCCGACTTTGCTGACGCCATTCCTGCGTGCGACCGCGTCTCTCGGTGTGCCGGTGTTGTTGTTGCACAACTACCCGTTCCATCGGCAGGCCGGGTATCTCGCGCAGGTGTTCCCGCACGTGTTCTGCGATCTCGGGCTGGCCACGCACGGGCTGGGGCATCAGGCGTCGCGGGTGTTCGCGGAGGCGCTGGAGATCGTGCCGTACGGCAAGTTCCTCTTCTCCTCCGACGCGTTCGCACTGCCCGAGTTGTACTACCTCGGTGCGTTGCTGTTCCGGCGCGCGTTGTCCGACTTCTTGGCCGATGGGCTGCGCACGGACGCGTTCCTGGAAGAGGACGCTCACCGGATAGCGCGGCTCATCGCGTCGGAGAACGCAGCGCGCGTGTACGAACTGTAGGATCCGTTTCGAACTGGCGTTCGAGGAGGGTGTTCATGGGTCGCAGTGCGAACCTGCCACGCGGCCTGGTCGATCGATACCGTGCGCGCGACGGTGTGTGGCCCGACGACACGGGCTGCCGGATGCTGCACGTGGACATGGACGCCTTCTACGCGTCAGTGGAGATCCGCGAACGCCCGGAACTCGAATCCGTGCCCGTGGTGGTCGGCGGCATCGGTGGCCGCGGCGTCGTCTGCTCCGCCAACTACCTCGCCCGCACGTTCGGCGTCCGTTCCGCGATGCCCACGGCCCACGCCCGCCGCCTGGCGCCGCACGCCGTCTACCTGCCGCCGCAGTTCGACCTCTACCAGGAGGTGTCGCGGGGCGTCATGGCGATCTTCCGCGACATCACCCCGCTGGTGGAGCCGCTGTCCCTGGACGAGGCGTTCCTCGACGTCGGCGGCGCTCTCCGCCGCCTCGGCCTGACGCCGGGCGGCGTCGGTGAGCTGATCAGGTCGCGCGTGTTCGCCGACCACGGCGTCACCTGCTCCGTGGGCGTGGCCTCGACGAAGTTCCTCGCGAAGCTCGCCTCGGGCATGTGCAAGCCCGACGGCATGATGGTCGTGCCTTCTTCTGCCGCTTTGGAGTTCCTCCACCCGTTGCCCGTCTCCGCGCTGTGGGGCGTGGGCGCGAAAACCGCTGCTCGCCTTGAGGAACTGGGCCTGAAGACGGTGGCCGACGTGGCCTCCACGCCGCTGCCGCGCCTGCGCCGCAAGGTGGGCACGGCCCTGGCTGACCACCTCTACGCCCTGGCCTCCGGCGTGGACGACCGCGCGGTCGTCCCGGTCTCCCGTGAGAAGTCGATCGGCGCCGAGGAGACCTTCGAGATCGACGTGACCGACCGCTCGCTGCTGCGCCGGGAACTACTCCGCCTCTCCGAACGCTCCACGGGTTCCCTGCGCGCCAAGGGTCTGCTGGGCAGAACGGTCTCGATCAAAGTCCGCTTCGCCGACTTCACCACGATCACCCGCTCCCGCACCCTCCCGGTCGCCACGGACGTGACCCAGGAGGTCTACCGAGTGGCCGTGGAACTCCTGGACACCCAGACCCCACCCGGAGCCATCCGCCTGATCGGCGTCCGAATAGAGGGTCTTGACAACGCGGACTCGGCCCAGCAGCTGATCTTCGACGCACCGGAACGAGGCTGGCGCGAAGCCGATCAAGCCGCCGACCAGGCCCGTTCCCGCTTCGGCTCGCTGGCGGTGCGCCCAGCGTCCCTCCTCCGCGAGAGTCCAGAAAGGACAGCGGACTTCGAACCGAAGCCCGAATGATCGCAACCTGTCCACAACCCGCGAGTTATCCACAACTTCAGCTGTGCCGGCACTCCCACACCCACCCCTGCCGCAAGCTGAACCCATGCGCCACCCCATCGACCTGGAAACCCTGGGCACCCTCTTCCTGCACCGAGTGGCCCCGGTAGCAGCCCTGCTCCACATAGGACTGTCCGCGTCCCTGATCGACCAACGCTCCCGCCCAGGCGGCCCGTGGCAACGCCTGTTCCCGAACATGGTCCTGCTCTCCAGAGCGGGCCCGTCGAGAGAACAACTGGTCCAGGCAGCCCTCCTCTACACAGGCGAGGGAGCAATGCTGACCGCCTACGACGCCCTCTACCTCCACGGCATGAGGTCGGTCCTCCCGACAGCAGACGCAATTCACGTCCTCGCCCCACGCAACTCAAGAGCCTGGGGCCACGCCACCCTGCGCCTGGAACGAACAGACCGCCTGCCCAAACCGGCCATCAGAAGGGGCTTCCACGTGGCCCCGCTGGAACGAGCGGCGGTAGACGCGATCCGCAGAACCCGCTCAATCCCGGACACGAAATCAATCCTCGAAGAGGTCACCCACTACGTAGGCGTCCAAGCCCTGAGAGCAGAACTGGCCCTGGCCCCACGCAAGGGCACCACCCTGGCCCGCAAACTGCTGGGCGACTCCCCGGCCCGCCAACTGGAACTGGCCGTGATGGACCGCCGCCCACCATCAGTTCCGCAAGCCAGAACCCCACAACCAATCGGCTGACCCAAAGCAGCCCACCACCAACCGAGCAGGCCACCACCCCGCCCCGGCAACCCGCCTCCGCGGTCAGCCCCAACCCAACCAAGCAGGCCACCACCCCGCCCCGGCAACCCGCTTCAACTCAACCCGCTGAGCCGGCCTGTCCCTCTCACACCCAGCCCCGAGCGAGCTCCAACCTCCGCACGCCCGCAGCTCAACCCAGCTACCTCAGCCCCGCGTCCCCACGCCGGCCCGCTGTCCCAACCTCAACAACCCCAGCCCCAGCCCGCGACCCGAGCCTCAATCCCGACCCCGCAGGCCCGCGGCCCTAGCCCCGACCTCCGCCCGCGACGTACCGCGCCGACCCTCAAGCCCCAATCCCAGCCTGCGACTCCTAGCCCGAGCTTCAAAACCCAGCCCGAGCGCGAGCTTCACACCCAGCCCAGCCCGGCCAAACCCGGCCTCGACCAAGCCCAAGCTCCACACCCCAGCCCAGCCAAACCCGGCCTCGGCCAAGCCCGGCCTCGGCCAAGCCCCGCACCCCAACCCCTCGCCCCGCCCTACCGGACAGGAGCCTTCACCCCGCGCCCCTTGGCCATCTCACCGACGGCCTTCCCCCGAACGCTCAAGAACGACAACCGAGGCTCCTCGAAGTAGTTCCAAGGCCCGGCATCCGCCAGCGCCCCCAAAGCCCGGAACTGCCCCACAGCCTCCTCGAACCGCCGCAACTGCATCAGCCCGAAGATCGCATACCCCCGGTCGTTCCGGAGCGCGTGCGTGTCCGCCCCCTCATCCGCCAACCGGTCCAGCAGAGCGTCGAGCGACCGGACGACCGAAGGGTCCTTCCACATGTTCGAGTCGGAGTTGTCGGCTTCATAGGCGGCCTGCAACGGCAACCCGAGGAACTTCGGCGACTTGGCCGCGGCCTCCAGAGCGAACTCCAGCGCCAAGGCATCAGACCCGAACCACTTGCGGCACCAGTACTGCAGGGCCTGGGTGTGCGCCGAGTGGTGCAGCGGGTCGCGCGCGACGAGCTCGGCCCAGATCGCGCGGAACTCGTCGTTGTCCACCTGCAGACCGCGGCCGAGCGTCAGCAACGTGCTCCACGGCGTGGGGTCGTCGGGCAGGACCGAGGCGGCGATGGCGGCGGCCTCGCGCGCCTCGAACAGGACGCGGTGGAAGCCGTCGAACTGTTCGCGGGTGGTCGCGGAGGCGCTGGCGCTGCCGCGGATCTCCCAGGCCAGGGCCACGAGTGAGCGGGAGTGCACGACGATCCAGTGCGGGTCGCCGGGGCGGGCCTCGATCCAGGCCTGCATCCAGGCGTCGTCCTTGGCGGCGAGGTCGGCCAGGGCCCAGACGACCCGGTCGCGGCGGTCCCAGTCGCCGCCGGTAGCGGCGACCAGGTCGGCGGCGTTCTCCCAGTTGCCGGCTCGGACGTCGTCCTTCACGGCGGCGAGTGCGAGGTCTGCGATGGGGGAGGTGGTGGTCACCTCGTCGTCGGGGACCAGGCCGTAGCGCTCGGGGTGGGTCTTGGGCAGCACGAACGAGGCCACGACGTCGGTGGGGAGCTCGTCGACCTCCACACCGCGGCGCTTCGCCTCGCGGATGAGGCGGACCACGCGGACGAGTTCCTTGGGCTTGAAGAGAAGCGAGAGCACCACGGGAAGTTCTCCAGAAGATCGAACGCGCTCAGTGCGCGGGGCGGTAGTCGGGGGCCACGCCGACGGTGGCGAGTGCGGCGCGGAGGCCCGCGGTGCTGCCGTGGTCGGCGACCGCGGCGTCGAGGTGCTCGGCCATGTCGAAGTCCTGAGAGGAGGTGACGAACGTGGTTCGTCCCAGCCAGTCGAGTTCCCAGTGCGCGAGGCCCGCGTCGGAGAAGGCCAGCGCCACCAACGCGGACAGCTCCGGCAGCACCTCGCCGCGTGCCATCTCGCGGCGGGCACGGGCGCCTGCCTCGCGGTCGCCCGGCACGTGAGTGCCGAGGTCGGCGAGGTGGCCCGCGTCCAGGGCGTCGAGCACGGTCGTGAGTGACGGCTGCTTGCCGGTCAGCTCCGCGCTCTTCTCCAGCAGGCGCTGGGTGCCGCGGACGACTCGGGCCCGCGCGCCGATGTGGCCGAGCGTGGCCCAGTCGACGCGTTCCTTCGCCGCGGCGTCGGCCACGAGCGTGTCCAGCACGGCGGCGTCGAGCAACGGCATCGGGTCGGCGAGCAGGTCCAGCGCCGGGCGGTCGCCCCAGCCCGACTCCGGTTCCAGGGCCATGGTCTCGATGGCGCCGATGCGGTCCTTCAACGGCGGGTGCGAGTCGTACGGGCCGCGGTCGGGGTCGTGCGGGTCCTGGCGGATCTCCTCCAGCTTCTCGTGGAGCTCGGGGGCGGTGCGCAGGCGGGCGAAGCCGTCGAAGAACGTCGTGGGCAGGTAGCCGAGCTCCCACGCGACGGTCAGGTGGCGCTCGGTGAAGAGGTCCCACGCGGCGTCGATCACCGGCAGTTCGCGCAGCGCGGACGCGGCGGCGGACGAGCCCGCGAGGGTGGCGGAGAAGCGGTCGGCGGCGAACTCCTGGCGCCGGCTGATGGCCTGCGAGACGCGGAGGTACAGCTTGGCGTAGCCGCGGAACAGCTTCGCGATCATGCGCTGGAACCACTTCTCGGTGTTCATGTGGGAACCGGCGCGCAGCATCGCGTCACGGCCGGAGACCACCACACCGGCCAGGCGCGTGTCCTTGTTGGCGTAGTGACCGAGCTCGTGGGCGAGCACGGCGATGAGTTGCTTCTCGGTCAAGGAGGTGAGCAGCGGTGCACCGATGAACATGCGGCGCTTCAGCACGCGCAGGCCCAGGAAGCGGGTGTCCTCGGAGACGCCGGCGTTCACCGCGGCGAGAATCCTGATCTCGTCCGGCGGGCGGGTGCCGACCTCTTTCGCCAGGCGGCGCACCAGGCTCCAGAGGTCGGGCTGCTCCTCGGGCGTGACGAGGAGGCCGGGCACCTCGGCGCGGACGCGGCGGTCGAGCGAGAGCAGACCCTTGCCGATCGCGTACACCACGGGCACGACGAACAGCGCGAACTTGAGCCCGACGACAGGCCGTTCGATCAGGACGTACGTCTCCAGGGCCAGCAGGCCCGCGATCAACCCGAAGGCGAGGACGTAGAAACCGACGAGCAGCGCCACCGAGATGGCAGCACGAAACGAAACACGCATGAGTAGAGCGACCTTCCCCCAAGCCCCCGGTGCCGCCCCCAGATGACGGCAGCACGAAGTGTGCACGAAAGTCGGGTCACGACTCAATCCCGAAAAGGCGGCTGAGTCCAAACGAACGAGGAGGTGTCAACCAGCCGATCGGCCAGACCTCGTACCGCTGCGGGATGACATCCCCGCGCGCTGCTCCGGCCTTCAGGCGGAGGTGGGTGACGCTCGGTGTCCCTACGGTCACTGGTGCAACACCTCATCGAGCACTGGAGGTACCAGTGAGAGCAGGACAGCGAGGTGCCCGCAGGGGGTTCACCGCGCTCGCGCTGTCGGCAGGGCTCGTCACCGCGGGAACGATCGCGGGGACGGCGGCGGTCGCGCACGCGCAGGAGTCGCCGGGGCAAGGCGATCGCAGCGTCACGCTGATCACCGGTGACCGCGTGGAACTGGCGGGCAACCGCGTCGTGCGGGTCGTACCGGGGCCGGGCAGGGGCAGGATCCCGGTGCGCACGTTCACGCGCGACGGGCACCAGCACGTGGTGCCGGCGGATGCGATCGCGTTGGTGGACAACGGAAAGCTCGACCCGCGGTTGTTCGACGTGACGTCGATGGCCGACTTCGGCTACGACGACGCGCGGCGCGGCACCGTTCCTCTGATCGTGCGGCCGGCGGCGGGCGCGCGATCGGGAGTCACGGCGCTGGCGGCGCAGGAGCCGGTGGCCGGTCTGGTGACGGGCACGGCCGCGAAGTCGGGCAGCGCCTGGGAGTCGCTGCGCGGCGGCGCGGTGGAGAAGGTGTGGCTCGACGGCGTGCGCAAGGTGTCGCTCGACCGCAGCACCAGGCAGATCGGTGCGCCGGAGGCGTGGCAGGCCGGCGTCACGGGCAAGGGCGTGAAGGTCGCGGTGCTCGACACGGGCGTCGACGAGAAGCACCCGGACCTGCAGGGCAAGCAGGTCGCCGAGAAGAACTTCACCGACTCGCCGGACAACACCGACGAGGTCGGGCACGGCACGCACGTCGCGTCGACCATCGCCAGCAGGGGCGATAAGTACCGCGGTGTCGCGCCGGACGCGGAGATCCTCGACGGCAAGGTCTGCCAGCCCGGCGGCTGCCCGGACTCGGCGATCCTCGCGGGCATGCAGTGGGCGGCGGATCAGGGCGCGCAGGTCGTCAACATGAGCCTGGGCGGCGGTGACACCCCCGAGATCGACCCGATCGAGGAGGCGCTCAGCCGGATCTCCCGGGAGAACGGCGTGCTGTTCGTCGTCGCGGCGGGCAACTCCGGGCGTCCCGAGACGATCGGCTCGCCCGGCAGCGCCGAGTCCGCGCTGACCGTGGGAGCGGTGGACCGCAACGACGCCATCGCGTCGTTCTCGAGCCGCGGCCCGGCCGCGGACGGAGCGGTGAAGCCGGACGTGACGGCGCCGGGTGTCGGCATCGTGGCGGCCGAGGCCGGTACGCAGGGACACGTCGCGATGGACGGCACGTCGATGGCGACGCCGCACGTCGCGGGTGTCGTCGCGCTGCTCAAGCAGCAGCACCCGGACTGGTCCGGTGAGCGGCTCAAGGCGACGATCATGGCCTCCGCCAGGGCGAACCCGTCGCTGACGGCGTTCGACCAGGGCGCAGGCCGGGTCGACGTGCCGAAGATGCTGGCGCAGCAGGTGGTCGCCGAGCCCGCGAACATCAACTTCGGGGTGCAGCAGTGGCCGCACGACGATGACGAGAAGGTCGTCCGCGAGGTCACCTACCGCAACCCCGGCACCGCGCCCGTCACGCTCGACCTGAGCGCGGACGTCAA
Source organism: Lentzea sp. NPDC058450 (assembly GCF_042721395.1). NCBI lineage: Bacteria > Bacillati > Actinomycetota > Actinomycetes > Pseudonocardiales > Pseudonocardiaceae > Lentzea > Lentzea sp. NPDC058450. The sequence goes on from NZ_JBHXLO010000034.1 coordinate 69,373, forward strand.
GGGACCGGACGGCAAGCCCGCTCCGGCGGGTCTGTTCACGGTGTCCCCGGCGAAGGTCACGGTCCCGGCCGGCGGCGAGGCCAAGGCCACGATCACCGCCGACACCAGGGTCACCGCGGCGGACGGTGCCTACAGCGGCGCGGTCGTCGCGTCGAACGGTCTGCGCACGCTGGTGAGCGTCAACCGCGAGGTCGAGAGCTACGACACCGCGGTCGCGGTGCTCGGCGCCGACGGCAACCCGACCGAGAACCAGAGCACCGTGTTCGTCAACGCCCAGACCGGCAAGCGCTATCCCGGAACCGGCAAGAACGTCCGCCTGCCCAAGGGCGAGTACCTGGTGGACAGCTCCGTGATCAGCGCGGACTTCAAGGTCGCGTTCGTGGTGCAGCCGAAGTTCGTCGTGGCCGGCAAGGGGTCGATCACGATCGACACGCGCCTGGCCAAGCCGGTCGCGCTCAGGACCCCCGACCCCGCCTCCCAGGGCATGATCGGGACCATCGGCTACAGCGCCCAGGTCGCGGGCAGCCCGTTCGGCCACGGCTGGGCGTTCTTCGACGGCCTCGCCGGCCAGGCGTACACGGCCCAGATCGGACCGTCCCCGCAGGGCTTCTCGGTGACCATCGCCGAACAGGCCAAGGGCACGCCGCGCGACGACAGGACGCCGGTCAGCTACCGCATGATGTACACCGAGAAGAGCCTGCCCACCGGCTACGAACGCACCGCCAAGGCGAGTGACCTGGCCGAGGTGAAGACGGGCTTCCGCCCGGCGGGTGAGGGCCGGCAGCACGGCGTCGCCGTCATGCCGCACCCGGTCGACGGCAGCGGTGGCTTCGCCTGGTTCACCCCGGTCCCCGAAGGCGGCCACTCCGTCGACCTCGTCACGACCGTCACCGGCAAGTGGAGCTGGATCTACGACCGGGTCGGCCCGGACAACAACAACGAGTACTCGACCGAGACGCCCAGCCGTTCCTTCAAGGGGGGCAAGAAGTACGAGCAGACCTTCGGCGCCGCGATCCTCGGCCCGTCGGTCCCGGAACAGCCGCGCTTCGGCCTGGCACGTCTGGAGGACCAGATCGCCGTCGTGGTCCCGCTCTTCACCGACAACAACGGCGGCGCGGGCAGGGTCAACGGCGGCACGGCCAAGACCACGTTGTCGCGCAACGGTTCCAAGGTGGGCGAGCAGAACACCCCGACCGCCGTCTTCGACGTGCCGGCCGAGGAAGGCACCTACCGCGCGGAGATGGAACACAGCCGCGACGCCGAACTGTCCACGAAGGTGAGCGGCGCCTGGACCTTCAAGTCCAAGCACACCAGCGACATCACGACCCTGCCGCTCACCGTCGTCCGCTACCAGCCGAAGCTCGACGACGAGGACACCGCACGCGGCCGCGTGCAGATCGTCCCGCTCAAGGTCGAGCAGGCGGCGAACACGCCGAAGGTCAAACGCCTCACCGTCGAGGTCTCCTACGACGACGGCGCCACCTGGAAGCAGGCGCAGGTCGTCGGCGACAAGCTGCTCCTGCACCACCCGAAGAACGCCAGGTACGCCTCGCTGCGCGCCAAGACCACGGACGCGGCCGGCAACACGGGTGAGTCGACGATCATCCGGGCCTACAAGATCGCAAGCTGATCGGCACGGCCGCAGAGGTCCGGCAAGACCTGCCGGACTGACCAGAACTGTCAGACCCGCTGAGTAGCCCCGGATTCGGGGGCCCGCCCTCAGCCACACAGGGCCCGGGAACCCCCGAGTTCGAGCTTACTCAGCGGGTCTGACACTTTCTGCGACGCCAACGCCAACGCCGACGCCGACGCCGACGGCAACAGTTGGCGCAATGCCACTCAGCACCCCAGCGCCGCCGCCGGTACTGCTCAACGACATCGGAACCGCTCTGCCGTGCCGGCAACGCTCAGCCTGCCGCCGGCGCGACTCAACGACGCTCAACGACGCCCACTGCAGCCGATTTCGTTCGGCCACAACGGCAACGCCTGCGCCGCTCAACAACACCGGCCCGACGTCAGGCCCGTCGGTACTGCGCCGGGGACCCCGCCGTCGCCGGGTCCTCGTAGCTCCCCGCCTTCCCCCGGTCGACGTGGAACGACGTCAGCGTCGTCACCGGCGACGCCGCGTCCCGCCGGTCCCCGACCACCCTCATGTGCGTGGTGAACCGCCGGGGCGTCACCTCGTACACGTCGTAGCCGTACCTGTTGCCCTCGAAGTACTTCAGGTGCGGGTTCGCCGCCCCCATCACGGGCCCGTTCGCCGCGTTCCACTCCGGCGAGTACGCGCCGGACGTGACGGAGTGCGCGGTGAACTCGGTGCCGATCACCGGTGAGGACACGTCGTCGAAGTCCGGGCGGATGTCGTCGACGAACGCCGAGTGCCAGTCGCCGGTGAGCACCACGAGGTCCTTCAGCTCCGCGGCCGCCACGTGGCCGAGCACCTCGCGGCGTTCGGCGAGGAAGCCGTCCCACTGGTCGGTGAAGTAGTAGCCGCCGCCGGGGCGCCTCAGTTGCGACAGCATGATCGAGTTGATCCACACCTGCCACGCCTCGCGGGCGCCGGAGACACCGTCCAACAACCACTTCTTCTGCGTGGCGCCCAGGATCGTGCCGTCGGCCAGGTTCTGCGCGGACCGGTACTGGCGCAGGTCCAGAACGGTCAGATCGACCAGGGAGCCCCATTCCCGGCGGCGGTAGATCTGCGGTTCCAAGGCGCTGCCGGAGCGGATCGGGAGGTGTTCGTACCAGGCCTGGTAGGCGGCGGCGCGGCGCTTCACGAACGGCGCGGAGCCCTCGGTGCCGCTGTAGTCGTTCACCACCTCGTGGTCGTCCCAGGTGAGGAACCAGGGGTGGGCCGCGTGGGCGTCGCGCAGGGACGCGTCTCCCTTGTAGAGCGCGTGGCGGCGGCGGTAGTCCGCAAGGGACAGCACGGCCGGGCCCTCGTGGTCGCGCACGTGCTGGCCGCCCACCTGGCCGTGCTCGTAGATGTAGTCGCCGAGATGCACGACGAAGTCGACGTTCTCCGCGGCGATGCCGCGGTGGGCCGCGTAGAAGCCGTCGTGGAACGCCTGGCAGTTCGCCGTCGCGAAACGGACGCGAGACACCGCGCCGACCGGGGCCGTGCGGGTGCGTCCCACGCGGGAACGCTTGCCCAGCGCCGAGAACTGGTAGTAGTAGGTGCGACCGGGACGCAGGCCGGAGACGGGCACGTGCACGCTGTGCCCCAACAGGTTCGAGGCCGCGACCGTGCCGCACGCGACGCGGGCTCGCATCGTGCGGTCCAGGGCGACGGACCACTCGACCTCGACGATCTCGGGCAGCGGCTGCTCGAACGCCAGCGGTTCGGGGGCGAGGCGCGTCCACAGGATCACGCTGTCCGGCAACGGGTCCCCGGAGCCGACCCCGAGTGTGAACGGCGCCGCGTCCCACGTGGCGCCCAGGTCCAGCGCGGCCGCGTGGGCCTCGGCAGGGGAGAGGCCCTCGGCCAACGGCCACGCGGTGCCCAGGGCGCCCGCGGCGGCAGCGGCGCGCAGGAGATCACGTCGGTTCAGCATCAGCGGGCCTCCACGGTGAACGAGATGTTGTCCGCGTAGCCGTCGTTCGACGTGCCGCCGCCGGATCGGGTCATCTGCAAGGTGACGACCGCCGTCCTGCTGCCGGGCGGCACGGTGCCCTGGAACGTCCGCTCCAGCAGGCCCGTGCGGCCGGAGCGTTCCTCCGCCGTGACCGGGCCGAGCACGACCAGGCCGCGCGGAGTGCCGCCGGCGTCGAGGAACTCGACGGACAACCGGGCGCCGTCCTGCTGCGCCGCGTAGCCGCCGAGCCACGCCGACACGGCGAACCGAGTCGCTCGGCGCGGCAATGTCACGCTCTGTCGCAGCGTGCTCAGTGGCGTGCCGCCGCCGCCGAAGAACGACGACCCGCGCTGTGCCGGACCGGGATCACCGGGCCCCGGATACCCCTGGCCCGTGTCGTACCGCAGCACGATCGGGGCGCCCGCGACGACGAGCCAGCCGGTCAGGCCCTGCTCGGCGGCGCCGTTGACGATGAGTTCGGTCATGCGACTGATCCGAGCAAGCGGGGCTGTCCCCGGCGGATCAGGAGGTCGAACGAGGCGTGAACGGACGGCTACAAGGGCATTGAGCAAGCCTCACGAAGGCCTCACCACTGCCCCAGGAGGATGATGGTGACAGAACAGACCGAGTGAGAAGGCCGACTGGGTAGTCGCCGGGGCGCGCGGATCGTATCCTGGAGGGTGACGTCCCAGGGGTGGGTCGTCCGCCGGGTTCGGCGCAAACCGAAAACACCCGGCGCCCGCGACCGCTGTGCCGGAGGAGGAACGATGCCACTCTCCGAGCACGAGCAGCGACTGCTCGACCAGATCGAGCGCGCGCTCTACGCCGAGGACCCGAAGTTCGCATCTACCGTACGGGGCGCCAAGTTGCGGCGGCCGTCCAAGCGACGCCGCGTACAAGGCATCGTGTTGTTCGTGGTCGGCGTGGCCGCGCTCATCACCGGCGTGATGCTCCCGCAGCTCTCGATCGCCAGCATCCCCGTGGTGAGCGTCTTCGGCTTCCTGCTCATGTTCTTCGGTGCCCTCATCACCCTGACGACGTTGCGTCGCGGTGACCAGGTCGCCGAGGGCACGCAGGAGGACGGCAAGCCCGCGCGCAGCCGCAGCTCGTTCTCCGAACGGATGGAAGAGCGCTTCCGTCGCCGGTTCGACGAAGAGCAGTAACCACTGATCCACAGCAACGGGCCCGCCCCCCACGAAGGGGAGCGGGCCCGTTGCTCGTTCACCAGGGGAACTCAGACCCCGACCGGCTCGCGCTCCGGCACGTCGGCCACCGGTGCGGGCACCGGCCTCAGCACCGACTTCGGGAACAGCTTCGCCTTCCACGACAGCGGCGCGTTCAGCCGCAACGACTGCCGCACCGCCTCCAGCGCGGCGGGCAACGCCGGGTCGGCCGCCGGGTTCGGGCTGTACCAGGACCGCTCGATCGCCCCGATGACCGTGCGCAGACCTTCCTTGCCCGCGTCGTCGAGGTTGTGCTCGCGCGCCAGCCGGCGGGCCGCGATCCGGATCGTCTCGGCGGCCGGCACGGGCGCGCCGCGGTCGATCGACTCGGCGATGAGCTCGTTCCACGCCGCCGAGGCAGCCCGGGGTCCGAGCCCGGTGACCTGCCTCAGCCGGTCACGCCGTCGCATCGCGCGAACGACTCCGGGCGTCGCGACGAGCATCAACACCAGCAGCAACGCCGTCAGCCAGTACGACAGCCACGCCACCGCGAGCAGCAACGCGACCGCCCACAGCACGATCGAGATCGGCCCGCTCCACCGCCGCAGTGCTGCCACCGGACCGGTCGGCGGCGGTGCGGGACCGTCCCGCCGCTGGTCTCCGCCGACGTCACCGGGACCGGGCGGGCCGGTCCTCGCGCTCATCCGGCGGAAGAGCTGGAGGAGCAACGCGAGAGCGACGACGGTGCCCACCGCCCACGGAACCCAGTCCCTCGACGTGTCCTGCACCGTCGCGTCACCGATGGCCGCCGTGCCGTCCTCACCGTCGGGCGAGGTCGAGGCCTGCGCCGATCCGCTCGCGGTCGGCGTGGACGTCTCGGTCTCCGCCGGAGCGGTCGGCAGCTCGTCCTGGCCCTGGGCCTCCTCGCGCAGGTACGGCGGCACGATGCCGCGGCCGTCGTCGACCGGCGTCGGGTCGAACGTCATCCAGCCGTAGTTCGGGAAGAAGATCTCAACCCACGCGTGCGCGTCCTCGGTGCTGATCGTCCGGTACGACTGGTCCGGCGACAGCACGCCCGCGGTGAAGCCGATCGCCACCCGCGACGGCAGCCCCACCACGCGCGCCATGACGGCCATCGCGGACGCGTACTGCTCGCAGTAGCCGACCTTGCTCTTCGTCACGAAGTCGGTCAGCGCGTCCCGGTTGACGTCGCCCTGCGTCTTGAGGTCGTACTTGAACTCCGAGCCGTGGAAGAACTCGGTGAGCTTCGCGGCCTTGTCGAAGTCGTTGGTCGCGCCGTCGACGACCTTCTTCGCGAGGTCCTGGACCTCCTGCTCGACGCCGTTGAACGAGTAGTACTCGCGGTCGACCGCGTTCGCCTGGGCCGGGGCGAGCCGCAGCGCGCCCTTCGCCGGGGTCGCCAGCACCGTGTTGATCTCGTAAGGCTCCGGCTCGCGCTCCTGCTGGGTGTAGATGACCCCCTTCTTGGGGTCGAACTGGTACTGGTCGTCCGACGTCTGGATCGAGCGGACCTTGCCGTAGGTCGGCAGCCAGTAGCTCCGCCAGCTGCGCGGCTCGATCTTGATCGTGACGGAGTTGCCCTCGCCCCGGTCACCCGCCTGCAGCGGCAGCTCGCCGCGCGCGGGCGAGCCGCCGGGAGGCGAACCGCGTTCCCAGCCCTTGTTCGGCACGTACTGCGCCAGGGTCGACGCCCGCATGTACACAGGCTCTTCCTTGGGCATCCCGCGCACGATGAACACCTCGGCCGACTGGCCGCGGTTCAGCATGCCGCGCAACGACGTCATCTCGCTCAGGCCGATGCCACCCCGGCCACCGCCCAGCGAGCCGTTGCCGGGCAACCGCCCGACCGTGCCGACGAACGTGAACGCGAACCCGACCACCAGCGCGATCACCATCGCGATGGCCGCCACCGACGTCGCCGACGAACCCGACCCGCTGGCCGAGCCCGACCCGAGCCGGCCGCGCCACGCCACGTGCCGGTGCTGGCCGTCGACCGCGAGCAGCATCGCGAACGCCGCCGCGCCCAGCACGAACGTCCAGAACGGCAGCATCTCGTCGGCGAGCGACGCGGGCACCGCGAACACGCACAGCAGCACCAGCCCGGACGCCGCCGGAGCCGCCGCGGCCACCGCGAGCGTGTCGACCAGGATCGCGACCAGACCGATCGCGAGCACGACGAGCGCCTGGATCGCCGGCGACGCGTGCACCGGCGGCACCCCGGTCTGCACCTGCGCCACCGACTCCGCGAGCACGTCGCCGAGCTCGCTCAGCGCGTCCGGACCGGGGATGAACAGGAAGATGCCCGACCGCGTGTGCAACGCGGTGAGCAGGCACAACAGCACGAAGACCTGGGCCAGCGCCACCAACGGCGCGGGCAGCCTGGTCGCGCGCAGGAACGCGCCGGTCACGGTGATCGCGACGATCATCACGGCGATCCGGACGAGCCACAGGTCGCCCTCGATCACGCCGGAGAGCGCGGTCGAGGCGCACAGCACCGCCAGCGCGGCGATCCACGGCGTCGCCGAGGTGAACCACTCCGGTTCGGTGCTTCTGGCAGGAGCGGAACGGCTCCCCATCTCAGCCCACCTCCGAGCGGAACGACGGACCCCGGGTTCCTGCCGAGGCGCACAACTCCTGCCACACCTGCTGCATCGACGCGGACGGCTTCGCGACCGCCACGCCCCAGCCCGCGCCCGCCAGCAACCGCCGGGCGTCCTCGGGTTCGGGCGCGGCCTGGTCGGTCCCGCCGGCCCACGCGTTCACGTCCAGCAGCACCGCGAGACTGCGGGTGCCGCGCGGCCGGTACCGGATCAGCTCCTCCGCCGACGCCGGCGACAACCCGCCCAGCACCGCGATGACCTCCTGGCCCGCGCCGGGGTCGGTGCCGCCGCTCAGCTCACGGCGGTGCGAACCCTGCAACGCCGCGAGCGAGTCCAGCACCACGTGGTCGCTGTGCCCGCCGTCGGACGACCCGCCCGCGAGCACCCGCCCGTCCTCGGAGACCAGGCGGACCTGGTGCCCGAAGTGGTGCAGGTGCAGGCAGATCGACGCGGAGAACGAGATGGCCCACTCCAGCGACGCCGTCGGCCCGCTGCCGCGGTGCGCGTGCACCCGGTGGTCGATCAGCACCGTCGTGCCGCCACGCCACGGGCGTTCCTCGACGCGCACCATCAGCTCGTCGCGCCGGGCGGTCGACCGCCAGTGCACCTTCCGCAGGTCATCGCCCTGCCGGTACGGCCGCACCACCGCGTCGTCCTCGCCCTGACCGGCCCGCAGCCGCACCGAGCCGTCGTCGCCCGCGCCCATGCCGGACCCGCCGGGCAACCCCGACAGCCGCACGACCCGGGGCACCACGACCAGGCGTGACCGGCCGGCGAGCTCGCGGTCGAACTCGGCGAGCCCGAACGGATCGGTGATCCGCGCCATCAACGGCCCGACCTGCTGGATCCCGCGCATCACCGGCTTGAGCGGATAGCGCAACGACGTCGGCGTGTTGCGGGGCAGCCGCTCGACGAGGAACCGCGGCCGCGCGCCCAGGGCGTACGGAACGGTGTCCTCCAGCATCAGGCCGCCCGTGGGCAGCCGTCCGGTGCTGCGCAGGTCGAGCTTCACCTCGGACGCGGCACCGACCGGCACCCGGCTCGGGGCGAGGTACCGGGCGGCGTGCAGCCCCACCCGAGCCCTCGTCGCGAGCCACGCGGCCAGCAGCGGCAGCGCGATCACGAAGGCCGCGACCCGCAACAGGTCGCGCTCGTTCAGCACGGCGGCGCACACTCCGGCGGCGAACCCCGCGGCCAGCAAGCATCTTCCGCGCGTGGTCAGACCGGAGAGTGCGGTGCGCATCGTTAGCGTGGCGTCCCTGCGTTGTTGTTGTTCATGCTGCGGACGAACGCCGCACTCGGGTCCAGCGCCGCCGTGGGCACCGGCACGCGCTGCAAGAGCGCCCTGATCAGCTCGGCGGGGGACCGGCGGGCGGCCTGGGCCTCCGCGGTCAGCACCAGCCGGTGGGCCAGCACCGGGATCGACACCGCGTGGACGTCGTCCGGCACCACGAAGTCCCGACCGGCGAGCGCGGCCTGCGCACGGGCCGCCCGCACGAGGTGCAGCGTCGACCGCGGCGAGGCACCGAGGCGGAGTTCCGGCAGGCGGCGCGTCGCCGAGACCAGCTCGACGGCGTACCGGCGGACCTCCGGCGACAGGTGCACCCGGCGCACGGCCTCGATCAGCCGCAGGATCTGCGCGGCGTCCGAGACGGGCCGCAGGTCGTCGAGCGGGTTGTGGCCCGCGTGCTCGTCCACCATCGCGAGCTCGGCCTGCGGGTCCGGGTACCCGACCGACACGCGCGCGGTGAACCTGTCGCGCTGCGCCTCGGGAAGGGCGTAGGTGCCCTCCATCTCGATCGGGTTCTGCGTCGCGATCACCATGAACGGCGACCCCAGCGGGTACGTGTTGCCGTCGACCGTGACCTGGTGCTCCTCCATGCACTCCAGCAGCGCGGACTGCGTCTTGGGGGAGGCGCGGTTGATCTCGTCGCCGACGACGATGTTCGCGAAGATCGGTCCCGGCCGGAACTCGAAGTCGTTCTCCTGCCGGTTGTAGATCGACGAGCCGGTGATGTCACTCGGCAGCAGGTCGGGCGTGAACTGCACGCGGCTCACCGTGCAGTCGATCGAACGGGCCAGCGCTTTGGCCAGCGAGGTCTTGCCGACACCCGGCACGTCCTCGACCAGCAGGTGCCCCTCGGCGAGCAGCGTCACCAGGGCGAGGCGGACCACGTCGGGTTTGCCGACGAGCACCCGCTCCACGTTGGCGGCGATCCGCTGGACGGCGCCGTGCAACTCACCCAGAACCTGATCGACCGGCGCGTGACTGTTCGCGCTTGGGCTTCCCGGCGTCACTAAACCTCCAGCAGCCGTGTCCGGAACACGGACGTGTGAGCGTTTCACGCAGTGTGTCAAACCTTGGCTAAGCGCCGTTAGCTACCGGCAGCATCCTCCACCACCAGTTTCCACCTTCCGTTACCTGAGGCGTGAGCGACGTCGGGCCGCTGCGCTCGGTAGCCGTCACCTCGCGGTGCGGCGTTGGCCCGGCCGCGGCCGGGCCTTCCCGCGGCGGTACCCGCTGCCCACGTTGCGTGAGTCTGACGTGGGTTTCCGTCGGGCTTGTTTCTCGTCCCGGCGCAACTCGCCGCGGACGTGCTACCCGCTGCCTCGCTGACGAGCGCGACGAGGTTGCGGGCGGCGTTGAGGTCGCGATCGAGCACGAAGCCGCACTCGTCGCAGTCGTGCACCCGGACGCGCAGCGACAGCTTGGCTTTCACCGCACCGCAGTCCGAGCAGGTCTTCGAGGACGGGAACCAGCGGTCGGCGACGACCAGCCGGGAACCGCCCCAGGCGGACTTGTAAGAGGTCTGCCGCCTCAGTTCGCGCATGCCGACATCCGCGATGTGCCGAGCCAGGCGGCGATTGCGCAGCATGCCGGACACGGTGAGGTCCTCCAGCACGATCGTGCCGAACTCGCGGACCAGCCCGGTGGTGATTTTGTGCAGGCCGTCGCGTCGGGAGTGCGCGATTCCGGCGTGCAGCCGTGCGATCTTGGCGCGAGTCTTGCGCCATCGGTTCGAGGGCTGGTGCCCGGTGCGCCGGTCGGGGCCGATGCGCCGAGCTGCCTGGCGCTGCAGCCGGCGCAAAGCGCGAAGCGAGACGCTGAGGTGTCGCGGGTTCGGCACGACCAGACCCGTGGACAGCACCGCGAGCGATGTCACACCGAGATCGACGCCGACCGCGCCGTCAGGCCGCCGAGGCGTCGGCTCGGTCCGGGTGATCTCCACTGAGAAGGAGCAGAACCAGCGCCCGGACCGGTGCGACACGGTGGCAGACCGGATGCGCGCGGTGCCGCGCTCCAGATGGCGGGAGAGCTTGCGCGTGGACTCGTGAGTGCGCACCGCGCCGATGCGCGGCAACTTCACGTGCCGCCGATCACCGGTGACGCCGTAGGAGCCGGTGGTGAACCGGCAGGAAGACCCAGCTCGCCTGCCCTTGAACCCGGGGAACCGAACCGCGGGGTCGCGTCTCCTGCCTCTGCGACTGTCGTGCCAGTTCGTCAACGCGGCGGCCAGGTTGGCCAGCCCGGACGCGTAGGCCTCCTCCTTGGAGTTCTCGCCCCACCACGGCGCGGCTGCGGCCTTCGCCTGGTTCCAGTCCGCGCGCAGGCTGAAGGCCGACCACGACACCGGCGGGGTGAGTTCCCCGGAGAGGATGCCGTAGGAGGCCTCGGCCGCACGTTGGTCCAGGTTGGCCTTGACCCGCGCCAGTCCCCAGTTGAACGCATAGCGCTGCGCGCCGCAATGCGACCGCAGGGCTGTACGTTGACCTGCGGTCGGATCGAGCGCGAACCGGTAGGCCTGGATCACCGTGACCATTTCGTCATCACGGTAGCGGGCGGCACCGACAGTCCCGGCGCACCTGCGAAAACCCATGCCATCCACCTTCCCCCACCAACTCGCCGTCACGCGCCGTTTTCCCGGAATTTTCTAGGCCGTTCGAGTGCTTATTCGCGGCCGAACCCTCACCCGCCACGGTGGTGCCGCACGAGTTCCCCCACCGTCCCCCCGGCCCGCCCCACGGCGTCTACCAGCACAAACGAGTTTCGACATGCTGTGTAAACACCTGTTTCAACGTTGACTGTGGTGAAAAGTGGGGTACTGTGGCGGCCGGTGGGGCAGACGGGGGCTCCACTGCCGGTCTCGTCGCCCGGCAAGGGAGGTGTCTGCCGTGTTCCTCGGCACTCACTACCCGCGCCTGGATGACAAAGGTCGGCTGACACTGCCTGCGAAGTTCCGGGACGAACTGGCGGGAGGTCTCATGGTCACCAAGGGCCAGGACCACTGCCTGTACGTGTTCCCCCGGGCTGAGTTCGAGCAGATGGCGAGGAAGGTCGCCGAGGCGCCGTTCACGAACGACGCCGTACGCGCCTATCAGCGTTATCTGTTCGCGGGTACGGACGAGCAGCGTCCGGACGGTCAGGGCCGCGTCCTGATCGCACCGGAACTGCGCCGGTATGCCGGGTTGACCAAGGAGTGCGTGGTCGTCGGCGCGTTCACCAGGTTGGAGATCTGGGACGCGGCGGCCTGGCAGACCTATCTCGACGAGCACGAGGACGGCTACGCCACCGCTCGCGAGGAGGTCATTCCGGGCGTCTTCTGATGGCGGTCAGCCGAGCAACAGGCCGGATGTTCCAACGCGATTCGGGTGCCGTGAGGCCTCGGTCCGCTCGAGTATCGGCCCTGGCGCACCTTCCCCGGCGCCAGGTTCGACGGGCGGGCGGGGACCTGACGTCACCCGAAACGCGCATTAAGGGGAGTAGAGGGACGATGGATCAGCCGCGGCACGTTCCGGTGCTGCTGGACCGCGTCCTGGAACTCTTCGCTCCGGCGCTCGAAGGCAAGCCTGCCATCGTTGTCGACACGACCCTCGGCATGGGCGGCCACTCCGACGCGCTGTTGAGCGCGCACCCGGAACTCACGCTCATCGGGCTCGACCGCGACCCGCAGGCCATCGAGATGGCCGGCAAGCGGCTCGCTCGCCACGGCGACCGGGTCAAGCTCGTCAACGTCACCTACGACCACATCGACGAAGCCGTGGAAGACCTCGGTTACTCCCGTGTGGACGGTGTGCTGATGGACCTCGGCGTCTCCTCGTTGCAGCTCGACGAGGAGGAACGCGGGTTCGCGTACTCCAAGGACGCCCCGCTCGACATGCGGATGTCCAAGGGCACCGGCATGACGGCGGCGGACGTGCTCAACACGTACTCGCACGGCGACCTCGCCCGGATCCTCTCCACGTACGGCGAGGAGCGGTTCGCGGGCAAGATCGCCTCGGCCGTTCTGCGCGAGCGCGACAAGGAGCCGTTCACGAATTCCGGACGGCTGGTCGAGCTGCTCTACGCCGTCGTGCCCGCGGCCTCGCGGCGCACCGGCGGGCACCCGGCCAAGCGGACGTTCCAGGCGTTGCGGATCGAGGTCAACGGCGAGCTGGAGTCGTTGCGGCTGGCCCTGCCCGCCGCGCTGGGCGTGCTCGGCGTCGGCGGCCGGATCGTCGTGGAGTCCTACCAGTCCCTCGAGGACCGGATGGTGAAGCAGGCGTTCGCGGAGCTCGCGAAGTCGAAGACCCCGCCAGGGCTGCCGGTCGAGCTGCCGGGCCACGGGCCCGAGGTCAAGCTGCTCACCAAGGGCGCCGAGCTGGCGAACGAGCAGGAGATCGAGGACAACCCTCGTGCGGCGCCGGTGCGCCTGCGCGCGGCGGAGCGGATCGGAGAACCGAGATGACGGCACCCGCACGCGTCGGCGGGCCGTCGCCGCGCGACCCGTCCAAGTCGTCGAAGGACAAGCGCGAGCAGAAGGACAAGGCTCGCAGGCGTACGGCCGGAGCGGAGCGCGCCTACGCCCGCCGGGCCCAGCGCGCCCAGAACCTGCGGGGTGGCGGTGCCGCGCCGCAGCAGAAGGTCGCGTCCAAGGCGCCGTTCGTCGTGCTCGTGATGCTCGTGCTCGGCGCGGGCGTCGCCGGGATCATGTACTTCTCCACCCAGGCCGCCGCCGACACCTACCGTCTCCAGGAGGCGCGGGCCGAGGCCGAGCGGCTGACGTTGCAGATGGAGCAGCTGCGCCGCGAGGTGGCGCTGCTGGAGTCGCCGACCGACCTGGCCCGCCGCGCGGGCGAGATGGGTCTCGTCGAGCCGGTGAACCCGGCGAGGCTGCGGCAGAACCCGGACGGCTCGATCGAGGAGTTCGGCAAGCCGAGCCCGGCGACCAAGCCGGCGCCGCCGCCCGCGCCGTCCTCGGAGACCCCGGCGCCGCCGGCGGGCCAGACGCCTCCGGCAGGTCAGCAGCCTCCCGCGGGCCAGACGCCTCCCGAGGGGCAGACGCCGCCTGCCGGTCAGACGCCTCCGGCGGGCGGCTGAGATGCCGGGTCCGCAGACCAGGGGACCGCGCCGGCCGTTGTCCGTGCGCGGCTCCCGGCCGGCCACCCGCCTGGGCGGCAACAGCAGGGTGCGCATCGCCGTCGGCCGCATCCTGCTGATCGGCGCGCTGCTGATCGCGGGCGTCAAGCTCGTGCAGGTGCAGGGTCTGCAGGCCGCCGAGCTGTCGCAGCAGGCGCAGAAGCAGCGCACGACGCCCATCGACATCCCTGCCGAACGCGGCTCGATCCTCGACCGCAACGGCAACCAGCTCGCGTTCTCGATCGAGGTCCGCGCGCTCTACGTCCTCCCGCAACGCGCGCGGAAGACCTGGGACGAGGCGCACGCGAAGGACGCGAAGAAGTATCCCGGCACGTACGAGGACCACGCGCGCGAGATCGCGAAGTTCATGTCGGAGACGCTCGGCCCCGAGGTCAACGGCGAGAAGACCGACGAGGAGTCGATCTACCAGCAGCTCGTCCAGGACATCACCTACGAGGTGCTGGCGAGGGAGGCCGAGCCGGCCAAGGCCGCGAAGATCGTCGCGAAGTTCCCGTCGGACATCGGCTCGGAGTACCGCTCCAAGCGCATCTACCCCAACGGCGATGTGGCCTCGAACATCATCGGCGCGGCGAACTGGCGCGAGGGCGAGAAGCCGCCGACCGTCCAGGGCATCCTCGGGCTGGAGAACGCGCAGGACAACGTGCTCGCGGGCCGCACGGGCCGGCGCGTGGTCGACACGATGTCGGGCGACGACACCCTCGTCATCCCCAACACCGAACGCGAGCTGGTCAAGCCGCAGCCGGGCAAGAGCCTGGAACTGACGATCGACATCGACACCCAGTACGCCGTCCAGAAGATGGTCACCGACTACACGAAGAAGTCGGGCGCGAAGAACGGTTCCGCCGTGGTGCTGGACAGCCGCACCGGCGAGATCGTCGCGATGGCCAACGACAAGACGTACGACCCGACGGACTTCGGCAAGGCCACCGAGGACCAGAAGCGCAACACCGCCGTCGCCTACAGCTTCGAGCCCGGCTCGGTGAACAAGATCGTCACGGCCGCGGCCGCCGTCGAGTACGGCCTGCACAAGCCGGACGACGTGCTCCAGGTGCCGGGGTCGATCAAGGTCGCCGACCGGACCATCCGCGACGCCTGGAACCACCCGACCGTGCCCATGTCGTTCACCGGCGTGTTCGCGAAGTCCTCGAACGTCGGCACGCTGCTCGCCGCCCAGGAGGTCGGCCAGGAGCGCTACGCCGAGATGCTGCAGAAGTTCGGTCTCGGCCGCCGCACCCAGTCCGGCGTCCCCGCCGAGGAGGCGGGCCAGGTCCCGCCGCTCAACCAGTGGTCCGGCTCGACGTTCGGCAACCTGCCGATCGGCCAGGGCCTCTCGATGACGCTGCTGCAGATGACCGGGATGTACCAGGCCATCGCCAACGACGGCGTGCGCATCCCGCCGCGGCTGGTCCGCGCCGAGATCGGCGAGGAGGGCGCGCGGTCGGAGAAGCAACGGCCGGAGGGCGTCCGGGTCGTGTCGGCGGAGACCGCGAAGACCGTGCGCGACATGTTCCGCTCGGTCACCCAGTCCGACCCGCGCGACGCGAACCAGAACGGCACCGGCAAGCAGGCCGCGCTGCCCGGCTACCAGGTCGCGGGCAAGACCGGCACGGCGCAGCAGATCGACCAGAACTGCAAGTGCTACTCGCAGTCGCAGTACTGGATCACGTTCGCGGGCATCCTGCCGGCGGACAACCCGCGCTACGTCGTGGGGATCATGCTCGACGCGCCCACCGGCACCCAGTTCAGCTCGTCGGCGGCGCCGCTGTTCCACGACATCGCGACGTTCCTGACGCAGCGGTTCCAGGTGCCGATGTCGGCCGAGCAGACGCCGTTCGTGCAGCTGCAGATGTAATTCCTGGGCGTGACCTGAAGCACGCCCAGGCATGACAACAGGACAATTCGATGTCATCTGTTAATTTCCCGCCGTAATGAGACGCATTCCATCACGTCTAATGCTCCGAAACCGGAGTGGCAAGGCGAGATGGGGTTCGGCGTGCGTTCCTTCAGCATTGCGATCTTGGCGGGCGTCCTGGCGGTGACGATCATTCCCGCAGCTCAGGCAGACGAGGATCCGTCCGTGGTCGATTCCTTCTGGCTCCACATGAACAGCACTCCGACCAGTGAGAAAATGATCTACGAAGAGGCGCAACGGCGTTCTTACGTCGTTCTGAACGCCTGGGAAAAGGATCTTGCCGCGAAGTTCAAAGCGGCTAATACAAAGATCCAGACCTTCGTCTACAAAGATCTTTCTTCCACGCGCAGCTACGCCTGCGAGAACGGTGTGGACGACGCCGACCTCCCCGCCGGCGTCGGCTACTGCGCGGCCGACCCGTCGTGGTTCCTGACCGACGCCTCCGGCGACCGGTTCGAGTACGACGGCTACGAGGGCCACTGGCAGATGGACGTCGGCAACGCCGAGTACCAGAACGCGTGGGCCGACAACGTCGTGAAGTCGTCGGCCGGCGCGTTCGACGGCGTCTTCATGGACAACGCCCTGTTCGCCTGCGACACCTACCACGACGGCGTGTGCCCGGCGAAGTACCCGACCGACTCCTCGATGCAGGACGCCTACCGCTCGATGCTCGCCGGCACCCGGCAGAAGTTCGTGGACGCGGGTCTCAAGACCGTCGCGAACATGTCGAACGCCCGCCTGCACGACGGCGCGTGGGACAGCTATGTCGAGCACCTCGACGGCGGCTTCGACGAGTGGTGGCTGACCTTCGGCGACTCCGACCTGCTCAGCGAGTACGCGCAGGGCTGGAGCCGGCAGATCGAGCAGATCACCGCCAACGAGGCCAAGGGCAAGATCACCTGGGTGCAGCCGCACCACAGCGGCGCCGAGCAGCCGTTCCGCTACGCGTTCGCGAGCTACCTGCTGGCCGCGGGCGAGAACGCGGCGATCTCCGAGATCGAGGAGACCGACCGCTACGACAACCCGTCGCTGTGGCGCACCGAGTACGACTGGGACCTCGGCGCCCCGCTCGGCGAGCACTTCGAGATCGCGAAGAACGTGCACCAGCGCGACTTCGAGTGCGGCACGGTGATCGTCAACGCCAACCGGACCGGCAGCGCACCGCTCACCGTCCGCCTCGCCTCGACGCAGTTCAACGAGCACAACGCGCCGGTGAACTTCGTGGCGCTGCCCGGCACGACCGGAACGGTCCTGCGCAAGACCTGCTAGTCCTTCGCGGGCTCCGCGCGCGCCACCAGCACCGGGCACGACGCGTGGTGCAGCGCGGCCCGCGTGACCAGCCCGACCCCGTCGTGCTGCCCGCCGCGACCCACCACGACGAGGTCGGAGTCCAGCGACGCCATGGACTCGTGCGGGTGCCGTGCCTCCACCCGCACCTCGGGCGTCAGCTCGGGAGCCGTGGTCCGCAGGAACAACACGGCCCGGCGCAGCGCGGCCTCGTCCCGCGGCGCCGACGGGTCGTGCTGCGCGGGCAGGTGGATGTGCAGCAACCGCAGCCGCGCTCGGCGGGTGCGGCAGAGCTCGACCGCGCGCCGCAGCACGACCGGGTCCTCGCACCCGCCGACGGCAGCGGTGACCCAGCCGTGTTCGCCGCGGATCGCCTCAGGTCGTCCGCGCACCACCACGACGCCGCACCGCGCGCGGCGCAACACCGGGAGGACGAGGGACCCCAGACCCAGGCCGCGGTGCTGTTCTCCCTTGCACCCCAGGACCAAGGTCGCGCTCGAGTCCGACGCCCCCACCAGTGCGGCCACCGGGTCGTCGCCACTGGGGCGGAAGTGGGCGGTGAGCATCGGCAGCCGTTCCAGGACCTTCTGGACCGTCGTGTCACCGGGGTCCGCCAGGTACACCTGGAGGTCCGTCCGGAGCGACCACGCGTGCCGCGCGGCCCACTCGAACGCGTGATACGCGAATTCGGACGTGTCCACCCCGACCGTCACGGACCTGCTGAAATCCGGTGCCCAGAAGGAGAATCTCCTGGGTTCCACCGCCGTGCGTGTTCTCATCGCCGCCTCCTGCCGCGCTCTACCTCACCGCAGCCGCACCAGTGCCCACAGGGCCGGAAGTCCCAAGGCGGGCAGGAACTTGTTCCGCCGGACGGGCTCGCTCACGCAGACCAGCGGACGAGGCCACCCGAACGGCGCAGAGCCGCTGATCATCACCCGAACGCCAACGCGCCGCTCACCCACTCCGCGCAGGCCGGTAGCCTCTCGCCCGTGCCTGCCAAGCTCGAGGGCAAGGTCGCGACCGCCCCGCCCCGCCCCACTGCCATCCGCCCTGCTTCCGTGGCTGCTCTCGCCGCGGTCGCCGACGTGCACCTGACCAGGCCGGCGCATGCCGACGTCCAGGTGACAGGGGTAACTCTGCGTGCTCAGCACGTGGTCGCCGGAGACCTCTACGCCGCGCTGCCGGGCGCGCACGTCCACGGTGCCGACTTCGCCGCCACGGCGATCGAGAACGGCGCCGTCGCCGTCCTGACCGACGAGGCCGGCGCCGCGCGCGACGCCCTCAAGGACGTGCCCGTGCTGATCCACCCGCGTCCGCGCGAGGTCGTGGGTCTGCTCGCCGCGCACGTCTACGGGCAGCCGTCGCAGAAGATCAAGCTGTGGGGGGTCACCGGCACGTCCGGCAAGACCACCACCACGTACATGATCGAGTCGGTGCTGCGCGCCGCCGGGAAGCACACCGGCCTGATCGGCACGGTCGGCACCCGGATCGGCACCGAGCAGCTCGGCAGCTCGCACACCACGCCCGAGGCGCCGGACCTGCAGGCGTTGTTCGCGGTGATGGCCGAGCGCGGCGTCACCGACGTGGCGATGGAGGTGTCGAGCCACGCGCTGCACATGGGCCGCGTCGCCGCCACCGAGTTCGAGATCGGCGCGTTCACGAACCTCAGCCAGGACCACCTCGACTTCCACGCCGACATGGAGGAGTACTTCCAGGTCAAGGCGCAGCTGTTCGACGGCCGCGCGCGCAAGGAGGTCGTCTGCGTCGACGGCGAGTGGGGCCCGCGGCTCGTGCAGCCCGGCACCGTCACCGTCGCCAGGACCACCGAGGCCGACTGGACCGCGAGCGACGTCGAGGTCAGCGCGACCGGGGAGCAGACCTTCACCGCGCACGGCCCGGACGGCGACCTCCGCATCCACCTGCCGCTCGCGGGCAGCTTCAACATCACGAACGCCCTGCTGGCGATCGCCTGCCTGCACCTCGAGGGGATCAGCGGCGAGGCGATCGCCGAGGGTCTGAAGAACGTGCAGGTCCCCGGCCGCATGCAGCGCGTCGACGAGGGCCAGGACTTCACCGCCGTCGTCGACTACTCGCACAAGCCCGCCGCCGTCGCGCTCGCGCTGGACGCGGTCAGGGCCAAGACCGACGGCCGGGTGATCATCGTGCTCGGCTGCGGTGGCGACCGGGACCGCGCCAAGCGCCCGCTGATGGGCGAGGCCGCCGCGGAACGGGCCGAGGTGTTGATCATCACCGATGACAACCCCAGGAGCGAAGACGCGTCCTCTATTCGGGCCGCCATGCTCGAAGGGGCGCTCGCCACCGCGAACCGGGGCGAGGTCCTGGAGATCGGCGACCGGAGGCTCGCGATCGAGAAGGCCGTCGAGCTCGCACATCCGGGTGACGTCGTCGTCGTGGCGGGCAAGGGACACGAGACGGGACAAGAGATCGCCGGCGTGATCCATCCGTTCTCGGACGTCGAGACGCTGACCGCCGCGATCAGAGAGGCGCACCGTTGATCGCACTCACGCTCGCCGAGATCGCGGAGATCGTCGGCGGACGGTTGCACGCGACCGATGGCAGTCCGGTGGTCACCGGCACCATCGAGTTCGACACCCGCGAGGTCGCCGAGGGGGGCCTCTTCCTGGCTCTGCCCGGGGAACGCGTGGACGGCCACGACTTCGCCGCCCAGGCCGTGGCCGCGGGCGCCGCCGGGGTGCTGGCGGGCCGCGAGGTCGACGCGCCGTCGGTGATCGCGCCGCCGGTGCAGGCCAAGCACACCAACGCCTACGTGCTCGCGGGCGACAAGACCGGTGAGGGCGCGGCGGTGCTGGAGGCGCTCGCCAAGCTGGCTCGCCACGTCACCGACCGCCTGAAGGACCTCACGATCGTCGGCATCACCGGCTCGGCGGGCAAGACGTCCACCAAGGACCTCATCGCCCAGGTGCTGAGCCCGGTCGGCGAGACGATCGCCCCGCCCGGTTCGTTCAACAACGAGCTCGGCCACCCGTGGACGGCGCTGAGGGCCACCGAGGACACCAAGTTCCTCGTGCTGGAGCTGTCCGCGCGCGGGGTCGGCCACATCGCGAACCTGTGCGAGGTCGCGCCACCGAAGTTCGGCGCCGTGCTCAACGTCGGCACCGCGCACCTCAGCGAGTTCGGCTCGCGCGAGGGCATCGCGCAGGGCAAGGGCGAGCTCGTCGAGTCGCTGCCGGAGGACGGCGTCGCCATCCTGAACGCCGACGACCAGCTGGTCGCGGGCATGGCGAGCCGCACGAAGGCCAAGGTCGTCCTGGTCGGGGAGAGCCCGAACGCGGACGTGCGCGCCGTGGACGTCGAGCTGGACGAGCAGGCCCGCGCGAGCTTCACGCTGAAGACCGCGCAGGGCGAGGCCCGCGTCAAGCTCGGTCTGAACGGCGCGCACCAGGTCGGCAACGCCCTGGTCGCCGCCGCGATCGCACTCGAACTGGGCGCCACGCCCGAAGAGGTGGCGCGGCGACTGGGCGCCGCGGAACGGGTCTCCGCACATCGCATGGTCATCACCGACCGCGCGGACGGCGTGACGGTGATCGACGACGCCTACAACGCGAACCCCGACTCGGTGCGCGCGGCGTTGAAGTCGCTCGCCTCGATCGCGCGCGCGACGACGCCCGCCCGCCGCAGCTGGGCCGTCCTCGGCCCGATGGCGGAACTGGGCGACGACGCGGTGCGCGAGCACGACGAGATCGGCCGCCTGGTGGTGCGCCTGGACATCAGCAAGCTGGTCGTGGTCGGTGACCCGGCCCGCGCGATGCACCAGGGCGCGCACCTGGAAGGATCTTGGGGAGACGAATCCGTCCTGGTGCCGGACGCGGACGCGGCGCTCGCGTTGCTCTCGGGGGAAGTCCGGCCCGGTGACGTAGTGCTGGTCAAGGCATCCAACGCCTACCGCCTGTGGCGCATCGCCGAGGCCCTGCTGGAGGCAGGAACCAAGTGAAGAGCATTCTGATCGCGGCCGCGATCGCACTCGCGGTGTCCATCCTGCTGACGCCTTACCTGATCAAGGTCTTCTCCCGGCAGGGCTTCGGCCAGGAGATCCGCGAGGACGGTCCGCAGCACCACAAGACCAAGCGCGGCACGCCGACCATGGGTGGCCTCGCCATCCTGGTCGCGATGTGGGCCGGCTACCTCGGCACGCACCTCGTGAACTCGATGTCGGCCTCGGCGTCCGGGCAGACCCCGACGGCGTCCGGCCTGCTCGTGCTGATGCTGACGACGTCGCTGGGCCTCGTCGGCTTCCTCGACGACTTCATCAAGATCCGCAAGGCCCGCAACCTCGGCCTGAACAAGACGGCGAAGCTGGTCGGCCAGTTCATCGCGACCATCACGTTCGCGGTCCTGGTGCTCCAGTTCCCGAACAAGGAAGGCCTGACGCCCGCGTCGGTCAACCTGTCGTTCGTGCGCGACATCCCCGTGGTGTCGTTCGGCGTCATCGGGTTCATCGTCTTCTGCTACGGCATGGTCGCCGCGTGGTCGAACGCGGTGAACCTGACCGACGGTCTCGACGGCCTCGCCGGCGGTTCGTCGGCGATGGTGTTCGGCACGTACGTCGTCATCTCGTTCTGGCAGTTCCGCTACAACTGCTCCAGCTACGCCGTGGCCGGCTGTTACGACGTCCGCGACCCGCTGGACCTCGCCGTGATCGCCGCGGCCGCGATGGCGGGCTGCATCGGCTTCCTCTGGTGGAACGCCGCTCCGGCCAAGATCTTCATGGGTGACACCGGGTCGCTCGCGCTCGGCGGTCTCGTCGCCGGTCTCGCGATCGCCACCCGCACCGAGCTGCTGATGATCGTCATCGGTGGTCTGTTCGTGGTCGAGGCCCTGTCGGTGGCGTTGCAGGTTGCGGTGTTCCGCACCTCACGACGGCGCTTGTTCCGCATGGCCCCGTTCCACCACCACTTCGAGCTCGCCGGGTGGGCGGAGACCACGGTCATCATCCGGTTCTGGTTGATGGCCGGCATCTGCTGCATGTTCGGGCTCGGCGTGTTCTACAGCGAGTGGCTGACGGGCGGTTTCTAGGGCTATGACCAAACTGGCTGGTTCGAAGGTGCTGGTCGCCGGTGCTGGAGTGACCGGCCGGTCCGCCGCGGAGGCGTTGCTCGCGGCGGGCGCCGAGGTCGTGGTGACGGACTCTTCGGCAGAACGCCTCGCGGCGTTGGAAACCCTGCTCGAAGGCGTGGAGCTGGTGCCCGGCCTGGCGGAACCCCCGGCCGGCACCTCTCTCGTGGTCACGAGCCCCGGCTGGCAGCCGTCCAGCCCGTTGCTCGCGGCCGCCGCCTCCGCCGGGATCGAGGTCATCGGCGACGTCGAGCTGGCGTGGCGGATGGGCACCGAACTGGCCGACCCGCCGGTGTGGCTCGCGGTCACCGGCACCAACGGCAAGACGACGACCGTCGGCATGCTGGAGTCGATCCTGCACGCCGCCGGTGCCGATGCCGTGGCCTGCGGAAACGTCGGCCTCCCGGTCGTCGACGCGCTGCTGGCGGGCCGTCGCGTGCTCGCCGTCGAGCTGTCGAGCTTCCAGCTGCACTGGGCGCCGTCGGTGCGCCCGCAGGCGGGAGCGTTGCTCAACCTCGCCGAGGACCACTTGGACTGGCACGGCGGCATGGACGCCTACGCGCAGGCCAAGGCCGGGGTCCTCACCGGTGACGTGGCGATCGGCTGGCTGGAGGACGACCGCGTGGTCGACCTCCTCGAAGCCGCGCCCGCCCGCGACCGCGTCGGGTTCACGCTGGAGGAGCCCGCGGCCGGTCAGCTCGGCGTGCGGGACGGCTGGCTGGTCGACCGCGCGTTCGCCGACGACGAGCCGCTGGTCGAGGTCGCGAAGATCCGTCCGGCCGGTCCTCCCGGGATCGCGGACGCCCTGGCCGCCACGGCACTGGCGCGCGCGTACGGCGTTCCGTCCGAGGCGGTGCGGGAAGGCCTGGAGGCGTTCGAACCGGCCGCGCACCGGGCGGTGCTCGTGACTGTCGACGCGGCGGACGTGAAGTACGTCAACGACTCGAAGGCGACGAACCCGCACGCCGCGGTGGCGTCGCTGCGGGCGTTCGACAGCGTGGTCTGGATCGCCGGCGGCCTGTTGAAGGGCGCGTCGGTCGAGGACATGGTCCGGACCGAGGCCCACCGGCTGCGAGCCGCGGTGCTGATCGGCCAGGACCGCGCGGTGATCGCGGAGGCTCTCGCGAAGCACGCGCCGGACGTTCCGGTGCGGGTGCTGGACGTGGCCGATGACGAGGACCCGATGCTCGCGGCCGTGCGGTCCGCGCAGGAGTTCGCGCAGTCCGGTGACACGGTCTTGCTGGCTCCGGCGGCGGCGTCGATGGACATGTTCACCGACTACGCGCACCGCGGGCAGGCGTTCACGGACGCCGTGAGGGCCCTCACGGGCGGTCGGTAGGGTGCTAAAGGGGCGACACGCCCCAGGAATCCCCGTTCGAGCGCTTGACACAGGAGACGATGATCTGGTGACCGTCGTCGCCGACAAGCCGAAGAGCAAGCGGAAGGTTCGTCCCGCGGGCCGCGTCGCCTCCTTGCGCGGCGGCCTGACGTCGTGGCTGAGCCGTCCGCTCGCCGACTTCCACCTGCTGCTGGCGATCTTCGGCATGCTCACCGTGCTCGGCCTGGTGATGGTGCTGTCGGCGTCGGCGCCGGGACAGGTCGCCTCGGGCGTGTCCGCGTACAGCGTGTTCCAGAAGCAGCTGATCTACGTCTGCATCGGCGCGGTGCTGTTCTGGGTGATGCTGCGGTTCCCGTTGCGCAAGCTCCGGCACTTCTCGACGGCCGCGATGGGCATCGGCGTGGTGTTGCTCGCGCTGGTCCTGACCCCGCTCGGGGACGTGCGCGGTGGCGCGCGGTCGTGGTTCACGCTCGGGCCCGTGTCGTTCCAGCCGATCGAGGCCGTGAAGCTCGCGCTGGCGTTGTGGGGCGCGCACGTCCTGGTGACCAAGCGGGCGTTGCTGTCGCAGTACCGCCACCTGCTGGTGCCGGTCGTGCCGGTCGCGATGCTGGTGTTCGCGCTGGTCATGCTCCAGCCCGACCTCGGCGGCACGATCACGCTCGGCGTCGTGCTGGTCAGCCTGCTGTGGTTCGTCGGCGCGCCGATGCGGTTGTTCGGCGTGATCGCCGGCGGCGCGGTGGCGGGTGCCGTCGTCCTCGCGATCGGTGCCGCGTACCGGCTGCAGCGCGTGACGACGTTCCTCAACCCCGACGCGGACCCGCAGGGCGCCGGACTGCAGGCCCGGCAGGCGATGTACGCCCTGGCCGAGGGCGGGTTGTTCGGCAAGGGGCTCGCCCAGGGCAGTTCGCAGTGGCGCTACCTGCCCAACGTCGAGTCGGACTTCATCTTCGCGGTCATCGGCGAGGAGCTCGGGTTCGTCGGGTGCGCGCTGGTCCTGGCGCTGTTCGGCGGTCTGGCCTGGGTCGGGCTGCGGGTGGCGTCGCGCAACACCGACCCGTGGATCCGGATCGTCTCCGCGACGCTGACGGTGTGGCTGGTCGCGCAGGCCGCGATCAACATCGGCTACGTCGTGCGGCTGCTCCCCGTCACCGGTCTCACGCTGCCGTTGATCTCCTCCGGCGGCACCTCGGTCGTCACGACCATGGTCGTGTTCGGCATCCTCGCGAACTGCGCGCGGCACGAGCCGGACGCCGTCGCGGCGCTGCGCTCGCTCGGCCCCGGCCGGGTGGGCGGCCTGCTCAAGCTGCCCGCGCCCGAGGCGTACCGGCCGCCGGCCAAGCGCAAGCCGTCCCGTCCTTCCACCCCTCCGCGCGCACCGGGCAGGCGCACCGCGCAACTCCCGGTGGTCGACGAACGTCGTATGGCTGGACGCTCCGCTCCGCCTTCGGAGTACCGTCGCCGCGAATCGCGGCGGACACAGGGCCGTTCAGAGCAAGGCCGGTCGACCCGCGGTCGCGGGCGACACAACTGATCGATCAACTCACATTCGGGAGAAGTCTTGACCGGGCACCCTGCCCCCAGTGGTCCGTGCGTCGTGGTCGCAGGTGGTGGCACCGCGGGTCACATCGAGCCGGCACTGGCGCTGGCCGACGCGGTCATGCGGCTGCGACCGGACGCACGCGTCGTCGCGCTCGGCACCGCGCGCGGCCTGGAGAACCAGATCGTGCCCGCCCGCGGGTACCCGCTGGAGCTGATCCCGCCGGTGCCGATGCCGCGCAAGCCCACCCTCGACCTGCTGAAGCTGCCGCTGAACGTGCGCGGCGCCGTGAAGCAGACGCGTGAGGTGCTGGAGCGCGTCGGCGCGGACGTCGTCGTCGGCTTCGGCGGCTACGTGGCGCTGCCCGCGTACCTGGCCGCGCGCGGCCGCGTGCCGATCGTCGTGCACGAGGCGAACGCCAAGGCTGGTCTCGCGAACAAGGTCGGCGCCAAGTTCGCCGAGCACGTCGCCGCGGCCGTGCCGGACTCCGGCCTGACCGACGCGCAGATCATCGGCATCCCGCTGCGCCAGTCGATCACGTCCCTGAACCGCGCCGCGCTGCGGGCCGAGGCCCGGCAGTTCTTCGGCCTCGACCCGCACGCCCCGACGCTGCTGGTGTTCGGCGGTTCGCAGGGCGCGCGGTCGATCAACGAGGCCGTCGCGCCGGTCGCCGCCGAGTTCGCCCGCGCGGGCGTCGGCGTGCTGCACGCGTACGGTCCGAAGAACACCGTTGCCGTGCAACAGGTTCCGGGCCGCCCGCCGTACGTGCCCGTGCCGTACCTGGAGCGCATGGACCTCGCGTACGCCGCTGCGGACGCCGTGCTGTGCCGTTCGGGCGCGATGACCGTCGCCGAGGTGTCGGCCGTCGGTCTGCCGGCCGTCTTCGTGCCGCTGCCCATCGGCAACGGCGAGCAGGCGCTCAACGCCGGCCCGGTCGTCTCGGCGGGCGGCGGCATCCTCGTGCCCGACGAGGAGCTGACGCCGCAGAAGGTCGCGTCGCTGGTCGTGCCGCTGATGGCGGACCGCGAGCGGCTCGCGCACATGTCCCGCGCGACGCTCGGCACCGGCCGGCGTGAGGCGGACGAGATCCTGGCCCGCACCGTTCTGGATGTGATCAAGAAGTGAGTCTCGAACGCGTTCACCTCGTCGGCATCGGTGGTGCCGGCATGAGCGGCATTGCCCGCATCCTGCTGGCGCGCGGCGTGCAGGTGTCCGGTTCCGACGCCAAGGACTCGCGGACCGTGCTGGCGCTGCGGGCCCAGGGCGCGCGGATCGCCGTCGGCCACGACGCCGCGAACCTGGACCAGCTCGTCGGCGGCCCGACCGAGGTCGTGGTGTCGACCGCGATCAAGGACACGAACCCGGAGTACGCGGCCGCCCGCGAGCGTGGCATCACCGTGCTGCGCCGTGCCGAGGCTCTGGCCGCGCTGATGGAAGACCATCGCGTCGTGTGCGTCGCCGGCACGCACGGCAAGACGTCGTCCACCTCGATGTTGACGGTCGCGTTGCAGCACTGCCGCGTCGACCCGTCGTTCGCCATCGGTGGTGACCTGAACGAGTCCGGCGCCAACGCCCACCAGGGCACCGGCGGCGTGTTCGTGGCCGAGGCCGACGAGTCGGACGGCTCGTTCCTGTTCTTCTCGCCGTCCGTCGCCGTCGTGACGAACGTGGAAGCCGACCACCTCGACCACCACGGCACCGTCGAGGCCTACACGGCCGTGTTCGACTCGTTCCTGGAGCGGATCGTTCCGGGTGGCGTGCTGGTGTCCTGTGTGGACGATCCGGGTGCTGCTCGCCTGATCGCCGAGGCCCGTGCGCGCGGCATCCGCGTGCGCGAGTACGGCCGGGCCGGTGCCGACGCGAAGCTCGTCGACTACAAGCCGTTCGAGTCGGGCGGCCTCGCGTCGGTCGAGATCGACGGTGTGCCGGTCGAGGTCCGCGTCGCCGTTCCTGGCGAGCACATGGCGTTGAACGCGATCGCCGCTCTGCTGGCCGGCCTGGAGATCGGTGCCGACCAGACCGGGCTGCTGGAGGGGCTCGCCGCGTTCGGTGGCGTGCGCCGGCGGTTCGAGTTCAAGGGCCGTGGCGGCGGGGTGTCGGTCTACGACGACTACGCGCACCACCCGACGGAGGTCGACGCCCAGTTGCGCGCCGCTCGTCCGGTGGCCGGCGCGGGCCGCGTGGTCGTGGTCTTCCAGCCGCACCTCTACTCCCGCACCCGCACGTTCTCCACCGAGTTCGCCGCCGCGCTGTCGCTGGCGGACGAGGTCGTCGTGCTGGACGTCTACGGCGCGCGCGAGGAACCGGAACCGGGTGTGACCGGCGCGTTGATCGCCGACCAGGTCACGGCCTCGGTGCACTACGAGCCGTCGTTCGACCGCGTGCCCGCCCTGGTGGCGTCGCTGGTCCGCGACGGCGACCTCGTGGTGACCATGGGCGCGGGCGACGTGACGATGCTCGGTCCCGAGATCGTCAGCGCGCTGTCATGAGCGCACCGGTTCGCGGCAGGTCCACGCGAGTTCGCCCCGCGAACCGGAGACCGAAGAGCGCCGAGTACCGGGCGCGGCGCAGGACCATCCTGCGCCGCCGCCTGGTCGCGCTCCTGACAGTGCTGTCCGTGGTGGCCCTGGCCTACTGCGTCTTCTTCACGCCCCTGCTCGGCGTGACGCAGGTGGACGTCCGCGGCAACGCGGCCCTCACCGAGGACGAGGTCCGCGCCGTCGCCGACATCGAGCCGGGCTCACCCCTGATCCGCCTGGACCTCCAGGAGATCCACGACCGCGTGGCCGGCATCCCGCGCGTCGCCGCCGTGGAGGTGGAACGCCAGCTCCCCGGCACCGTGCGCCTGCTGATCACCGAACGCATCCCGGTCGGCTCGGTGAAGCTGCCCGACGGCTTCCACCTCGTCGACTCCACCGGCAAGGACTACGCGGTCCTGCCCGCCGCCGCGCCGGGCGTGCCCGAACTGGTGCTCACCCTGCCGTCGTCGTCGGATCCCGCCACCCGCGCCGTCGTCGGCGTGATGAACGAGCTGCCGGAGAAGCTGCGGCCCGACGTGGTGTCGGTGGCGGCGACGACCGGTGCCGACGTGAAGCTGACGCTGACCGGCGACCGCGTGGTGAAGTGGGGCAGTGCCGAGAACACGCCGCGCAAGGCGGCCGTGCTGCTCGTGCTGCTGACGCGCCAGGGCCTGGTGTTCGACGTGTCGTCGCCGGACCTGGCCACGGTGTCCTAGCTCCTGGCTCCTAGCCGAGCGTCAGGTGGAAGCCCTGGCTTTCGGCTTCCTGCTGCGACTTCCAGATGACACCGCGGTTGGCGTTGCCGATCTTCGTGCCGTAGAGCCGCTCTCCTTCGGGGACGCCGCTCACGGAGAAGGTGAACTTGCACGAACCCACGCCGGTCATGAGCACTCCGACGGCGAGGACCTCGTTGTCCTGGTTGACGATCTCGACCTGGCCACCGAGCCTGATGTCGCTGTAGCCGCCGGAACCGCAGTTGCCGTTCACAGTCATCGACCCGACGATCGTGAACGACGCGGGCCCTGAGGTCGTCGACGACGCAGGCGGGTTCGTGTCGGCCGTGCGCAGCAGGTCGGGACCGGTGGCTCTGCCGAGCCCGAAGCCGAGTCCGCCCGCCGTGAGCGCGACCAGCGCGAAGCCGATCGCGAGCCACGGTGGCCGGCGTCTCGGCGTCGGCTCGGGCCCGATGTTCACCACTGTCGGTGGAATGGGTTCCACGGAGGTCCTTCGGTCGGTGCGGCTACCGGCGGGGTGCCGGTGGGCGGGACGGCGTCGGCCAGCGGCGCGGGCGCCGGTGCGAGGGCCGGTGGATCGGTTGGGAGCACACGGGAATCTCCTCGGGTCGCCGCTAGCCGTTCTGCTTCAGGCGCGCCATCGCCGCTCGTACGACGAGGCTGCCGAGCCTGCTCGTGACGAGTTCCAACACGATCGCCTCGATGACGAGCGAACGCACGGACGCGGGTGCGGGTGCCAAGACGTGCCTCCTGGTGATGAACGACTACCGTGCTCATCGGAGTGCCACTCGCCGTATTAGCCAGATTGATCGTTGTCACCCGAAGGAAGTACTCAATGCCGGACCACGTCGTCGTTGTGGGCGCCGGTCTTGCCGGACTGTCAGCCGCGTTGCACCTGCAGGGGTCCGGCAGGCGGGTCACGGTGGTCGAAAAGGGTGACGCCCCTGGCGGGCGGGCCGGGACCGTGCGGGTCGGCGGGTTCGTCGCGGACAACGGCCCCACCGTGCTGACGATGCCGGAGTACCTCGAAGAGGCGTTCGACGCTGTGGGGGAACGGCTTGCGGACTGGCTGACGCTCGACCCCGTGGCTCCCGCCTACCGCGCGCGGTTCGCCGACGGGTCGCGGATCTCGGTGCACACCGACGCCGCGGCGATGGAGGACGAGGTCCGCACCGTCTGCGGGGCAAGGGAAGCGGCCGGGTACCGGGAGCTGCGGCGGTGGCTCGGGGGGCTGTACTCGGTGCAGCGCGAGCACTTCATCGGCGCCAACTTCGACTCGCCGTTCGACCTGGTGCGGCCGGAGCTGGCGCGACTCTGCGCGCTGGGCGGGTTCGGGCGGCTGGAGTCGCAGCTGCGGCGTTTCCTGCGGGACGAACGGCTGATCCGGCTCTTTTCGTTCCAGGCCTTGTACGCCGGTGTGCCGCCGCAGCAGGCCCTCGCGGCGTACGCGGTCATCGCGTACATGGACACCATCGCCGGCGTGTACTACCCACGCGGCGGGATGCACGCGGTTCCTGAAGCGTTGGCTGCTGCTGCGGTGAAGCACGGTGCGGAGTTCCGTTACGACGCAACGGTCACACGGCTGGAGTGGAGTGGCGCGCGTGTGGTGGCCGTGCACGCCGGTGGAGAGCGCATCGCGTGTGACGCCGTTGTTTTGGCGTGTGAGTTGCCGGACGCCTATCGGTTGCTGGGCAAGGCACCACGACGTCTGCTGCCTCGGCGTTGGTCGCCGTCCGCCGTCGTGCTGCACGCCGCGACGGACCGCACGTGGGACCTCGGTCACCACAACATCCTGTTCGGGCGGGCGTGGCGGGGGACGTTCGACGAGATCGTCCACAAGGGACGGTTGATGTCCGACCCGTCGCTGCTCGTGACGCACGCCCAGGACGGCCTGCACTACGTGCTCGCGCCGACGCCCAACCTGCGGGTGGGTCCAGTCGACTGGCAGCGCGTGGGCCCCCGCTACCGCGACGAGCTGGTCCGCACGCTGGAGGCGCGCGGACTGGACGGCTTCGGCGCGGCGGTGCGCGACGAGGTGCTCGTGACGCCGGCCGACTGGGGCAACGCGGCGGGCACGCCGTTCGGGCTGGCGCACACCTTCGCGCAGACCGGTCCGTTCCGGCCGCGCAACGTCGTGCGGGGAGCCGAGAACGTGGCGCTCGCGGGCGCGGGCACCACGCCGGGAGTCGGGGTGCCGCCGGTGCTGATCTCCGGCCGGCTGGCGGCCCGGCGGATCGCTGCGGTGCGGTCTCGCTGACGTTCGGGCTTGCTGGACGGTGACTCGGGTTGCGGTGCGGGCGTCACGTCGGGCGTCGGGTTGTGGCTGGTGCTGGTCTCGGGTGGCTGGCGGCGCGGCGGATTGCTGCGGTGCGGTCTTGCTGACGTTCGGGCGGGCCGGTGACGCGCGGCGGCCGGCGGTTCGGAACGTGGCCGGGCGAACCCGGCCACGCCCCCGGTCATACCGCTAGGCCGGCACCAGGTCCCACTGCTGCCAGGTGTTGCTGTAGTGCTCGGTCATGAACACCCAGCCGGTGCCCGGCGTCAGGAACTTCTCGCCCGTGGCGTTCCGCAGGCGCGCCGAGCCGAGCTTCGTGGGCTCGATCGACCACTGCTGCCGGGCGTCGGCGGGCACGCAGTCCTGCGTCACCTCGGGCTCGACGGCCCCCGCGCCCCAGAGCGAGAGGCACTTGCCGTTGGCGACGCTGCGCAACGCCGTCACGCCCGGACCCACCTCGATCCGCTGGAACCTCTGCTCCGGCACGTCCGCGCACGGCACCGGCAGCAGCCTGGTGCCGGACAGGCCGGCGCAGCCGTACCTCTCGGTCTCGGCCGAGCGGATCCGCACCACCTGGCCCGTGGTGTCGGGAGACGGCCCCGTCGTCCCGACGGTGCGCACCTCCCACTGCTGCTCGTCGCGCTCGCCCCAGGGGACGATCAGCACGCCCTGGGTGCCGTCCGTCCGGCTCGACACCTTCATGAAGGCGTCGGAGTCGCCGAACCTGATGCGCACGGCACCGGAAGGCTCCGGCACCATCGAGGCGAAACCGTGCGGCGCCTCGTCCTCGCAGTAGTAGAAGTTGTACCGCTCACTCAGGCACTGCCGGTGGTTCGCGACGCTGCGGAGCAGGTTCCTGCCCTCGCCGACCGGCACGACCTCCCAGTACTGCTCCTTGCCGCCGGTGCACGGCAGCATCGTGGCCCGGTGCGGCTCCTCCGCCGCCTGCAGGCACTCGCCGAGCAGGACGCTCCTGATCTCGACGAGTTCGTTGCCGTCCTCCGCCGCACCCGCGGGTGCGACCATCACCGCCCCCAGGGCGATCGCGCTCAGCGCGATGCCCAGCAATTTCATCCCCATGCCTCGACGCTAGCGGGGACCCCTGACAGAAAATCGCGGTTAGGGCGGGCGAGACGATCTCCGATTCGAGGTCCGACTAGGCTTGTGGGGCGTCGTCCTCAGGGCCGTGCGCACTACTTGACGGCACGACCGGGGAGTAGTAGCGCACAGTGTTGGGACCCTACGGCGTGGCTGCTGGACCGACGCACCGCCGGTGCTTACCGTCCAGCAGGAACATATGGGGTTGACATAACTCTGGACCTCGACGAGAGGTTGAGAGTTTCAATCCGGGTGCATCCCCACCCAGCACCACAGCACGGACCACGATCAGGAAGGCGGATCCGATGACGCCCCCGCACAACTACCTCGCGGTGATCAAGGTCGTCGGCATCGGTGGTGGCGGCGTCAACGCCGTCAACCGCATGATCGAGGTCGGGCTCAAGGGCGTCGAGTTCATCGCGGTGAACACCGACGCGCAGGCCTTGCTGATGTCTGATGCCGACGTCAAGCTCGACATCGGCCGTGAGCTCACCCGCGGCCTCGGCGCCGGAGCGAACCCCGAGGTCGGTCACAAGGCCGCCGAAGACCACCGCGAAGAGATCGAGGAGGTCCTCAAGGGGGCCGACATGGTCTTCGTGACCGCCGGCGAAGGCGGCGGCACGGGCACCGGCGGCGCACCCGTCGTGGCCTCGATCGCCCGCAAGCTCGGCGCGCTGACCATCGGTGTGGTGACGCGCCCGTTCTCCTTCGAGGGCAAGCGCCGCGCCAAGCAGGCCGAGGACGGCATCCAGGCGCTGCGCAACGAGTGCGACACGCTCATCGTCATCCCGAACGACCGGCTGCTGCAGCTCGGCGACATCGGCGTGAGCCTGATGGACGCCTTCCGCTCGGCGGACGAGGTGCTCCTCTCCGGTGTCCAGGGCATCACCGACCTGATCACGACCCCCGGTCTGATCAACCTGGACTTCGCCGACGTCAAGTCGGTCATGTCCGGCGCGGGTTCTGCCTTGATGGGCATCGGCTCGGCCAGAGGCGAGGGCCGGGCGGTCCAAGCCGCCCAGAAGGCCATCAACTCGCCGCTGCTGGAAGCGTCGATGGAAGGCGCCCACGGCGTCCTGCTCTCCATCGCCGGTGGCTCCGACCTCGGACTCTTCGAGATCAACGAGTCGGCGTCGCTGGTCCAGGAGGCCGCGCACCCGGACGCGAACATCATCTTCGGTACGGTCATCGACGACTCCCTCGGCGACGAGGTCCGCGTGACCGTCATCGCCGCCGGGTTCGACGGCGGCGGGCCTACGCACAAGAAGCTGGAACCGACGGCGCTGTCCTCGCCGCCCCGGACCGCTTCCGGGCCGATCGCCTCCGCCACGGCGGCGCCGGTCGCGCACGTCCAGCAGCCGGTCACCGCGCCGCCTCCGCCGCCTCCGGTGGTCCAGGCGCCGCCGGTGCAGCAGCCCGTGCAGCCCGCCCCGGTGCAGCAGCCGCCGACCACCGTGCCGCCTCAGCCGTCGCCGGCCCAGGGGAACGGGTACGTGCCGTCGGTGCCCCGGTCGCTGTCGCCCAACGGGTCGCTGCCGTCCCGGCCGGTGCCGGTCACGGACGACCCGGACGACGAGGTGGACGT
This sequence comes from Lentzea sp. NPDC058450, assembly GCF_042721395.1. Lineage (NCBI taxonomy): Bacteria > Bacillati > Actinomycetota > Actinomycetes > Pseudonocardiales > Pseudonocardiaceae > Lentzea > Lentzea sp. NPDC058450. The sequence continues at coordinate 102,530 of NZ_JBHXLO010000034.1, forward strand.
GCCGCCGTTCATGCGCCGGTGACGTCGCCGGACCGGTGACGCAGCTGTTCTGATCTTGTCGGACCCCCTGAGTAGCGTTCGGGCTCAGGGGGTCTTCCATGTGAACTGCTCCCCGGAAGTTGGACTGGGTTCCAGTTCCTTCGTCCGGGGAGTGTTGTGTATTCGGGTAGTTCGTTGTCGGTTGGGCAGCGTGAGG
>NZ_JBHXLO010000035.1:0-71452 GCF_042721395.1 Lentzea sp. NPDC058450
ACGCCGGGGGCAAGCCCCCGGACCCCCGGCCGCCTCGCCTTCGGCTTCGTCGGCCTGTCAGGGGCGGTGGGCTCGTTGGGCTCGGTGGGCTCGTCGCTTCGCGACATCGGTACCCACGGGTCAGCAGGGTGGTAGGCCCAGGCCTCCTCTGTCTCTGGGGAGTACGTAGACCTCGGAGAGGTAGCCCGAGATGCCGTTCGGGGTTCTCACTCGGTACCAGAGGGTTGAGCGCGCTGCGTTCGGGTTTGACTTCGAGTCCGGGGCGTCGAGGTTGTAGTTGACCAGTTCCGCGCCGGTGGTGTGGCAGGTGGCCACCAGCAGGGCGCCGCTGGTCACCTCGGTTCCTTCCAGCTTGCAGTTGTTGCGGGCGCAGGAACCCACGGTCTTCGTGGAGAGGTAGACGGGGGTCGTGTCCTCTCTCAGGTCAGTGGCGCCCAGAGCGACCTTGTTCTGGACCTCCAGGGCCATGGGGCGCGTTGTCGGCTGGGTGGTCTGCTGCGGTGTCGCGGTGGAGTCCTGGGTGAGCAGCAGGGTGGTCACGGTTGCCAGGGTTGCCGCTGTCAGGGCCGCGGCCGCTGTGGTCAGGGCCGGGCGGCGGGGTGGGGCTGGGGGTGCTTGCGGCGGCTCGGGTGGTTTGGTCGTTGCCAGTTCGGTGTGGCGGGTCTTCCAGGGTTCCAGTTCCTCTGGCGGGAGGCCGGCTGCTTTCAGGACGTCCAGCACCAGGTTCAGCTTGGGAAGCGTCGTGCCGTTCAAGGCCCTGGAGATGGTCGACTTGGACCACGGGACCCGTTGTTCGGCGGCGCGCAGGGAGAGGTTGTGGCGCTGGACGGTGGCGGCGAAGTCTTCCAGGAACCTGGTGACCGAGTCGTCGGGTCTTCGGTCAGGGGACTGGGGATTCGTCATCCTGTCAGGGTGGCTCAGGTCGTTCGGTGTGGGTAGCAGCCAGGTGGGGAAGAGGCAGCTGCCGACCGGGTGACGTTGTGTCCCAAGGACATCCGGGACGGAATGGGACACTCGCGGTGTCCACTTTGCTCAGTGGTGTTCCTGCTGTTGCGCAACGGGACGGGCCGTCCCGGAGACGGTGGGACTCTGGTGTGCCGGCTCGGTCCGGCTCGACTGTTGGTGGCGAACCCGCCGACGGGGCGGGGGACGAGTCAGGAGGACGGTCGATGAAGGTCAGCACTTTTGTCAGTTGTCTGGTGGCGCTCGGAACGGTCGGGCTGGGTGCGGCGCCCGCCTCCGCGGAGGCGGCGGGCGTGGAGACCATGGCCTGCCGCTACGCGGCGTACCCGCCGGCGAAGTCCGGCAGCAACGTGGTCGGGTGGGGTGAGAAGTGGGACTGCGGTGGCAGCGTCAACTGGACGCTCACCGTGCAGAAGCACCTGACGGGTCCCTGGTGGCAGTTCGCGGGGAACAACTTCGCGTCGGGTGACGGGTGGTTGTCGGCGCCTGCCGGCTGCGTCAGCGGCACCTACCGGACGATCCTCACGTCCAGCTCCGGGCACCAGACGGTGGGCGGGCACGCGAGCATCACCTGCTAGGTGGGGCGCCGCGGTGGGCTTTCCGGTCTGCCGCGGCGTTGCCCGGCTGACATGCTGGCCGGGTGAGCGGTGGCCGGTCGGTGGTGTTCGTCGTGTTCGACGGGACGAAGATGCTGGACGTCACCGGGCCCGCTGAGGTGTTCGCCGAGGCCAATGCGGCTGGCGCCGACTACTCGATCGAGTACGTGTCGCCGTCCGGTGAGTCCGTGCTGACGTCTGTCGGGATTCGGTTGCCCGTTGATGGTGACGCGGCTGGCGTTCGCGCGGTGGACACCGTTGTTGTTGCCGGTGGCGAGGTGCTCGTGAGACAGGGCGTGCCGCCGGAACTGGTCGAGGCCGTTCAGGTGTTGTGGCCTCGGGCTCGGCGGCTGGTGTCGATCTGCACCGGGTCGTTCGCGTTGGCCGCTGCCGGGGTGCTGGACGGGCGGCGGGCCACCACGCACTGGAAGCAGGCGCCTCGGCTGGCCCGGGGGTATCCCGCGGTTGAGGTGGTGCCGGACGCGATCTTCGTCGAGGACGGTGGGGTGTTCACCTCGGCCGGGGTGTCGGCTGGGATGGACCTGGCGTTGGCGTTGGTCGAGCAGGACTACGGGGCCGACCTGGCTCGGACGGTCGCGCGGAGTCTGGTGATGTTCATGCAGCGGCCCGGTGGGCAGTCGCAGTTCTCGGCGCCGTTGGAGGTCCGGCGGCCTGGCACGCCCTTGTTGCGCGAGGTGGTGGATCTGGTGTCGGCTCAGCCTGCGCTCGATCACAGCGCCGCCGCGTTGGCGGCTCGGGTCGGGGTCAGTGCCCGGCATCTGGCTCGGTTGTTCGCCGGCGAGTTGGAGACGACGCCTGCTCGGTTCGTGGAGCAGGTTCGGTTGGATCACGCGAAGGCGCTGCTGGACGCCGGGCACGGGGTGGCTCGGACGGCCAAGTTGGCCGGGTTCGGCAGTTCCGAGACGATGCGGCGGGTGTTCGTGGCACGGTTCGGGGCGTCGCCGAGTGAGTACCGGGCGCGGTTCGGGAGCACTCGCGGGTGAGGTCCGGATCTGTGGGGTGTGCGTCGGGATTGACGGTGGGAGGCCTGGCGCGGCGGGCCGAGCATGGGCGGCATGGCAGAGGTCATCGCAGGTGTGGTTGTTCCTGACACGGAGTTGGCGCGGGCGGCTACCGAGCTCGTTCGCGAGGTCACCGACGACACGTTGTTCCACCACTCGCGGCGGGTGTTCCTGTGGGGCGCGTTGAAGGCGGCTCAACGGGGGTTGGACGTCGATCTCGAGTTGGCTTACGTGGGCGGGTTGTTCCACGACCTGGGGCTCACGGAGTCGTACGCGTCGAAGGACGCCCGGTTCGAGATCGACGGGGCCGAGGCGGCTCGGACGTTCCTGCTGGAGCACGGACGGTCCGAAGAGGACGCTCGGACCGTGTGGCTGGCCATCGCGTTGCACACGACGCCCGAGGTGCCGATGCACCTGTCGCCGGAGGTCGTGGCGGTGGCGCTGGGGGTCAAGACCGACGTGCTGGGCATCGGGCTGGACGAGCTCACCGAGCAGCAACGGGCCGAGGTGGTGGCCGCGCATCCCCGGCCCGACTTCAAGAACCGGATTCTGAAGGCCTTCTACGACGGGATGGCCCATCGGCCGGACACGACGTACGGGACGATGAACGACGACGTGCTCGCGCACTTCGACAAGTCGTTCCGGCGCAAGGACTTCGTCGACATCATCACGAACAGTGCCTGGACTGAATGACATCGGACAGGGCGGCGAGGAAGTCGGGGGCGTCGAACATCGCGCCGGCCGACGCGACGCCGGTGCCGTGGAAACGCCCGGACAGCAGGCGTTCCACGGCCTCCACGGCCAGAGGGGCGCTCACGGCGTAGATGTCACGGCCGGCGGCGGTCAGGCGGCGTTCCTCCGAACCTGACCGGACGCGGACGTCGACCACGAAGGACTCCGGTTCGGTGCGCGGGGTGGCGGACCGGAGCCCTTCGGCGGCGCTCACCGACATGTAGTCGGTCACGGACGGGATGTTCAGGTGGCTGGGGATCGTGACCACGTCGGCCATCGAGAACTCGCCGATCACCTGGCGGGGGCCGCCGGGGAACTCCCAGGTCAGGGTCGGTGGGGCGGCGTCGTGGTAGCTCAGGGCACCGTCGACGTACCGGACGCGCCGGCCGGCCCGCCGGTCGTGGGAGACCTGGCCCGCGGCGAGCGTGCCCGCGGTGGGTTGCCAGCCGCTCAGGCCGTACGCGACGTGGGCGGAGTCGGCGGACGTCCACGTGCCTATCGCGGCGGTGACGAGCAGGTCGGCCAGGCCGCCGAAGAAGGCCATCGCGGGCACCGCCGGGATCGAGGCGCCGCGGGCGAACGTGTCCGCGTTCGCCTCGATCTCGGCCGCCACGTCGACGTACGGCACACCCGCGCGTTCGGCGGCGGACAGCAGCGGCGCGGCGGTGATCGCGAACGGGCCCGCCGTGTTGATCACGGCGGCGGCGCCCGTCAGCGCTCGGTCCAGGGCGGCCGGGTCGTCGGCGGTGGCTTGCGCACGGCCGAAGGGCAGCGCGGTGTGGCCGCGCTTCTCCAGTTCTGCCAGCACGAAACGGCCTGTGGTGCCGGACGCGCCGTACACGGCGATCTTGTGTCCCATGTGGACCAGTCAAGCCGCGGAAGCAGCAACGAGCTAGTGTCTGGAACGACACGATGCGTACACTTTCGGACATGCTCGCGTTCGCCGTCACCAGCGGGATGCTGCACTTCGAGCTGACCGCCACGTACGAGATCTTCACCGCGCCGCAGCTCGACTACGAGGTCAGGATCTGCGGCAACGCACCGGTGCGGGTCGGGCGCTTCACGCTCGAACCCGACCTTCCGCTCGGCGGGCTCAAGAACGCGGACACCGTCGTGGTGCCTGCCATCGAGGACGTGGAGCAGCCGCTCGACCTCGATCTCGTCGAGGCCGTGAAGGCCGCGCACGACCAGGGCGCGCGGATCGTGTCGTTGTGCACGGGGGCGTTCGTGCTGGCCGAGGCCGGGTTGCTGGACGGGCTGCGGGCCACCACGCACTGGGGGCACACCGACGAGCTGGCCCGGCGGTATCCGCGGGTCGAGGTCGACCCCGACGTGCTGTACGTCGACAACGGTCAGGTGCTGACGAGCGCGGGCAAGGCGGCGGCGATCGACCTGAGCCTGCACGTGATCCGCAGCGACTTCGGCACCGCCACCGCCAACACGGCGGCGCGCAGGCTCGTCGTGCCGCCGCACCGGGACGGCGGGCAGGCGCAGTTCGTGCTGGCGCCGGTGCCGTCGGGCGAGGGCCATCCGCTGACCGAGCTGTTCGACTGGGTGTCGAAGCGGTTCGACCAGACGATCACCGTCGAGGACCTGGCGCGGCAGGCCAACATGAGCTCGCGGCACCTCGCCCGGCTCTTCCGGGCGGTGACGGGCACCACGCCGTTGCAGTGGCTGCACACGCAACGGATCCGGCGCGCGCAGGAGCTGCTGGAGATGACGGACGACAGCGTCGACCAGATCGCCGAGGCGTCCGGGATGGGAACGGCCACGACGTTGCGGCGGCACTTCCACCGGACCGTCGGTGTGCCGCCGGACACGTACCGCCGCACGTTCCGCCCCGTTGGTGGCAGATAGCTACATATCAGGGGTTTATGTTGTCCTGATGAGCAACGAACAGCGCATCGGGGCGCGCGTGTTGCGGCGCAAGCCGATCGACCAGCTGACTCATCCCGGCAGCGAACTCAAGCGCACCATGGGTGTCGGGCACCTCACGATGATCAGCATCGGGGCCACGCTCGGCACCGGCATCTTCGTCGTGCTGGGGGAGGCGGTGCCGCTCGCCGGGCCCGCCATCGTGCTGTCGTTCGTGCTGGCCGGCATCACCGCGTTGTTCTCCGCGCTGTCGTACGCCGAGCTCGCGGGCCTGATCCCCGCGTCCGGCTCGTCCTACTCGTACACGTACGCGACGCTCGGCGAGATCGTCGCGTGGGTCTGCGGCTGGTGTCTCGTGCTGGAGTACGGGGTGTCGGTGGCGGCCGTCGCGGTCGGGTGGGGGCAGTACGTCAACGAGCTGCTGCACCTCGTGACGGGGCTGCGGATCCCGGACGTGCTGAGCCAGCCGCCGGGCGCCGGCGGGATCATCAACATCCCCGCCGTGGTGGTGGTCGTGATCGCGATGGTCGTGCTGCTCGGCGGCGCCAAGGGCAGTGCGCGCACCAACACGATCCTGGTGTGGGTGAAGGTCGGCGCGCTGCTGATGTTCTGCGCGGTCGCGTTCACGGCGTTGAAGGCCGGCAACCTGCAGCCGCTGTTCCCGCTGGGGCTCGCGGGCATGAGCGCGGGCGCGGCCACGTTGTTCTTCTCCTACATCGGGTTCGACGCCGCTTCGACCGCCGGTGAGGAGGCCAAGAACCCGCAGCGCGACCTGCCGCGGGCGATCATCATCTCGCTGGTCGTGATCACCGCGCTGTACTGCGCGGTGGCGTTGGCGGCGGTGGGCGCGATGCCGTGGCAGACGTTCGAGGGCACGGAGGCCGCGCTCAGCCGGGTGCTGACGGACAACGTCGACGGCGCGATCTGGCCGATCCTGCTGTCGATCGGTGCTGTCGTGGCGACCACGAGTGTCGTGCTGACCGTGCTTTATGGACAGACGCGCATCCTGTACGCGATGTCGCGGGACGGGCTGGTGCCGTCGATCTTCGCCAGGCTCAGCCCGCGCACCGGCGTGCCGTTCGCGAACACGGTGATCGTCGGCCTGTTCATCGCGGTGCTGGCCGCGCTCGTGCCGCTGGGGTCGCTCGCCGACGCGACGAGCATCGGCACGTTGTTCGCGTTCGCGCTGGTCAACATCGCGGTGATCATCCTGCGTCGCACCGAACCGGAGCGGAAGCGCACGTTCCGCGTGCCGTTGTCGCCCGTGACACCGTTGGTGGGCCTGGGGTTCTGCGTCTACATGATGTTCAGCCTCGGGCTGGACACGTGGATCGCGTTCCTCGCCTGGATGGCCCTCGGGTTCGTCATCTACTTCGCTTACAGCGTCAGGAAGGCACGCCTTGCGGTTCCAGGTGATCACTGACGTCGGTGGCATCGCTCGCGTCAGCGCGTACTACGCCGAGGTCTGGGACGCGACCGAGGACGTCCTGTCGTCGGAGACGCTGCACTGCATCCGGCACGCGGGTGGCGCGACGATCGGGGCGTTCGACGGCGACGAGCTGATCGGCGCCACGACCGGCCTCTTCTGCCCGGACGGATCGGTGTACTCGATGATTGCGTCCGCGCGGCCCGGCGTCGGTCACCCGTTGAAGCTCGCGCAGAAGGACTGGGCCGCCGGGCTCGGGGCGAAGTCGATGCGCTGGACGTACGACCCGCTGGTGGCGCGCAACGCCCGGTTCAACCTGGTCAAGCTCGGTGCGGTGGTCACCGAGTACACGGTGGACTTCTACGGGCCGATGCGCGACGGCGTGAACGACGGCGACGAGAGCGACCGGCTGACCGTGAAGTGGGACCTCACCGGCGCGCGCGAGCCGCACGAGTCGGTGCCGTCCGGCGAGGTCACGCGGGAGGCGCCGGACGGGGAACCGTTGGCGCGCACCGACGGCGACCGGATCTGGTGCCGCGTGCCGCGGGACGTCGTGCAGGTGCGCAAGGATTCGCCCGAGCTGGCCAGGCAGTGGCGCGAGGCGGTGCGCGGGGTGTTCGTGGACGCGTTCGCGCAGGGCTACGTGGCCACGTCGATGTCCCGCGAGGGCTGGTACGAGTTGGAGCGGCCGTGAGGATCGACCGGATCGACCTGCTGCACGTCGCGATTCCGCTGGTGACGCCGTTCCGCACGTCGTTCGGCACGATGACGACCAAGGACACGTTCCTGCTGCGGGTCGTCACGGACGCGGCGGAGGGCTGGTCGGAGTTCGCGGCCGACCCCGAACCGCTGTACTGCTCGGAGTTCGTCGGCGCCGCGGAACTCGTGCTGGACCAGCACCTCGTGCCGCGGGTGACGCCGGAGATCACGTCCGCCGAGGTCGCGCCCAGGACGCACGCGATCAAGGGCCACAAGCTGGCGAAGGCCGCGCTGGAGACCGCGATCCTGGACGCCGAGCTGCGGTCGTTCGGGATGTCGATCGGGACGTACCTCGGTGCCACGGCCGACCGCGTCCCCGCGGGCGTGTCGGTCGGGATCAAGAACTCGATCCCCGAGCTGCTGGACGACGTCGAGGGCTACCTGGCTGAGGGCTACGCGCGGATCAAGCTCAAGATCGAACCGGGCTGGGACGTCGAGCCGGTGCGGGCCGTGCGCGAACGGTTCGGCGACGTCCTGCTGCAGGTCGACGCCAACACCGCGTACGCGCTGGCCGACGCCGAACACCTGCGCCGGCTCGACGAGTTCGACCTGCTGCTGATCGAACAGCCGCTGGAAGAGGACGACATCCGCGGCCATTCCCTGCTGGCGCAGCGCATCCGCACGCCGATCTGCCTGGACGAGTCGATCACCTCGGCCAAGGACGCGGCGACGGCCATCGCGCTCGACGCGTGCCGGGTGATCAACGTCAAGCCCGCGCGGGTCGGCGGCTACCTGGAGGCGCGCCGGATCCACGACGTGGCCGTCGCGCACGGGATTCCGGTGTGGTGCGGCGGGATGCTGGAGACCGGCGTCGGCCGCGGCCCGAACCTCGCGCTCGCCGCGTTGCCCGGGTTCGTGCTGCCCGGCGACGTCTCGGCGTCCCGCCGCTACTTCGCCGAGGACCTCACCGAGCCGTTCGAGCTCCAGGACGGCTTCATGCACGTGCCGACGGGGCCGGGCATCGGGATCGAGCCGATCCCGGAGACCGTGCAGCGCTTCACCACTGCCACGAAGGTGCTCTACGCGAGGGACTGAAGTTCACGGGCCAGGTTGGTCCGCGCGGCGGCGTCCCACAGCTGCCGCGCGGGCTCGGTCACGAACAGCACCTCGCGGTCGAGCAGCGTCTTCAGCACCTTCGCCCGCCCCGCGCGCCACGTCTCGTCGTCGTACTGCGCGTACTCCTGCCGCACGGCCGCGCTGTACCGCTCGTAGTGGTCCGGCTCCGAGCCGAGGATCGCGAGGTCGGCGTCGAGCAGCAGGTGCGCCAGCGGGTCGTCCGACGAGTGCATGATCGTGGCCAGCACCAACGACTCGACGCGCGCGATGTGCGGTTCTTCCAGGCCCGTTAGGCGTTCGCGGGCCCACGCGGCCGACGCGCGTTCGTCCTCGCCGGGCTTGCTGTCGTAGATCACGTCGTGCGCACAGGCGGCGAGAGCGAGGATCGCGCGCTCTTCCACCGTGAACGCGAACGCGTCCGCCAGCGCCGACGAGTCACGCACGACCGACACCACGTGGAACGTGTTGTGGTAGGTCCGGTGCGGTTCGGCGTAGCGCTCCATCAGGTCACCCGCGTCCGGTGCCCCGCCGAGCGTTCGGACAGCGTCGTCCCAGATCCGTCTCACCGCGCCAGCTCCTCTTCGACGACGTCCGCGGCGACCGCGCTGCCGCCCGCCCGGTGGATCATCCGCTGCATGTCCTTCACGCGAGCGGAGATCGCGGAGTCCGACGACAGCTGACTCACCAACGAGCGCACCCCCTCGACGGTCACGGTGTCGAGCAGCACACCGAGTCCGAGCTCCTCGACGCGCTGGCCGTTGAGCCGCTGGTCGGTCATGTGCGGCACGACGATCATGGGAACGCCGTGGTGCAACGCCTCCATCACACCTCCCATGCCGCCGCGCGTCACGAACACACTGGCGTGCTTGAGCACCGCGAGCTGCGGCACCTCGTCGTGCGTCTCGACGTTCATCGCGGGACTCAGCACCTTGCCCTTGGTCACCAGGTGCCACGGCATTCCCCGTGCCGCGTCCGCGCACACCTGCGTGCCGGTCGTGGCGAGCACGACGGGCCGGTCGGCCGGAGGTTCCCAGGCGCCCTGGAACTCACGTTCGGTGAGGCACGGGCCGGCGAACGCGACGTGCTCGCCGAACGTGTGGCCGTGCGGCTGGAACTCCCTGGGGAACAAGGCGATCCGGCGGCGCGCGCCTGCCACGAACTCGGGCAGCGAACTGCCGATGAAGGCGTGCACCTGGGTGAAGAACCGGACGGCGGCGGGGTCGAACGTGCGCGGCGGGATCACCTCGGTGCCGAGCGACCAGTGCTCGTTGCTGGTCAGCAGCACCTCCAGCAGCGCGTTCGGCACCTCCAGCCGGTGCGCGATGACGCCGCCGGACCAGGCCGCGATGTCCCAGACGACGAAGTCCGGTGGGTCGTCGCGGAACCTGTCCTCGAGCTGCGGCAGCGCCGACTCCGCCTCGGTCAGCGCGAGCCGGGCGGCGTCGAGCAACGAGCCGGGCAGGTCGTCGGGCAGCGTGGACTCGCAGGGGATCGCGGTCGCGCCGCACTCCGTCACGGCGGCGGCGAACCGCGGGGTGGCGGGACAGCTCACCCGATGGCCCCGGCGCACGAGTTCCGCGATCATGCCGAGCGCGGGCAGGAAGTGTCCTCGCTCGGGCATCAGGAAGATCGCGATGTGCGCCATAAGAGAGATTAACGTTGTTCGATTCCTAATGGTTCAAAGTGATTTCTTGCTCTTGTCCCAGGGGCGTTCCGGCCAGTGGTGCTTGGGATAACGGCCCTTCAGCTCGCTGCGAACCCGCAGGTAGCCGTTGCGCCAGAACGACCTGAGGTCGCTGGTCACGGCCGTCGGGCGGCCCGCCGGCGAGAGCAGGTGCACCACCACCGGAATTCCGGCGATCTCGGGTGTGTCGGCCCATTTCATGGCGTCCTGGATGCGGACCGAGAGAACGGGCTGGTCCTGCGTGTAGTCGACCTTGCCCTGCCCGATCCGTTCCGGCGCGAGCTTGTCGAAGTCCGCCGCCTCCGGCCACGGCAGCAGGGCGCGCAGCAACGCGGTGGTGTCGATCTTGGCGAGGTCCGAGCGCTTCTTGGCCTTGCCGAGGTCGATCTTGCGGATCAGGTCCTCGTCCGCGACCGACGGCCAGTCGCGGGTGCGGTGCAGGAACGCCATCCGCTCGCGGAGCTTGACGGCGCTGTCCGGCCACTTGAGCAGGCCGAGTCCCTCGGTTTCGAGGCCCAGCCGGAGTGCCTGCTGCGACTTGGCGAGGTCGTTGAGGGGGCGTTCGTCGAGGGTGATCGCGCCGAGCTTGCGGACCTCGTTCGCGACGACGTCGCCGGTCCAGCGGATGTCGTCCTCGGTGTGCACGAGGGCTTCCGCCGCCGTGATGGCGAGGTCCTCGTCGGCGGGGGCGGCCAGCCGGACGCGGCCGTGCTTGCTGCCCGGTTCGCGGTCGGCGATCGCGACGGCGAGCCACTTGTTGTGCGAGTCCGTGTGCTCGACGGCCGTGCCGTTGGCCATCAGGTAGACGTTGCTGTTCTTGGACCTGCGCTTCGCGAGGCGTTCCGGGTAGGCGAGGGCGACGACGAGCGCCGGGTCGCCGTTGCCATGAGGGTTGCTGCCGAGCTTTTCGAGCTTCTTGACCTCCTGGCGCCACTTGCCGGGGGCCTTCAGCGCGTCCGCCAGGTAGCTCGTGTTGTGGTGCGTGCTGTCGTCGAGCAGGGCCACGACCTCGGCGGCGGTCCGGTTGCCGGCGAGCGCGCTGCCGTCGATCAGGGCGCGGCCGAGCCGGGGGTGCAGGCCGACGTTCGCGATGCGGTCGCGCCGGTCCGGGTCGAGCGCGCCGATGGCGTTCAGCGTCTCCTGCGCGGCCTTGAGCGCACCCTCCGGCGGCGCGTCCCACCAGTTCAGCGCGCTGCCGTCAGGCGTTCCCCACACGGCGAGCTCCAGCGCGAGGCGGGTGAGGTCGGCGGTCTTGATCTCCGGTTCCGGGTAGCGGGGCAGCGTGCTGTGCTCGTGTTCGGGCCAGCAGCGGTAGACGCGGCCCGGTGCCTCACGGCCCGCACGTCCAGCGCGCTGGTCGGCGACGGCCTGGGAGACGCGGATCGTGGCCAGCCCGGCGAGGCCCCTCCGGTGGTCGACGCGCGGGACCCTGGCGAGGCCCGCGTCGACGACCGCCCGCACGCCGGGGACGGTGAGGCTCGACTCGGCGATGCTGGTGGCGAGCACGACCCGCTGGTGGTCGCCCCGCTTCAGCGCGGCGTCCTGCGTCTGCGCGTTCAGCTGGCCGTGCAGGATGACCGTCTCCGCGTTGATCAGCCGGGCGGTGCGGTTGATCTCCTTGACACCCGGCAGGAACGCCAGTACGTCGCCATCCACTTCGGACAGTGCTTTGTGGATGGCGCGCGCGACGGTGTTCTCGATGTGCTCGTTGCGCGCCGGGGCGACGTAGGTGATCTCGGTCGGGAACATGCGCGACTCGGAGGTCAGGACCGGAGCGTTGAGCAGGTCCGAGAGTCTTTGCGCGGCAACCGTTGCGGACGTCGCGAGGAGCTTGAGGTCGGGGCGCAGGCCTGCCTTGGCGTCGAGGAGCAGGGCGAGCAGCAGGTCGGCGTCGAGGTGGCGTTCGTGGCACTCGTCGAGCAGGACCGTGCCCACGCCCCTGAGCTCCTGGTCGTGCTGGAGCCGGCGGACGAGCAGGCCGCTCGTGACGACCTCGATGCGGGTGTGCCTGCTGGTCTTGCGGTCGCCCCTGACCGAGTAGCCCACGGTGTGGCCGACGGGTTCGCCCAGCAGGCTCGCCATCCGCGCGGCGGCGGCCCGTGCGGCGATCCGGCGCGGTTCGGCGACGACGACCTTGCCGTCGAGGGCGAGCGGGACCAGCGTCGTCTTGCCGGTTCCCGGGGGCGCGACCAGCACGGCCGCTCCTCGCTCCTGGAGCTGCTCCAGGAGCTGGGGGATCACGGATTTCACCGGGAGATCAGGCAGGTCCACGTCCGTGAGTGTGTCAGGGTTGTCCGATGGGGATGATCGGCGTGGTGTCCGCGGTCGCGTCCGTGCTGCGGTCCGGGCGGACGGTCGCGCAGTGGAAGCACGTGCCCGAGGTGTCGACGGCGTCCCGGGAGGCGTCCGTGCTGGCCGTGGTTCCGGCACGCGACGAGGCGTCGACGTTGCCGCGGCTGCTGCCCGGGCTGGTCGGCCGGCCCGGTGTGCGCGTGGTGGTCGTGGATGACGCTTCTTCTGATGGCACCGCTGACGTTGCGCGGTCTCTCGGGGCTGAGGTGATCGAGTCTGCCGGGCCTGCCGAGGGGTGGGCCGGGAAGACGCACGCGATGCATCTCGGTGTGGGGGCCGCTCAGGACGAAGAGTGGTTCTTGTTCGTGGACGCCGACGTGACGTGTGCGCCTGACCTGGTGGGACGGCTGGTGGCGTCGGCTCACGCGTTGGGCGCCGACCTCGTGTCGTCGTCCGGGCGTGGCGTCGGTCCGGCCTGGTGGTTCCTGCTGCCCGCGTTCAACGCGCTGGTGTTCGAGGGGTCGCCGCCGGACGGGCGCGGGCCGACGGCGTTGGCGGTCGGTCACTGCATCCTCGTGCGGCGTTCGGTGTTCGAGGCCGCCGGTGGCTGGCGGGCGCTGGCCGGGACGCACGCGGACGACGTCGGGCTGGCGACGTTGATCAGGGACTCCGGCGGGGTGACGAGGTTCGTCGACGCCTCGATGCTGCTGACGACCTCGGGCATCGACACGTTCGGCGACTGCTGGCGGTCGTTGCGCAAGAGCATCCAGCCGGCGTTCCGGGAGATGTTCGGGCCGTGGGGGCGTCCGCTGCTGGTCGCCGCCGGGCTGCTGCACCTCGCGTACGGGCTGGTCCCGGTGCTGCGGTGGCGTTCGCCGTGGTCGTGGCTCGCGTGGTGCGCGCAGGCCGTGTCGCACCGCGAGTTCGTGCGGCGGATCGGGCAGCCGGAGGCCTCGGCGGTGCTCGCGCCGTTCGCATGGGCGACGATTGGCGTGTTCCTGTTGGACTGCGCGTTGCGTCCAGGTGCCCAGTGGAAGGACCGCCGCGTTGGTTGACCCGTTGCGCGACCCCGACGACCCGGAACTGCTCGACCCGTACCAGTCGCGGTCGCTCGCGATCCTGGTGGAGGGCGCGCGGCTCGCGTCCGGTGCGGTTCGGTACGGCAAGATCGGCAAGGTCGGCAGCGCGGCCGTGGTGATCAACCGCGAGAACCCGCTGCCGTCCGGCAACTTCGGCTGCGCGCTGGACGGCACGTCGGTCGAGGTCGCGTCGACGCTGTTGCAGCTGGAGCAGACGTTCGCGGACGTGGGGCGCGCCGAGGCCGTCGTGTACGCGTCGCCGACGACCGTCGACGAGATCGAGGGCATCGCCGACGACTCCGGCTGGTACGCCGTCGAGGAGCTGCTGACGGTCGTGCACCGGGGTGAGGCTTCGGTGTCCGGCGAGGTCAGGCGGGCTGTCGACGCGGATCTGCTGGGGATCGTGGAGCTGCTGTCGGACGAGTTGGTCGGCAACCGTGAACGATTGGGGCGCTGGCTCGGGCATCGATTGGACGACCCGCGGTGTTTGCTCCTGGTGGTGGACGACGGCGACCGGATCGGCGGATTCGCGTCGGGGTTCGCCGAACGCGGTGTGGGCCTGGTCGAGCAGTGCGTGGTGCGTCCGGCGCGGCGGCGTCGGGGCGTGGGGCGGTCGTTGGTGGTGTCCGCGGTGTCGGCGTTGCGTTCGGCTGGGGCGATGTTGGTCGCGTCGCAGGTGGACGAGGGGCCAGGGGAGCGGTTCGCCGAGGCGTGCGGGTTCGTTGCGGCGTATCCCGTGACCGCATATGTACGCAGGGTTGATGAGCTGCTCGACTGAGTTACTTAGTTGCCGCGTGACATATCCTTAGCAGGGCTAAGGGAGGCTTTGTGCGGGAGCGGTTACCGGTCGAGGTGTGGGTTCTGGTCGCGGCGAGCTTCATCATCGCCGTGGGATTCGGGATCGTGGCACCCGTTCTGCCGGTGTACGCGTCATCGTTCGGTGTCGGTCACACGGCTGTTGCGGCCCTGATCAGCGCGTTCGCGTTCGTTCGGCTGGCGTTCGCGCCGGTGAGCGGCAAGCTGGTCAACCGGTTCGGCGAGCCTCGGGTGTACATCGTCGGCATCCTCATCGTCGCCGTCGGCACGGCGATGTGCGGGTTCTCGTCCAGCTACGCCGAGATGCTCTCGTGGCGGGCGCTGGCCGGGGTCGGGTCGACGATGTTCACGGTCGCGGCGCTGGGGCTGCTGATCCGGATCACGCCGGCGCCGATGCGCGGGCGGGCCTCGGGGATGTGGGCGGCCGGGTTCCTGATCGGCAACATCGCGGGGCCGATCGTCGGCGCCGGGCTCGTGCCGTTCGGGCTGTGGGTGCCGTTCGTGTCGTACGGCCTGCTGCTGTGCCTCGCGGCGTTCGTGGTCTGGTTCTTCCTGCGCCGTTCGACGCTGGTGGAGATCGACCGCACCAACACCGAGACGCCGATGACCGTGCGGGAGGCCGCTCGGCACGGTGCGTACCGCGCGGCGCTGGCGTCCGGGTTCGCCAACGGCTGGGCCGTGTTCGGCGTGCGGATCTCGCTCGTGCCGGTGTTCGTGATCGAGGCGCTGGAGCACAGCGCGGCCGTCGCGGGCATCTCGATGTCGGTGTTCGCGGCCGGCAACGCGGCGATGCTGTTCCTGTCCGGCAAGATCGCCGACACCCGCGGCCGCAAGCCCGTCGCCATCGCCGGGCTGGTCATCAGCGGCCTCGCGACGGTCTGGATGGGCTTCAGCGGCGACCTGTGGACGTTCATGGCGGCCTCGCTGGTCGCGGGCGCCGGCGCCGGGTTGCTGAACCCGCCGCAGAACGCCGTGGTGGCGGACGTCATCGGGGCGCGCGGCAAGGGCGGGCCGGTGCTCGCCGGGTTCCAGATGGTGACGGACCTGGGCGCGATCATCGGGCCGATGTGCGCGGGCCTGCTCGCCGACTCGTTCGGCTTCGAGGCCTCGTTCGCCATCACCGGTGCCGCGCTGCTGCTGTCCGTGCTGTTCTGGTTCGCCGCGCCCGAGACCCTGCCCACACATGAGGAGGAGCACACGGCCGCCGCGGTGGCGCCGGAGTGCGGTGCGCTGGACGAGAGTGCCGAGGTCCCGACCGGCGAACGGGTCGGTGGCAAGCCGCGTCACCCGGAAGCGTGATTGCGCGCTCAGCTTTCTTTTAGTTTGTGTCGCTACCCTCGTCGCCGTGGGTGGAGCAGAGCGCAGTGCGCGGAAGAAGAAGCAGGCCGCGATGGCGGTGGCTGCGGCGCGCGGCACGGGTGGCGGTTCGGACCGGACGAAGGTCATCGCCGGCATCGCCGTGGTCGCGGTGCTGGCCGTCGCCGTGATCGGGTACGTCGTCTTCCAGCAGATGAAGCCGTCGACGACCGGCACGGAGGCCATCCCGCTGGCACCGGCCGACCACACGATCTCGGCGCCCGCCGTCCGCGAGGGCAACACCGTCCTCGTCGGCAAGGACACCGCCACCGTGACGGTCGACGTGTACGAGGACTTCCTGTGCCCGATCTGCGGCACGTTCGAGAAGACCTACGGCACCGACATCAAGAAGGCGGTCGAGGACGGCAAGGTCAAGATCCGCTACAACATCCTGCCGATGCTGAACCGCATGTCGAGCCCCGAGGGCTACTCGACGGAGTCGGCCAACGCCGCCCTGTGCGTCGCCGACGACGGCAAGTTCAACGCGTTCCACGCCGCCCTGTTCGCCAAGCAGCCCGAGGAGGGCGAGGCCGGCTACACCCAGGACCAGCTCATCAAGCTGGGCAAGGACGTGGGCGTCACCGCGGCGGGCTTCGAGTCCTGCGTGCGTTCGCAGACCTACAAGTCGCAGCTGGACGAGCTGATGTCCAAGACCAGCAACGACCCCGCCCTGCGCGACGCCGAGACGGGCCGCTTCCGCGGCACCCCCAGCGTCGCCTCCGGCGGCAAGCTCGTCGACCTGGACAACAAGAACTGGCTGTCCGACCTGACTAAGTGAGACCGTCGATCGGCGCCTGGCCCTGGGTCCACCGGGCCAGGCGCTGTGCTTTGCCCACCTCGGTGCGCGGCAGCTTGCCGGGTTCGAGCACGTGCACCAGGCACGTGATCCCCAGGCGCTCCTTGAGCTTGTTCTCCAGTCCGGTTCGGACGTCCTCAGTGGACTCCACCGCCACGTGCAGCCGCGCCGTCGTCGTCCGCCGGTCCTCGACGATCAGGTAGTGCGGGCTCGCCAGCTCCAGCACCACCGCCTCGATCTCCGTGGGGAACACGTTCACGCCCCGGATGACCAGCATGTCGTCCTTGCGCCCCTTGAGCTTGCTCATCCGCCGGAAGGGGCTGTTCTTCGGTTCGTGCAGTGTCGCCACGTCCCCGGTCCGGTACCGCAGCAGCGGCATGCCGGTCTTCGTGAGCGTGGTGAAGATCAGCTCGCCGTCTTGCGTTTCGGGGTAGAAGTGGTCCTCCGCGATGTTCAGGAGCCCTTCCGAGTCCAGCGACTCGCACGCCACCCCAGGCCCGATGATCTCCGACAGCCCGTAGATGTCCAACGCCCTGATGCCCAGCCGTTGCTGGATCTCCTGGCGCATCTCGTCCGTCCACGGCTCGGCGCCGAAGATGCCGACCTCGATGGAGTTGTCCTGCTCCAGGTCCTCCGCCAGCCGCAGCGCGTACGACGGCGTGCAGCACAACACGTCCGGCCGCAGGTCCTCGATGAGCCGCACCTGCCGCTCCGTCATGCCGCCGGACATGGGAACGACCGTCGCTCCGAGCTTGAGCCCGCCGTGGTGCACCCCGAGCCCGCCCGTGAAGAGCCCGTAGCCGTACGCGTTGTGGACGACCGAGGTCCTGGTGGCCCCGGCCCCGTGCAGCGCCCTGGCCATCACCTCGGACCAGATCTCCACGTCGTTGGCCGTGTAGGGGATGAGGGTCGGCCGGCCACCCGTGCCCGACGACCCGTGCACGCAGACGATGTCTTCTTGTGGCGCGACGCGAAGCCCGAACGGGTAGTGGTCCCACAGGTCCTGCTTGCTGATCGTGGGCAGGCGATCGATCTCGTCGAGCCGCACATCTGTGCCGCGCGTCACGCCGATCTCCCTCAGTCTTCTCGCCTGAAGGTTGTCGGTGGTGAGCAGGAGGTCGATCATGGCTTGCAGCCGCTGTTCCTGCAGCTCGCGCAGGGCCTCGGGGGCCATGCTCCCGATCTTGGGGTCGAACGGTGCTCCGGCGGTCATCACCCGGTCCTACCAGGCCGAATGCGCTTTGGGTACCCCCGATTTTTATCTTGTGGCACAGGTGATGTACGGTATTGCCACACGAGAACGACGGGGAAACCCGCCGGGAACGTGGACCTTCAAGGGGCTGTGGCGCAGCTGGTAGCGCATCACACTGGCAGTGTGAGGGTCAGGGGTTCGAGTCCCCTCAGCTCCACTTGAAATGAGAGCCCGTTTGATCGAGCAGAAGTGCTCGATCAAACGGGCTTCTTGCTGTTCTCAGCGACTTGGGCGGTTGCCTCTGATCGTCACGCCCTTCTCGTCGACGGCGTGGGGGGCTTGGTGAGCCGAGCAAGCTCGCCCCAGTGGCATCCGGTGCTTCGCGGAGTGTCCCGGTCGAACAGCTCTGGCGGGAGTTCGGGCGTCAGTAGGTGAACATGCGCTTGCAGCTGTGGCAGACCGCCGGGTTGCCGGCGAGCATGTTCAGAAGGGGGTTGTAGTTGTTGATGTTGTTGATGATGAAGGAAACGACGTCCTTGTCGCCGTGCGCCCAGCTCACCGTCGTCGACTTTCTGATTTCTTCGCAATGCGGGCAGTAGAGGTTCATTTCTCGTCCGCGATCAACGTTGACGAGTCGCTTGACGAGTGACTTGGGGAGAGATGCGCTTATGTTCGCGTCGACCATTCGAGTTCGCCCTCCAAAAGGAATGCACTTCCCGGTAGGGCAGTCGTCTCTGGTGCGCCGACTGTTACATCGAGTGTCCCCGGCGACTTATGGCTGGTTGTTCGGGTGGTTGGTGAGCTGCTCGGCAGAACGGTGAACAGGTCCCTCATCAGCAGGAGGGCGTCTGCCATATCACCTGGAATTTCCCTGAAGCTGTGCCCGCGCTGCTCGGAGTCTCTTGTGGAGCAAAGTGGCGGCATGGTGGTGAAGGCCAGGGTTCTCTCGGCTCCGCCGAGGAAGTGCATGCACGAAATCGTGAAACAGGCGCAGGCCGCACGGTCTGCGCCTGTTTCGTTTTCAGGGAATGCGCAGAAGTGGTGCCGGTTCTAGTCGGCGAGCCACTTCAGGATCGCCTGGGTCGTCTCCTCCGGGCGCTCCTGCTGGATCCAGTGGCCGGCGTCCAGGCTGAGCACGTCCACGCCGGGCACGAAGTCCTTCAGGGTCGGTGACGGAGGGATGGTGTCGCGGTCGCCGTAGATCATGAGCGCGGGCTGCCGCACGATCGGGTCCACGGCGGCCAGCAGGTCCAGGTTGCGGTCGAAGTTGCGGTACCAGTTGATGCCGCCGGTGAAGCCGGACGATTCGAAGGCGGCGACGAGGACGGCCAGTTCTTCGTCGTTCAACACGGGTTCGCCGGGCACGGATTCCGCGGTGGCGAGGTCGACCAGCGGGGTGGTGGAAGCCAGCTCCCGGTAGAGGTTGCCGAGGAAGCGGGCGGTGTTCGCGTCGAACAGGGCGTCGGCCACGCCGGGGCGGCGGTTGAAGTGGACGAAGTAGTAGTCGCTGCCGAGCACGCTTTCCATGAAGTCGATGGACGGCATTGCCGTGCGGTCGAGGTAGGGCAGGCTGAGGTTGATCACCTTGTTGACCCTCGCCGGGTGCAGGACGGCCAGGCTCCAGACGACGTACGCGCCCCAGTCGTGGCCGATGAAGGTGGCGTCGTCGTAGCCGTAGTGGTCGAGGAGTGCGACGAGGTCGCCGGTCAGGTGCTTGATGTCGTAGGCCGTCACCTCGGGCGGGCGGGACGAGTTGCCGTAGCCGCGCTGGTTCGGGGCGATGACGTGGTGGCCTGCCTCGACCAGGGCGGGGATCTGGTGGCGCCACGAGTGGGCGTGTTCCGGCCAGCCGTGGCAGAGGATCACGGGCTTTCCGGTGCCGGCTTCGAAGACTTCGAGTTCCACGCCGTTGACGGGGACCATGGTCGGTTCGGGGAAGGTCATGGCACGGATCTTGGCCAGTCAAACCGGTCAGCTCGTGACCGGTTTTCGTGCGAATCTCAGTGACGTGGGAACTGATCGGCTGGTGGCTGTGCTGCTCCTGCTGCAACGGCGTGGGCAGGTGACCGCTGCGGAGGTCGCTGAGGAGTTGGAGGTGTCCGAGCGGACTGCTCGGCGGTACCTGGACGCCCTGGGGATGGCCGGGGTGCCCGTGTACTCCGTGCAGGGGCGGGGTGGTGGGTGGCGGCTCGTGGGCGGGGCGCGGACTGACCTGTCCGGGTTGACCGCCGGGGAGGCTCGGGCCTTGTTCCTGGTGGCCGGGCAGGCTTCGGCTGCCACGCCGGCCGTCAAGGCGGCGCTGCGCAAGCTCGTGCAGGCCTTGCCCGAGCCGTTTCGGGAGCAGGCCGAGGTGGCGTCGTCGTCGTTGGTCGTGGATCCGGGGCGGTGGGGTGCCAGTCGGGTCGAGCAACGGCCTCACCCGTTCCTCGACGACGTGCAGGACGCGGTGATCCGGGGTGTGCAGGTGCGGCTCGGGTACGTCGACCGGGCCGGGGCTGAGAGCGTCCGGGTCGTGCATCCGCTGGGCATCGTCGCCAAAGGGGCGTGGTGGTACCTGGTCGGTCAGACCGCGGACGGGTTGCGGACGTTCCGGATCGACCGGGTGTCGTTCGCGGAACCGACGGGCGAGCCGGTGGAACGGCCTGAGGGCTTCGATCTCGCCGCGAGCTGGCGGGAGATCGCCGACGAGGTGGACCGCAGGCGCACGCCCGTGGAGGTGCGGGCGGTGTGCGTGCCGCACGCGACCGGTCTGCTGCGGATGGTTGTTGGCGATCGGTTGGAGGTGGGTGGGGCCGCGGAGGAAGGGCGCGTCGAGGTCGTGATCCGGGGCTACAGCGACTACGCGCTGGCCGGTGAGCTCGCCGGGCTGGTCGACTGGGTCGAGGTGATCGGACCGGCTGGGGTGCTGGAGCACCTGGCCTCGATCGGTGCCGCGCTGGTCGCGCGGTACGGGGTGTCCGCTGTGACGGAATTGCGCGGTTGACCGTCCTCTGTGGACAACGATCTGCCCACATGGTGGGCACTTTAGGCTGATCGGGTGGTTCGATCGGCAATTAACCCCGGTGACATCACTCCGCGAGCGGTGCGCGGGTAGTTTCGCGGCTGGCGCTGCCTGGGGAGGCCGGCGCCTTCTGATTGCCAGTGGGGGCAACAACTTTGGACGACGACTTCGTCGTGCTCGTGGACACCTACGAGACGGCTGACCACGGCGTGCCGCAGACCGCACGGCACATCGCTCCCGCGTTCATCGCCGCCGGTGCGCGGTGCGTCCGGGTGCAGAGCGCGCCCGAAGCGCCTGGTGTGTACCGGTCGTCCTCGCCGACGCTGGAGAACTACGTCGAGAACGTGGTGCACGACGGCGACCTGGAGAAGACCGTCGACGTGCTGCGCCGGTACGACCCGGTCGCGGTGGTCGCGGGCGGCGAGTACGGGGTGGCGTTCACCGACGTGCTCGCGGAGGCGCTCGGCGTGCCCGGCAATGGAACCGCTCTCAGCCTGGCGCGCAGGGACAAGGCGACCATGGTCGAGACCGTCCGGGCCGCGGGGCTCCAGGCGGCGAAGCAGATCCGCACCGGTGACGCGGAGGAACTCGCTGAGTGGCACCGGAACCTGGGCGGACGGATCGTCGTCAAGCCCGTGCGGAGTGCCGGGGGCGACGGGGTCTCGTTCTGCGACACGCCCGAGCAGGCCACAGCGGCGCTGCGGGCGATCACCGGCCGGCAGAACCTGTTCTCCGAGGACAACGACGTCGTGGTCGCGCAGGAGTACCTGGTCGGGGCCGAGTTCATCGTCAACACGGTGAGCCTCGACGGACGCCACCACGTCTGCGACATCTGGAAGAGCCAGCGGTTCTCGGTCAACGGCATCACGGACCTGTCCGGCGCCTGCTACCTGGTGCCGCGCCGCGGACCGCACCACGACGCGCTGGTCGAGTACGCGTTCGCCGTGCTCGACGCCGTCGGCATCCGGCACGGGGCGGCGCACGTCGAGCTCAAGCTCACGCCGCAGGGGCCGTGCCTGATCGAGGTCGGCGCGCGGCTGTCCGGCGGCGACCTGCCGCACTACGCGCGGCTCGCGATCGGGGAGTCGCAGTTCGACTGGCTGGTGGACGCGTGCCTGCGCCCCGACCGGTTCGCGCAGCGGGTCGACGAGGACTACGAGATCCAGCGCTACTACTCCTGGGCCGCACTGATCTCACCGGTCGAGGGCACCCTGAAGAGCTACCGCGCGATCGAGCAGATCAAGGCGCTGGAGAGCTTCCACGAGATGTGGGAGCTCACGAAACCGGGGCAGCACCTGCGCCGCACGGTGGACGACACGACCTATCCGATCATCGTCACCTTCATGCACGAGGTGGACGAGATCGTCATGCGCGATCTGGGCACGACGAGGTACCTGGACGGCGCGGGCTTCTACGAACTGACCGATTCTGTTTGAGGGGACCGCTTCAGGTGACTCAAGGACTTGCCGCCTTCCACGAGGAACTCGCCTTCGAACCGCCGTTCGGCTCCGTGGCCACCCTGGCCGACGACGCCGCCGGCCTGACCTGCAGCGTGACGATCGGCCGTCAGTGGGCTCGCGGCCGCGCCAGATCGGTGGTCGGGTATCCGGCCTTCGAACTGGCCGCCGACGGGGTGCGGGAGGGACGGCACGACGTGCTGCTCGTGCCTTCCGCGTACCCCGAGATCCGCACGTTCTTCTTCGACCCGGTGCTGCACGCGGTCGAGACGTTCCTGGGAACGTTGCCGGACATGGTGTTCGCCGTGCCGGAGGGGACGCCGGAGCAGGACCTCGACGTCGTCTACCACCACCCGGCCACGCGCACGCTCGTCGAGACGCTCGGCGTGGCCAGGGCCGTGCACTCCTCGTCGAACAGCGCGGCCTGCCGCGAAGCCGTGGAGCACGACGGACCGGCGGGCGCCGTGACGAACCAGACCTCGGCTGACCACTACGGTTTGCGCACCGTCAAGGTGTTGTCCGCGGGCACGCCGATGGGGTTCGTGGTGTTCCGCCGAAAGGATCAAGTGTGACCGACCTGCTCCGTGCCGCCATCGTGGTGCACAAGACGCTCGACCCCGCCGCCGTGGCCAACGCCGCCGCGATCCTGACGGGCCAGCTCGCGCTCCTGGAGCCGGACCTGTTCGAGGGCAAGGGCGTCGTCGATGCCGATGGTGTGCGGCACGCGGGCATCCGGTTCAACACGGTGATCCTCACCGGACGGCCGGGCCAGGTCACGAAGCTGATCGGCGCCGCCACCGAGGCGGGTGTGCCGAACGCGGTGTTCAGCAGCGCGGGCAGGGGACTGAGCAACAGCTTCGACTCCTACGTCGAGCTGGTCGGGAAGTCCGGCACGGAGGAGCTCGACGTCATCGCCGTCGGGCTCGTCGGGCCGGACGAGACCGTGCGCGCGCTGACCAAGTCCTTCAGTTCCTTCAAGGGATCGAGCGGTGACGGCAACAGCTGAGTTCGTCCACACCAGACTGGGCGGGCTGCCCAGGGCGTTCTGGTTCCTCTGGACCGGCACCCTGGTCAACAGGCTCGGCACGATGGTGCTGCCGTTCCTGTCGCTCTACCTGACCAGCGGCAGGGGACTGCCGGTCACCACGGCGGGCGTGGTGCTCGCCGTGGTGGGCGTCGGCCAGATGTTCTCGCAGCTCATCGGCGGGATCCTGGCCGACCGGATCGGCCGTCGCGCCACGCTGACCGGCGGTATGCTGGTCACCGGCGCGACGATGCTCGCCCTCGGGTACGCCGAGAGCCTCACCGCGATCGTGGTGTGCTCGGCGGTGCTGGGCCTCGCGATCGACGCGTTCCGCCCGGCCTCCCAGGCGATCGTCGCCGACCTCGTGCCGGCCGCGGAACGCACCCGCGCGTTCGGGTTGCTGCTGTGGGCGGTGAACCTGGGCTTCTCGGTCGCCATGGTGCTCGGCGGCACGATGGCCAAGGCAGGGTTCAGCACGTTGTTCTGGGCCAACGCCGCCGCCTGTGTCCTCTTCGGACTGCTGGTGTGGCGCGCGATCCCGGAGACCGGGTCGCGGGTCGTGGCCGAGGACGCCGAGCCCGGCAGTTTCGCCGAAGTGCTGCGGGACCGGGCGATGCTCGCGGTCTTCGTGATCACGCTGATCGCGGGGTTCGCGTTCCTGCAGTGCCTCGCCACGCTTCCGTTGGCGATGAACGCAGACGGGCTGTCGACGGCCTCGTACGGCATCGTGATGGCGATCAACGGCATCGCGATCGTCGTGATGCAGCCGTTCATCGGCCATCGGCTCGGCGGTCTCGACCGGTCGCGGACGCTCGCGGCGGGCATCACCGTGCTCGGCCTCGGGTACGGCGCGATGACTTTCGCGTCCACGACCTGGGCGTACGCGGTGTGCGTGGTCGTCTGGACGCTGGGCGAGATCATCATCCACTCGGTCGGGGTCGCCCTGGTGGCCGATCTCGCGCCCGCTCACCTGCGCGGACGCTACAACGGCGTCTACGGCACGGCCTGGGGCGTCGCCGCGTTCGCCGCGCCGTTGGGCGGTACGCAGCTGCTGGTCCACGGCGCGCCGGTGCTGTGGCTCACCTGTCTCGGTCTGTGCCTGGCCGCGGCCTGCGGCCAGCTCCTGCTCGGTCCCGCGATCCGCCGCCGCACCCAGGAAGGAGCCGCCGGGTGAACCCGCTGGCGTCGTCCCTGCCCGCCTCCGGCATCCGCGAGGTGATGGACCTGGCGTTCGGGCGCCCCGACGTGATCCGGCTGGAGATCGGCGACCCCGACTTCGCGACGCCGCCGCACGTCGTCGAGGCCGGGCTGCGAGCGGCCTCGGACGGTGCCACGCACTACGTGCCGAACACCGGGCTGCCGTTCCTGCGCGAGGCGCTGGCCGAGAAGGTGTTGCGGCGCAACGGCTTCGAGGTCGAGCCTGGTCAGGTATTCGTCAGCCAGGGCGCCACGCAGGGCATCTACGCCGCGCTGGCCGCGTTGGCGGCACCCGGCGACGAGGTGCTGCTGCCGGATCCGGCGTGGCCCAACTACGTGATGATGGCCCAGCTCCAAGGGCTTTCCGCCGTGCACTACCCGCTGGCGGCGGCCGGCGGGTTCCAGCCCGACCTGGACACGTTGGAACGTCTCGTCACGCCGCGCACCAAGGTGCTGGTGGTCAACTCGCCGTCCAACCCGATCGGCACGGTCGCCGACCGGGAGCGGATCGAGGCGCTGGCGGAGTTCGCGCGGCGGCACGACCTCTGGCTGATCTCCGACGAGTGCTACGACGAGATCGTGTTCGACGCGCCGTGCACCAGTCCGGCGTTGTTCGCGCCGGAACGCACGATCGCCGTCTACAGCTTCTCCAAGACGTACGCGATGACGGGCTGGCGGATCGGGTACCTCGTCGTGCCGCGCACGGTGGCCGCGACGATCACCAAGGTGCAGGAGACGATCGTCGCGTGCGTCAACGCGCCGACGCAGCACGCCGCGTTCGCCGCGCTGAGCGGGCCGCAGGACTGCGTCGCGCACATGCTGGCGTGCTACCGCGAACGCCGTGATCTCGTGACGCAGCTGGCGAAGTCGGCGGGGCTGGTCATGCCGACGCCGGCCGGTGCCGTTCTACGGCTGGGTCGACATCCGCAACTCCAGTCCCGGTGCGGCGCGGGACTTCGCGCTCGGGTTGCTGGCCGAGCACCGGGTGGCGGTGGCGCCGGGGACCGCGTTCGGGCTGTCGGGGGAGGGGTACGTGCGACTGTCGCTGGCGGCGTCGCCGGAGCACCTGACCGAGGGTGTGCAGCGCCTCGCGGCGTTCCTGGAGGCACGTGCCGAACGGCACCCCTGACGGCATGACCTCTGCCGTTCGTCTTGGCCGGTCGGGACTTCTGGGCACCTGAGGTGCCTTCGTAGTTTCGGTGGCGTGACGGACAACAGGATCTTCTTGCCGAGGTTCGGGGCTGTGTGCGGGATCGTGCTCGCCCTGTCGATCGGGGTGCCGGGGGCCGTCGAGGCCTTCACCGGCGAGACGGCGTTCACCAGTGCGGTGATCGGGTTGGGCACGGCCTTCGGGGCACCGGCCGTGCTCGCGTTGCACGGGCATCAGGCGCACGCGTCGGGACGGTTCGGGGCGTTCGCGTTCGCCGCGAACATGCTGGGGCTCGGGGTGTTCACCGGGGTGGCGTTCGCGTTGAACCTGGTGATCTTCTTTTCGAGCGGGCCGGTGGCGCCGGTGACGGCTGTGGTGTTGAAGGCCGGGTCGTTGGTGTTCGTGCTCGGGAGCGTGCTGTTCGGGGTGTCGCTGGTGCGGGCGCGGGTGTTCCCGGTGGTGCCCTCGTGGGGGTACGGGATCGGGTTCGTGCTGCTGGCGGTGTTCGCGGTGCTGCCGGACACGCCGGTGTCCGCGCTGGTGCACGTGGCGTGCGCGGCGGTGCTGGTGTGGCTGTCGCTGACGGTCTGGTCCGCCCGTCCGGCACTAGCCTGAGCGGCATGAACACTTCGCGGCCGGCGTTCTGGGTGTCGCCGGTGCTGTGCGCCGCCGTGCTGGTCGCGGGGGTGTACGCCTGGGCGTCCGGGCTCGGCGACACCCGGCTGCCGTGGCTGGTCGGCGGGATCTCGCTGCTGGTGGCCGTGGACGTCGCCGAGTTCCGGTCGTATCCGGTGCGCACGCCTCAGCGGGTGGCGGCGGGGTTGCTGGCGCTGCGGACGGGGCTGTACGTCGGACTGGCCTTTGTGGACGGTTCCGGGCTGGCGCGGTTGTTGTTGCTGCTGGTGCCTTTCACGGCCTACTTCGCGTTCGGGCTGCCGGTGGCGATCGCGTTGGCGTCGGCGTGTCTGGCCGTCGCGGTGGTGAGCACGCCGGACTGGTACGCGCACCTCGAGCAGACGTCCGACCTGGTGATGTTCGTGGTCGGGCTGGTGCTCACGCTGACGATGGCGGCGGTGGCCGTGCGGGAACGGGACGGGCGTGTCCGCCTGCAGGAGTCGCAGCGGACGATCGCCGAGCTGTCGGCGGCGGCGGAACGGGCGCGGGTCGCGCGGGACCTGCACGACGACCTCGGCCACCACCTGACCGCGATCGTGGTGCAGCTGGAGAAGGCCACCGCGTTCCACGACCGTTCGCCGGAGACGTCCGCCGCCGCCGTGCTGGACGCCTCGCGGTCGGCGCGGCGGGCGTTGGCCGAGGTGCGCGAGTCGGTCAGGTCGCTGCGGTCGTTCTCGCTGCCGTCCGCTCTGGAGGAACTGGCGGCCGGCGACGTGACGCTGACGGTCAGCGGTTCGCCGGACTCCTTCGGCGCGAGCGCGTTGCACGCCCTGTACCGGGCGGCGCAGGAGGGCATCACCAACGCCCGCCGGCACGCCGCCGCGTCGCAGATCCGGGTCGCGGTGGAGCTGGACGCCGAGCGCGCCGAGCTGACCGTGGCCGATGATGGACGGGGCATGGGCGCGGCGGCGGAGGGGTTCGGGTTGCTCGGGATGAGGGAACGGGTGGCGCTCGCGGGCGGGCGCGTCGACCTGGCCAGCTCACCGGCCGGAACGGTGCTGACCGTGACGATCCCGGGGCCGGCGTGACGCGCGTGCTGGTCGTCGACGACCAGCGGCTGATCCGCGAGGGCATCGCGTCGTTGCTCGGGCTCCAACCCGGCATCGAGGTCGTGGGCACCGCCGCCGACGGGCACGAGGCCGTGGAACAGGCGGTGGTCCTGGCCCCGGACGTGGTGCTGATGGACGTGCGGATGCCCGGCGTGGACGGCGTCGAGGCGGTGGCGCTGATCCGCCGCCGCGCGCCGTCGTGCCGCGTGGTCATGCTGACGACGTTCGACGACGAGGACTACGTGGTGCGCTCGTTGCGCGCGGGCGCCACCGGCTACCTGCTGAAGGACCTGCCCTCGCAGGAACTCGCGGCCGCGGTGAAGCTCGCCGCCGCCGGCGTGGCCCAGTTCGACCCGGCCGCGGCGGCCCGGCTGGCGGCGGCTCTGGACCGGACCGGCGACCGCGAGCCGTTGA
The DNA here is from genome assembly GCF_042721395.1 of Lentzea sp. NPDC058450. Classification (NCBI taxonomy): domain Bacteria; kingdom Bacillati; phylum Actinomycetota; class Actinomycetes; order Pseudonocardiales; family Pseudonocardiaceae; genus Lentzea; species Lentzea sp. NPDC058450. Next base: position 27,612 of record NZ_JBHXLO010000035.1, read on the forward strand.
CCGTGCGGGAGGTCGAGGTGCTGCGGCTCGTCGCGTCCGGTGCGACGAACCGGGAGATCGCCGACCGGCTGCACCTGTCCGAAGGCACGGTGAAGAACCACATCTCGCGCATCCTCGGCCGGCTCGGGCTCCGCGATCGCACCCAGGCGGCGCTTTATGCGCAGTCGAATGGACTTGTGTAACAACGTGTTGCCGAGGTTGCGATGTCGCGGCCATGACCGTTTTCACGCAGCTGTCGAAGGGAGCCGCGCTCGCGGCCGGGGTCGTGCTCGTGGTGTCCGCTTGTGGCACTGCGGAACCTGCCCCGCTTGCCGTCGGCGTCTCCTCGTCGTCCGCCACGACGACCACGACCACCACCACGACGACGACCACCCCGCCGCCGGTGACGGTGGAGTCCGTTGTGGACGGCCGGACGGTGATGTTGTCCAACGGCACCAAGGTGTTGGTGTCCGGACTTGCTCAGCCGGGCGAATGCTGGGCGGCGTCGGCCACCGACTTCGCGACGAAGACGCTGGTGGGCAAGCCGGTGCAGGTGGCGTCGTCGAGCCTGGTGCTGCTGGACGGGACGAACTACGCGGTGCTCGCGGCGAGCCAGGGCGTCGCACGGGCGATGGACGGGGCGGAGGCGGCCGTCCAGACCGCGCAGGCGACGGCCAAGGCCGCGGCCACCGGGTTCTGGGGGCCGTCGTGCGGCGGGCTCGACGTGAAGGCGGCGCCGGTCGTGGCACCGCCCGCGCCACAGCCCGTCGTGCCGCAGCCGGAACCCGCGCCCGCACCACCGGCGCCCGCGCCCGCGTACTACGCGAACTGCGCTGCGGCCAAGGCGGCCGGTGCCGCACCGCTTCACCGAGGTCAGGCGGGTTACCGTGCCGCGCTCGACCGCGACGGAGACGGCGTGGCCTGCGAATAGCCGCCCTGACAGATCGGTGGCTGCCGGTGTCAGCGGGATGTCAGCGCGCCTCGCAATCCTCGGTTCCGTGCTGAAGAAAATGACTTTTGTGGCGTTGATGGGCGCGCTGGTGAGCGCGTCGTTCGGGGCGGGCGTCGCGAACGCGGCGACGGACCGGAACGGGTCCTGCGAGACGGGCGAGTTCTGCCTGTTCTACAACAGCGACCAGGCCGGATCGGTGTCGGACTTCGCCGACTCGGTCGCGGACTACGGCGACGCGCAGCCGAGCTGCTACGAGTTCAAGAGCGCGGGCAACGGCCAGGGCGTCTGCGTCAAGAACAACGCCGCGTCGGTCTGGAACAAGACCACCAAGGCCGTCACCGTGTTCTACAACAGCAACTACGGCGGCGCGAAGCAGACGTTCGCCGCCGGTGCGAAGGGCAACCTGAAGGCGGAGCTCAAGAACGAGAACGCCTCGCACCGCATCGGTGACGCCGGCAACGACCCCGACCCGTCGCCGGGCACCTACCCCACGCCCGAGACGAACCCGCACCCGTCGGCCACGGCCCGCGCGCCGCAGGCGACGAAGCGCACGCAGTTCATCGACGACCAGATCGCCTCGAAGACCGGTGAGAAGCAGTGCTGGGTGGGCGACTACCGCAGCTACGAGTCGTCGACGAGCAACCACAACACGGGCAACGCGCTCGACTGCACGATCTCCAACGCGATCGGCACCTACCCGACCGAGGCGCAGAAGGCGCAGGGCTGGAAGCTCGCCTACTGGCTGCAGAAGCACGCCTCGAAGCTCGACGTCCGGTACGTCATCTGGCAGGGCAAGATCTGGAGCGTCGCCCGCGCGTCCGAGGGCTGGCGCAACTACAACGTCGGTGGCGTGACGGCCGGTCACTACGACCACGTCCACGTCTCGGTCCAGAACCCGCACGGCGACTGACATCCCTGACGGCCCTCTAGGCGAGCGCACTCCGGTGCGCTCGCCTTATAACCGTTTCAGGTGGACCTCAGACCGGCTTGCGCCACACCGAGACGTGCTTCGCGGAGTCCTGGGTGAACGGAGCCCCGTCCCAGTTCTCGACGCGACGTTCCAGCTCGAGCCCGGCGATCCGCGCCATCAGGTCGAGCTCCGCCGGCCAGGCGTACCGGTGCCGGGAGTTGGAGCGGCGGTACTGACCGTCGCCGTCGCGGGTGAAGTGGTGCGACACCAGAACCTGCTCTACCAGGTCGAAGGTGTCGAAGCCGAGGTGGTGCTCCGAGACGTCGAACGGCACCGCGACCTGGCCCGGCGGCAGGAACCGCAGCGGCGGCACGCCCAGTTCGATGACGAACCGGCCACCGGGCTCCAGATGCCGCGCGGCGTTGCGGAAGCACTCGACCTGCTCGTCCTGGGTGAGCAGGTTCGTGATGGTGTTGTAGACGAGGTAGACCAGGGTGAACTCGCCGGGAACGACGGTGGTCGCCATGTCCCCGATGACCACCGGGAGCGCGTCCTCGTCGATCTTGCGCCGCAGCACCGCGGCCATGTGCTCGGACAGTTCGATGCCCGCCACCGGCACGCCGCTCTCCCGGAGTGCGATGCCCACCCGTCCGGTGCCGATGGCGAACTCCAGCGCCCGGCCGTCTCCGGCGAGCTCGGCGAGGAAGGCGACCGTCGGCCCGAGCACGGCGGTCGAGAACGCTTCGGTCTCCTCGGCGTCGTAGCGGTCGGCGGTCGCACGGCTCCACAGTTCGCTGCTCGTCACGGGCATCCACTGTGCCGAGTCCCAGGAGCGCTGTCGAAGCCTTTTCAGGCGCGCAGGTCGTGCACGATCAACGACGCCGAGAGCAGCCTGATGTCGGTGGGGTCGGCCGGGTTGTAGCCGGTGAGCTCGGCGACGCGGCGCAGCCGGTAGTTCAGCGTGTTGCGGTGCAGGTGCAGCTCGTCGGCCGTGCGGTGGCGGTTGTGGTCGCTGTTGATGAACACCCGCAGCGTGTGCAGCAGGTCGGGGTGTTCGGACAGGCTGTCCATCACGCGCGCCAAGCGTTTGCGGCCTGGGCCGGGGCGGCAGAGCTGGTACTCCAGCAGCACGTCGTCCAGCACGTACGCGCCGGGCGCGCGACCCAGCCGTTGAGCCAGCTCGGCGATGTCCGCCGCCTGCCGGGCCGCCGCCGGGATCTCCTCACGGCTCTCCGCCGCCGCGATGCCGCCGGTCAGGGCGGTGCCCGCGGCGGTGAGGAGGGTGCGGACCAGGTCGGCGGCCGCGTCCATCTCCAGGTCCACGGCGTCGGCCGTAGTAGGTAGGAGCACGGTGCCGCCGTCTTGATCCAACGCCGAGAGGGCGTGCTTGGGCAGTTCGGCCCGCAGGCGTCGCACGAGCCCATGAACGGCCAACCGTGCGTCGGCGCCATCGGCAACGGAAGGCGCGTCGACCCGTACGGCGACGACGACGTGGTGCGCGGACAGCTCCAGCCCGATCCGTTCGGCGAGCGGCTCGGCCTCCCGGCCGGTCAGCAACGCGGCGACCAGCGCACGGCCGGCTTCCCGGCGTTCGGCGTGCAGGGCCTGCTGCTCACCGAGGTACGACCCGGCGACGGCGGGCACCGCGACGCTCAGGTACCGCAGCAGCGCGGGCACGGTGGCCAACAGATCGGGGATCTCGTCCGGCTCGGCCACGGCGGCCATCGCCTCCCAGCCCACGGTCGCCGCCACGTGGTACGTGCTGAGCACGATGTCGAGCGGAACGCCCTGCTGAGCGCGCCGCACGGCGGTGGCGATCTGCATGTCCAGCTCCTCCGGCGCGGGTGGCCGCTGTTCCCGCAACGAGCGCAGGAACACCTGCAGGTGCCTGGTCACGGCCTCGGTGATCTCGCGGTCCACCAGCTGGTGCGGCAGCTGCCGGTAGGTCGCGGAACGCGCGAAGAACGCCTCCAGCACCTTCTCGGCGATGCGCGGGATCTGCGTCGCGGCACGGTCGTAGAGCGGGGCGTCCGGCTTCGGGGCGGGGATGTCGACCACCCGCCAGAGGCTTGCGCATCCGATGGGTGTAGGCGATAGCCCGTTCCGGTCTGGTTCTCTGCACGAAAGAGGGACGCCTCCGTTGTGCACGTGCCCGAAAGTTTTGACCCTATCGAGTGATACACGGTGGGGTGCACGGCTGCGCGCAGGCAGGATCGACGACTGTGAGCAGCGTCGAGGAATGCATGAAGTTGTTGCTGCGTCGCGGGTTCAAGCGGACGGTCGTGCGTGATCACTTCACCTGCGTCAACGCCGTGATGTTCAGACGGGTGTGGCGAGGCACCAACGAGACGGTGCTCGCGTACTCGGAGTCCGAGGCACTGGCCTACCGCGTGGCCGAGCAGAACGCGAACCCCACCGATCCGTTCGTCGTGGACCCCGACCTGGCGATGTGGCAGTGCGGCGGTGAGTTCCTGGACGTCGCGAACCAGCTGCTGGAGCTCCCGGTCGCGCCTGGTCACTCCACCTTCGAGAGGAAGTAGTAATCTCGACCGGTGGGTGAGACCGTCCGGATCGGAGTGTTCTACGACGGCACGTGGTTCGCCTACCTGAGCGATTTCTACGCCACCGCGCACCCCAGGGGTGCGCGTGTCTCCCTCGACGGCCTGCACGACGCGTTGCGGTGGTACGTCCACCAGGAGACGGGTCGTCCGCTGGACGAGTGCGTGGTCGCCGAGGCGCACTACGTCCGCGGCCGCATCGACACCCCGGCGGAGTCGTTCGACCGGGCGCTGGCCGCCGCCGGCATCACGCGGCACGACCTGCCGTTGCACAACGGCAAGGAGAAGGGCGTCGACGTCCTGCTCGCGCTGGAGGCGTGGGACCGGGCGATGACCGTGCCGCTGCAGTGGGTCGTCCTGCTGACCGGCGACTCGGACTTCGCGCCGCTGGCCCAGCGCCTCACCGAACGCGGCGTGCACGTGATCGTGCCGGTGGTCGACATCCAGACGATCCAGAAGCCTCCCGCGTGGACTCCGCGCACGGCCGCGCCGCTGCGGGCCGCGACCCCGTTCACGCCCGGCTTCGACTCGCTGTTCGCGCCCGGTGACGAGGCCGGCTACCCGCTCAGGCGGGCGTTCGTGCGGTCGTCGCAGGCCGTCGCGTCGCCGGTCGGGGCACCGCGCGGCCGGCGCAAGGGGACGGTCGCCAGCTGGAAGACCGGGCAGGCGCACGGGTTCATCACGGACAGCCGCGGCAGCTCGTGGTTCGTCTCGCGCGACGAGCTGCCGAACGGCCTGACGTTGCTGCTCGCCGGCACGCCCGTGTCGTTCACCGGCTCGCCCGCCCCGATGCCCGGCCGCAAGTACCCGAGGGCCCAGGCCGTCCGTCCCGAATGACATTTGTCATCCGGACGTCGTGACGCTGCCTCACTACTGCGCGGAGGCCGCTCCGACCAGGCTTTGAGGCATGGAAACGGTGCTCGAAGTCAGAGGGGCGCGACACAGCTACGGCGCCACGAAAGCGTTGGACGGTGTCGATCTCGACGTCGGCGCGGGGGAGTGCGTGGCGTTGCTCGGGCCGAACGGCGCGGGCAAGACGACGCTGGTGAACCAGATCGTCGGACTGCTGCCGCACCACGGCGAGTCGGTGCGCGTCGGAGGACGGGACCCGCGGGTCGCGGCGACGCGGCGGCAGCTCGGGGTGGTGCAGCAGTCGCTGGGGTTCCCGACCACGTTGAAGGTGTCCGAACTGGTCACGGGGGCCGCGGTGCGCGCGGGCAAGCCCCGGTCGGCGGCCGGTCCGGTGATGGCCGAGCTCGACCTCACCGACCTCGCCGGACGGCGTGCGGTGAAGCTGTCGGGCGGGCAGAAGCAACGGCTGCAGCTCGCGATGGCGCTGGTCGGCGACCCGAGGCTGCTGGTCCTGGACGAACCGACGGCGGGGCTCGACGTGCCGGCGCGCAAGCGGTTCTGGCAGATCCTCGCCGAACGGCGTGAGCGCGGTGTCGGCGTGCTGCTCACCACGCACCTCATCGAGGAGTCGTCGGCCGTCGCGGATCGCGTCGTCGTGCTCGACCGCGGCCGGGTGGTGGCGCACGGCACGCCCGACGAGCTGGTCGCCCGGCTGCCCGACCGCACGGTCATCGCCCGGACGGGGCTGGGCTTGGAGCAGCTCCAAGCGTTGCCGGGTGTCGTGTCGCTGCGCACCGAGGGCGAGCACGTGCACCTCGGCACCCGCACGCCGGAAGCGCTGCTGCGGGTGCTGCTCGTGGAGGACCCCGGACTCAGCGACCTGCGGGTCGAGGGTGCCGGTCTGGAGGAAGCGGTGGCGGGACTGATCGAGAGGGGCGCGGCATGACCAGGCAGGTCTTCGGGGTGGAGGTCGCGGACGAGCTGAGGGGTATCGTCCGCGAACCCGCCGCCCTGTTCTTCTCGGTGGTCATGCCGGTGGCGTTCTTCGCGCTCTTCGTGTCGTTGTTCGGGAAGTTCAGCAACGGCGGGCTGTCGGCGGGCACGCAGATGATCGCCACGTTCGGCACGTTCGGCGTGATCTCGGTGGTGCTGATGAACCCCGGTCTCGGCGTCGCGGCCGACCGGGAACGCGGCTGGCTGCGGGCGAAGCAGGTGTCGTCGGTGCCGATCGGCGTGACGCTGGCGGCGAAAGTGGTGGCGGCGTTGCCTTACGCGGCCGGGGTTCTGGTCGCGATGACGGCGACGGCGGCGCTGACCGGGGCGTTGAACGCGCCGGCGCTCTCGTTGCTGTGGCTGGGCGTCGTGCTGGTGGTGGGCTCGCTGCCGTTCGCGCTGGTGAGTCTCGCGATCGGGTTCCAGGTCAAGGCGGGCGCGGGGGCGGCCATCCTGAACGCGATCATGATCCCGACGTCCGTCGTGTCCGGACTGTGGATGCCGCTCGACATCATGCCGTCGTTCTTCCGCGACATCGCGGTGTTCCTGCCGAACTACCACCTGTCCGAACTGGCCCGTGCGCAGCTCAACGGCGTTCCGGTGCTCACGCACGTGCTGGTGCTGCTGGCTTTCACCGCGGTGGCTGCGGTGGCCGCGGGCGTGTCGTATCGTCATGCCCGGTCATGAGAAACGTCGTGGGATTCTCGCGCTGGGTGCACCTGATCTACCTGGGGAACCTGCTGTGGGCACCGATCTTCGACCCGGCCACGGACTGGGTGGACTGGGCGCTCGTCGCCGTCGTGGTCGTGGCCTTCGTCCCGATGTACGTGCTGGCGTGGCACCGCCCTGAGCTGATCCGCTGGCGGTGCCTGGTGCCGACGGTGGTGCTCGGCGCGCTGGTCACGCCGTTCAACACCGGCGCCGCCGTGCTGTTCGTCTACGCGGGGGTGTTCGCGGGCCTCGCGGAGTCGCGGCGGGTGGCGATGCGGTGGTTCGTCGTGCTGACGGCGTTGATCTGCCTGTTCGGCGTGGTGTCGACGGTCGAGCTGCCGTACCGGATCTGGGGCCTGCTGCCGTCGCTGATCTTCCTGTGGCTGATCGGCGTCGTGCAGGTCGACTGGTCGGAACGCGAACGCGAGCGGTCGGACCTGCGCATCCGCAGCGCCCGGATCGAGCACCTCGCCACCCTCGCCGAACGCGAACGCATCGCCCGCGACCTGCACGACCTGCTCGGCCACACGCTGACCGCGATCATCGTGCGGGCCCAGCTCGTGGCGGCGGATCCCGGCAGGGCGCAGGACGAGGCGGCCGAGATCGAACGGACCGCGCGGGCGGCGCTGGGCGAGATCCGCGACGCCGTCAGCGGGTGGCGCACCGCGTCGCTCGACACCGAGCTGGAGGCCGCGCGGACCGCGCTGGCGAGCCTGGGCGTGGAGGTCGTCGTGCGCCGCGACCCGGACCTGGTGATCGTCGGCTCGACCGAGCACGAGCTCGCGCTGGCGTTGCGGGAGGCCGTCACGAACGTGGCCCGGCACGCCCGCGCCCGGACGTGCCACATCGGCATCGAGGCCCGCGACGGCGAACTGCGGCTGGTGGTGGCCGACGACGGCGTCGGCGGCCACGCGCCGGAGGGCAACGGCCTGACGGGCATGCGCGAACGGATCGCCGCACTCGGCGGCCTGGTGGCGCGCACCGCCTCGGCCGGCACCACCGTCACCATCGCCGTCCCGCTGAAGGTGGCCACGTGATCAGGGTCGTGCTGGCGGAGGACCAGGCGATGGTGCGCGGAGCGTTCGCACAGTTGCTGGACCTGCAGCCGGACGTCGCGGTCGTCGCGACGGCGGGGGACGGTGACGAGGCCCTCGCCGCCGTGGCGGAACACCGGCCGGACGTGCTGCTGACCGACATCGAGATGCCCCGGCGCACCGGCCTCGACGTGGCCGTGGAACTTGCCGCACGAGGAGACCGGACGCGGGTTCTGATCATCACGACGTTCGCGCGCAGCGGGTACCTGCGGCGGGCGATGGACGCCGGGGTGGCGGGGTACGTGCTGAAGGACGCGCCGATCGCCGAGCTGGTGTCGGCGTTGCGGCGGGTCCACGCGGGCGAACGGGTCGTGGCGCCGGAGCTCGCGATGGCCGCGTGGGACAGCGCGGACCCGTTGACGCCGCGGGAACGCGAGCTGTTGCAGGAGGTGACGACCGGGGCGAGCAACGCGGACATCGCGGCCCGGCTCAACCTCGCCGAGGGGACCGTGCGGAACTACCTGTCGACGGCGATGGCCAAGCTGGGGGCGCGCAACCGTTCGGAGGCGGCCAACACGGCCCGGGAACGCGGCTGGCTTTAAGCCTTGCGTTTCACCATCTCGTCGATCCAGATCGGCGCGAACGGCGACGTGCACCCCGGTGGCGTCGGGTAGTCCTTCAGCACCTCGAGGCGTTCGCCGATCTCCACCGCCCGCGCCCGCAACGCCGGGTGCTCGATCCCGATCTGCGCCAGGCAGTGGTTCATCGCCCACTGCAACCGCTGCGGCGCGTCCTTCATGTCCTTCTCGATCCGGTCGAGCAGTCCGTCGAGGTCGAGTCCCTCCGGCTGCTTCGCCACCCGGTCGACCGTCAGCGCCCAGCCCGCGCTCGCGACCACCGGATCGTCGTCGGCGAACCACAGCACGCGCAACGCCTCGGTGTGCGGGGACTTCTTGACCACGTAGTTGACGAGCCAGTCGTGCACCTTGGGACGCACGGCCTCGCGCAGCATCGCGTCCAGCTCGTCCTGCGAGAACGCCTTGGGGCGGTTGATCAGCAACGCCAGCAGCCGCGCGGCCGTGTCGCCGGTGGCCCAGAGTTCGACGGCGAGGTCCTGCTGGGTCTTGAGCCGCTTGGCGATGGCGCGGAGCTTGGTGAGGTTCACGCCGTGGTCGTCGCCGTGCTTCTCGTTGACCGCGCGCATCTTCGGGTCGTCGAGCGCGGCCAGTTCGGCCATCAGCGCGGTCACCGTCTCGCCTGCCACCGTTCGACCTCCCGTTCGCCACCAGTGCCCGACAGCCTACGAGCCGAACACCGAAAAGGCGGCTTGTGCCTCTTGCCGGAGGCACAAGCCGCTGCGGAGGAGTGGTCAGCCGATGGTGAACTCCTGGGCGCGGTGGGTGATGCACGTGTTCTGGTGCAGCTTCGACTTGTTGTTGAAGTCGCGACCGGAGATCTCGAGGCAGAGGCCGCTGTGACGCGCACGGAGCTTCATGGTGCCGGTCGCCGTGGTCTCGACCAGGAACTGCTGGTTGTACTTGGTGGCGCTGCAGGTGTACTGCGTGGCGTCGGCGGTCGGGTCCTGGCTCGAGTCCCAGATGTCGATGCACTTGCCGCTGTGCGCCGCCTTGATCCGCACGGCACCGCTGCCGTCGCCGACCTGCTCGATCGTCCACAGCTGGTGGGTCTTCGACGCGTTGCAGGTGTACTGGGCGATCGCGGCCTTGTTGTCGCGGCTGCCGTCGGCGACGTCGAGACACTTGGCGCTGTTGGAGTTGCGGATCAGGTCGTACGTGACGGCCGCGGACGAGGTCCCCGTGCCGGCGAACGCCACGGCGGCGGCGGTCAGCGCGATCGCGGCGCTCACACGGCGAAGAAGCGTCCTGGACATTGTGCCCTCCGAAGGTCTGCTGACGATCGGATCCCTGCGCCCGATCTGTCGCGAACGAGCATTTCCTCCCGGTGTTCGGCAGGGCTTCGGAAATCATGTGATCAGCTGGTCAGGGGGAGTGTGGCGTGGAGTTCGGACTGCTCGGCGACGTCGAGGTCCGGGTCGGAGGCAGACCGGTGGACGCCGGTCACGCCCGGCAGCGCAGCGTGCTGGCGGTGCTGCTGGTGGAGGCCGGCCGGTTGGTGCCCGTCGACGTGCTGGTGGAGCGCGTCTGGGGAACGCGGGCACCGCACCGGGCGCGCAACGCCGTCGCCGGATACGTGTCGCGGCTGAGACAGGTGCTCACCGACGGCGTGCGGATCGTGGGACGGCAAGGGGGATACGTGCTGACCGCCGACCCGATGTCGGTGGACCTGCACCGGTTCGACGCGCTGGTGCGGCAGGCGCGGTCGTCCGCCGACGCGTTGAGCCTGCTCGACGAGGCCCTGGGCCTGTGGCGGGGCGAGCCGTTCTCCACTGTGGACACCGCGTGGCTGGCGGACGTGCGGGTGGCGGCCGAGGCGCGTCGGTTCGCGGCGGTGCTCGACCGCAACGATCTGTTGCTGGCACAGGGGAAGCACGCCGAGCTGCTCGTTGAACTGGAAGCGTCGGCGGCGGCGTTTCCACTCGACGAACGGGTGGCGGGGCAGTTGATGCTGGCGTTGTACCGGGGTGGGCGGCAGGCCGACGCGTTGCGGCGGTACGACGGCATCCGGGTGCGGCTCGCCGACGAGCTCGGCGCCGATCCCGGGCCCGAGCTCCGGTCGCTGCACCAGCGGATTCTCACCGCGGACCTGCCCGCGCCCGCACGGCTGCCCGCCGCACCGTCGTTCGTGGGGAGGGAACGGGAGCTCGCCGCGCTCGACGCCGCAGTGGCGGGTGGACACCTGCTCGTCGCGCTCACCGGCACGGCCGGGGTGGGCAAGTCGGCGCTGGCGTTGCACTGGGCCCATCGGGTCGCCGACCGGTTTCCCGGCGGGCAGCTGCACGTCGACCTGCGCTCTCCTGGCGCGATCGGGGCCGGGGAACGGATGCTCGTCGTGCTCGACCACGCGCGGGACGCCGACCAGGTCCGGCCGCTGCTGCGGCGGTTCCCCCGGTCACTGGTGCTGGTGACTAGCCGGGACCGCCTGAGCGGGCTGGTCGCGGCCGACGGCGCGCGGCCCGTCATCGTGGACCTGCTGTCCACAGAGGACTCGCGGGCGTTGCTCACCGAGCGTCTCGGGCGGCTCGACGACGAGGCCGTGGACGAGATCGTCACGCGGTGCGCGGGCCTGCCGCTCGCGCTGACCGTCGTGGCCGCGCGGCTGGCGTGCGGGTTCGACCCGCGCGAGGTAGCCGTGGAACTGGCGGAAGGGCTCGACGGGTTCGACGGCGGCGCGGACCTCCGTGCGGCGTTCGCCGAGTCCTGCGACGGACTGAGCGCGGAGGCGGTGCGGTTGTTCCGCCTGCTCGCGCTGGAACAGGACGTGTCCGTGGAGACCGCGGCAGCGCTCGCTGGGACGCCGCACGTCAGGCCGTTGCTCGCGGAACTGGCCCGCGCGCACCTGCTGATCGAACGCCGCCCCGGCCGGTACGTGCTGCACGGGTTGCTGCGGGCCTATGCCGCGGAGCTGGTCAGTGTCCGGGCTGGACGGCCGGACCGCCTCTGTGCGGTGCGGGCGGGTAGCCGTCGGGTGGTGTTGGGAGCGCGGCCACGCACTCGGCGGAGCAGGCGTTGACCAGCAACGGCAGGTGGTCCGTTCCGACGCCGAGGGTGATCCAGACCTGGTGGAGGTGCGTGATCGGGTTCGTGCAGACGCTGCACGCGCGCACCTCGCCGAGCTCGTCGCTGGTCGGCGGGAACGGCGGCCGGTGCTTGAAGTTGCCGTAGAGGGCGCGCGTGCTGACCGTGCTGTCGCGCAACCGGCCGCAGCGGGTGATCTCGTACGGGAACCAGTGCAGCCGGTAGGAGGTGTACGGGTCGAACACCTCCAGGCTCGTCATCGCGCCGATCTCCGGCGGGATGCGCACGAGGTTCGACCCGTAGAGCACGAACCGGGTGACCGCCGTCAGCTTCGCGATCGTCGGCGGCAACGTGACGACCTGGCGGCGTTCCTCCGGGCTCATGTCCCGCAGCGGCGCGAACTCGGGCCTGCCGTCCGCGGCCGCCTCGTCGACCAGTTCCAGCATCCGCAGCCAGCCGGGCGCCTCGACGTCCTGCACGTCGTCGTGGAACTTCAGCCGGCGCCGGTTCGGCGGCACGAAGCAATTGCAGGGCGTCCTGCCGAACCCGTCGTCGTAGGCGAACCTGTTCGGGATCAGGTGCGGCGTGTTCTCGTTGTCCCCCATGGACTCGAGCCTAACGCTGCTAGCCTGCGGTTTCCGGCGAACCGAGGGAGGCGCGTGACCGGCCAGATCGTCCGCCACGCCGGCCGGGTCGAGGCCGTGCGCCTGCGGTTCGCGGCCGTGCACGAGGCCAGCGCCGTCGTGGTCGGCGACGAGACCGTCTACGGACGGCTGTGCCGGTGGATCATCCACCCCGTCCTGGAGAAGCACGCCCGGCAGGACGAGCTCGTCGCGTACGTCGAGGAGAACCTCCGCCTGATCGTGGCCGGGCTGTACGACCTCTACGGCGTGCGCGCGCCCGCCCCGGACCCGGTCCTGACGGCGGCGGTCCCGTCGCTGGTCGCGCCGGTCGAGGTGGCCACCACCGCCGCGCTGGAGCGGATCGCGCCGCTGCGGGACGTGCTGGACGACCTCACCGGCCTGCCGGACGTGGTCGCCGCACATGCTCTGACCTGGTACAACATCGCGGTCGAGCAGCAGGAGATGGCCGACGAGCTGGAGGAGTTCCTCGAGCTCGACGTGCCGGGGTGGACCGGCGCCGACGAGCACGTGCGGCTGATGAGCCACAACATCGAGGCCCTGCGCGGGCTGAGCTCGGTGTCGGCGGCGTTCGGCGAGATCACCGAGAGCGTCGGGGTGCTGGTCGCGCAGACCCGGCGGCTCGTGCGGGAGCTCGTGGTCGGCCTCGCCGTGGCGCCGACGGACGCGACGCTGTGGCGGCTGGCGTGCCGGATCGCGGTGTACGGGGTGGCGCTCAACACCACCCTCGACCACCTGCGGGACCGGCTGGAGAGCTGAAGGCACGACCTGCGGGGATGCCCGGAACGTCAGGCGGTGGCCCGGCGTGCCCGGCGGCGGGCGAGCTGCGGCAGGAACCACATGTAGACACCGGTCCCCATCAGCACGAACAGCGGCAGCAACGGCACGTACGACACCCAGATCGCCTCGGCGTTCACGGTGAGCGCGACCGCGGTGAACACCACGGTGGCCATGAAGACCATGCTCACCACGCGGTGGAACTGGCGAATCCCCTTGCTACCGGCCATGTCACTGCCCTCCCTCTCGTCTGGTGAGGACAACGGTAAGAGCGTCGGCGCACCCGCGCTTCTCGATTCCTGACCACCGCGAGGGCTAGTACCCTCGGGCGCCATGCAGTCCCCGGTGCTGGTCGGTCGAGACGAGGAGACCTCAGCACTGCGGGCCGCCCTGACCCGCGCCGGGCAGCACGACGGCGGTGCGGTGTTCCTGGTGGGGGAGCCGGGCATCGGCAAGTCGCGACTGGCCGCCGAGACCGCGGCGCACGCCACCCGGAGCGGGTTCCGCGTGCTCAGGGGCCGGGCCAGCAGGGCGGTGCCGTTGCGGGCGTTGTGCGAGGCGGTGCTGTCGGCGTTCCGCGCGGTCGCGCCGGACGAACGGCAGCTCGGCGCGTACCTGCCCGTGTTGCTGCGGATGACCCCGGACGCGCCGCCGGCGGTGCCGGACCCGACCGTGGTCAGGGCCGAGGCGGTTCTCCGGCTGCTCGTGGCCGAGAAGACGGTGCTGCTGCTGGAAGATCTGCACGAGGCCGACGGGGAGACGCTGGCCGTCGTCGACTACCTGCTCGACAACCTCGCCGGCGCACCGGTGCTGATCGTCGCGACCCTGCGCCCGCATCCCGATGGCGCGCAACGAGTCGTGGACGCCGCGACCGCGAGACGCACGGCGAAAACGTTGCGGCTCACCGGACTGAACGACGACGAGGTCGCCGAGCTCGCCCGCCACTGCCTCGGCGCACCCGCGCCGGAAGCCGTGCTCCGGCAGCTCGTCAAGGTCTCCGACGGCGTGCCGTTCGTGGTGGAGGAGCTGATCAACGGCGACCTCGACGCGGTGCCGCCGACGGTCGCCGCGGCCACGTTGCAGCGGGTCGACGCCCTCGGACCGGACGCGGTCGCGGTGCTCGAAGCCGCCGCGATCTTCGGCCGGACGTTCCCGCTCGACGTCGTCACGGCCCTCACGGGCTCGGCCCCGCTGCACGCCGCCGAACGCGCGCAGCTCGTGCACGGCAACCAGTTCCGGCACGCGCTGACCGCCGACGCCATCACGGGCCGGATGACGCCGACCGCCCGCGCCACCCTCGCCAGAAGAGCCGCGCACACCACCGAGTCGTTGCGTCCCACCGAACTGGAGCTCGTCGCCGAACTGTGGGAGCAGGGCGGCGAACCGGCGAAGGCCGTCCGCACCCTGGCCAGAGCGGCGCAGCACGCCGCCGCGCTCGGCCGGTACGGCACCGCCGTCGAGCTGCTCGAACGCGGCCAGGCCCTCACCACCGACCCCGATCTGACGGCGGACCTGCTCGACGCGCTGGCCGCCGTCCTGCCGCTGGCCGCCGTGGTCGTCCCGGCGGACAACGGCGCACGGGCCTTCGCGCTCGGCGAACGTCTCCAGCAGGCCCTCACCGCCGCGAGGGCCGAGCCGGAACGCAGGGCGGCCGTCACGCTCGCCCAGGCCAGGGTCGCCGCCGTCGCGGGCCAGTGGGAACGCGGCCTGGACCTGCTCGCGACCGCCAAGGAGACCTGCGCGGAGATCGACGTCGTCAAGGCGACCCTGCTGCTCGGTCTCAACCAGCTCGACCTGCTGCCGAAGGTCCGCGCGCTGGCCGAACGCGCCGCCGCGACCGGCACCCCGGAGATCGTCTGCGAAGCCCTCGAAGTGCTCACCCGCTGCACGAGGGGGCAGGACCTGGCCGAGGCCCGCCAGCACATCCAGCGGTGGCTGAGCACGGCCGAGCAGCACGGGCTCGCGGCGTGGCGGCTGCGGGCGTTGCTGGAGCTGGGGATCACCGACAAGTACCTGACCACCGGCGTCGACAGCCTCCTGGCCGCCCGGCAGGCCGCCCAGGACACCGGCGCGATCGTGATCCTGATAGCCGCCGACCTGCACCTCGGCGCGACCTACCTGGTGCGCGGCGAGTACGAGGAGTCCGCGCGGTACGGCAGCAGCGCCCACGAGGCCGCCGCGAAACTGGGCCTGCACGCGCTCAAAGCGCTCGCCGTCGCGATCGAGGCCGGCATCGCGGCCATGCACGGCGACCGCAAGGCGACCGACCGGGCGTTGGCACAGCTGCGCGACCACGGCGGTGGTTCCGAGGAGATCTGGTCGTACAGCACGGCGGTGTGCGCGTTGATGGAGGAGCAGCACGACCGGGCGCTGGCCGAGTTCGACGAGATCGAGAACGCCGTCGGCGAGCCGCGCATCCTCCGCGGCACCTTCTACCAGGGCCCGCGGCTGCTCACGAGGGTCGCGCACGGCCTCGCGGGCCGGCCGGAGCACGAACGGCTGGCCGAGTCGCACCTGTCGCAGGTCCAGCTGCACCGCACCTACTTCGCGTGGAGCGACGCGATTCTGCACGGCCGTGAGGGCAACACGGCCCAGGCCAACGCCGCAGCAGCAGAGGCGCTTGAACTCAGCCGAGGCCTCGGCCTGCCGCGCTACCTAGGCCTGCGACTCGTGGGCCCGTGCGCGCTCAAGGACGGCTGGGGCGCGCCGCTGGAGTGGCTGCGCGAGGCCGAGGAGCACTTCCACGCCGAGCAGGTGCCCGCCGTCGCCGCCGCCTGCCGGGCCGTCCTGCGCGAGGCCGGCGCACCTCAGCAGCGCCGCCGCCGCGACCACGAGACCGTGCCCGCCGAACTCCGCAAGGCAGGCGTCACCGTCCGCGAGTACGAGGTGTTGCGCCTGGTCGTGGAGAGGTTCGGGAACGCCGAGATCGCCGAACGGCTGTTCCTCTCCCCGAGGACGGTCGAACGGCACGTGGGAAGCCTGAAGGCGCGGACCGGCTGCCAGAGCCGGGCCGACCTGATCGCGCACGCCCGTCCGTTAATTGGGGGCTGAGCCCCCATGTCAGCGCGCCCACCAGCGGGAAGACTCTCCGACCGGGCGGCGGCGCTGGACTCGGTGGGGTGTTCAGCGCCGCCGACACGCAGGCCGGAAAAAATCTTCGAGAGCCATGTCGATTTACGTAGTCTCCCGTTCGACGCACTGATGACAGCAAGCGCGAACATCGAGGAGAACCGCCATGCGCACCCTGATCGCCACCGCCTTCATGTCCCTCGACGGCGTCGTCGAGGCGCCCGGTGGCGAGCCCGGTCACCGCAGCTCCGGCTGGACGTTCAAGGACATCGAGTTCGACGAGGCCGCCTACGAGCTCAAGGGCCGTGAGCAGGACGAGGCCACCGCGATGATGATGGGCCGGGTCAGCTACGAGGGCTTCGCCCCGGTGTGGCCGACGCTCGACTACTTCCCGAAGTACAACGTGATGCCGAAGTTCGTCGTCTCCAGCACCCTCAAGGAGGACCAGCTGGTCGACAACTGGGGCGACATCACGATCCTGCGCTCGCTCGACGACGTGGCCGCGCTGAAGCAGACCGAGGGCGGCCCGATCTCCCTCCACGGCAGCGCGACGCTCAACCGCAACCTGTCCGACGCGGGCCTGATCGACCGCTACCACCTGCTGGTGTTCCCGGTCCTGCTCGGCGCCGGCAAGCGCCTGTTCAGCGAGACCGACAAGGACAAGCAGCAGCTGAAGGTCGTCGAGAGCGAGACCTACGGCAACGGCATCCAGAAGTTCGTCTACGACGTCGTGCGCTGAAGCTCGCGCACCGGTTCGACCAGCGGCTTCTTCGTCGGCGTGAGCTGCACCAGCAGGATCGCGCCGATGAGGATCGCCGCGCCCACGAGCTGCAGGAACGACAGCGTCTGACCGAGGAACACGAGGCCGAGGACCGTCGCGATGAGCGGGCTGCAGAACCCGAGGAACGACAACGCGATCGCCGGCACGCGGTCGGTGCCGCGGAACCAGACCGAGTACCCGAAGAGCGACCCGAGCACGATCAGATAGCCGAAGCCGAGGACGTTGGTGCCGGTGATCGTGCTCGGCAGGCCTTCGAGCAGGAACAACGCGGGCAGCAGCACGAGCCCGCCGGCGGTGAGCTGCCAGCCGGTGAACAGCAGGACGTTGACCTCGGCCGGGCGTTGCCACCGCTTCGTGAGCACGATCCCGGACGCCATGCTGACCGCTCCGCCGAGCGCGGCGATCACGCCCACGACGTCCAGCGCGGCCGTGGCTTTCAGGACCAGCAACGCGACACCGGCCGTGGCGGCGATGCACGCGAGCACGTGCGGGAGCCGGATCTTGTCCCCGAGTACCAGCGCCGCAAGCCCCAGCATGATCACCGGCTGGACCGAGCCGACCAGGGCGGCCACCCCGCCGGGAAGCTTGTAGGCGGCGACGAACAGCAGGAAGAAGAACGCGCCGATGTTGAGCGTGCCCAGCACGAGGGCGCGCCACCACCAGATGCCCTTGGGCAGGACCCGGCCGAACAGCAGCAGGATCAACCCCGCCGGCAGCGCCCGGACGACCGAGGCGAGCAACGGCCGGTCGGGTGGGAGGAGCTGGGTGGTCACGATGTAGGTGCTGCCCCAGATCATCGGCGCCAGTGCGGTGATCGCCGAGTCGGCCAGCAGCCGGTTGCCCTTCATGATCGTGCCCCCGTCAGTCGTCCGTGCCGAAGAACCGATCGCCGAAGTCGCCGATTCCGGGCACCATGTAGGCGTTCTCGTCGAGCCGTTCCTCGATCGCCGACGTCACGATCCGCACGCGCGGGAAGCGCGAGCACACCGCCTCGATGCCTTCCGGCACCGTGATGAAGGTGACGAAGACGATGTTCTCTTCTAACACGCCCCGGTCGAGCAGCACTTGAATCGCCGCGTTCGCCGTGCCGCCGGTGGCGAGCATCGGGTCGAGCAGCAGCACCTGCCGGGACGCGATGTCGTCCGGCAGGTTCGCGTAGTAGAGCTTCGGGAGCTTGGTCTCCTTGTCGCGCTGGATCAGGATCTTGCCGATCCGCGCGCCCCGCACGACCGCCCGCAGCCCGGCCTCCATGCTCTCGCCGGCGCGGATGATCGGGACGCCGACGAGCCTCTCCGCCGCCCTCAGCCCGTGATAGGTCTGGCCGACCGGCGTGGTGACGTCGTGCGGCTCGAACGGCAGCAGGTCGAGGCCCGCCTCGATGAGCAGCCGGTTGATCCGCTCGGTGTAGAAGACGAAGTCCTCGCGTGAGACGTCCCGGTCGCGGACGATCGTGTGCAACGCGCGCAGCTGGTTCGTCTGCGGCAGCACGTGGACGTTCTTCTCCAGGTACGCCTCGATGGAGGTCACGAGCACTCCTTGACGGCGGCCACGACTCCGGGGAACGAGTCGACGAGCCAGGTGGGGTTGGCGCTGAGCAGCTGGTCGACGCTGTGCACGCCGTACGACACGGCGATCGACGCCATGCCGGCCCCGTGCGCCATCAGGACGTCGTGCGTGGTGTCGCCGACCATGACCGCGTTGCCCGGTGCGACACCGAGCTCGCGCAGCACGACGAAGCCCGACTCGGGGTCGGGCTTGGGTTTCGCCACCTGGTCGGCGCCGACGACGACGGAGAACTCGTCGCGCAGACCGGCCGCGGTGAGCAGCGCCTCGGCGTTCACGATGAACTTGCTGGTCGCCACGGCGAGCAGAAAACCCTCTTCCTGCAACGACCTCAGCCCGTCGTACACGCCGGCGAACACCAGCTGCGTCGCCATCGGCAGCACGATCCGGCGGAACGTCGACTGGTACAGCTCGACGCACTGAGCGACGACCGGCTCGTCCTCGGAGGTCCCGAGCACCTTCGCGAACGCGGCGGGCAACGGGAGCCCGATCGTGCCGCGAATGGCTCCCGAGTCCACTGTGGGCAGATCGAGCTGGGCGAACACGGCGGCGAACGTCGTGACGATGCCGCGAGGCGTGTCGACGAGCGTGCCGTCCAGGTCGAAAATGGCGCATCGGCGGGTCATGAGGAGAACTCCTTCGCGTGGGCGGAGGCGAGCTCTCCGGCGACCTCGGCGGTGTTGATCAGCACCGCCATGTTGGCCTTCGCCGAACGGCCCTCCGTCGCGCGGTCCACGGCACGCATCAGGTACTTCGTGATCGCCTGTCCCGACACGCCTTCGGTCTCGGCGCGGGCGACGGCCTCGGCGATCACCGACTCGACCTCGGCGCCGTCGATCGCGTCCGCCTGCTTGGTCGGTGTGGTGACCAGGAACGACCCGGGGCTGCCGAGCGCCCAGTGGTTCTCGATCGCCTTCGCCAGCACGCTCGGGTCGTCGATCCGGTGCGGTGCGCGCAGACCGCTGGACACGCAGTAGAACGCGGGGAAGTCGTCCGACCGGTAGGCCACGACCGGAACGCAGTGCGTCTCCAGGAACTCCATGGTCAGGCCGAGGTCGAGGATGTTCTTGGCGCCCGCGCACACCACCGCGACCTTGGAGCGGGTGAACTGCACGAGGTCCGACGAGACGTCCATCGTGCGTTCCGCGCCCCGGTGCACCCCGCCGATCCCCGCCGAGGAGAAGAACTTCAGCCCCGCGAGCTCCGCGGCGATCACCGAGGACGCGACGGTGGTCGCGCCCATCCCGCCCCGCGCCAGCACGATCGGCAGGTCGCGGCTGCTGACCTTCGGGATCCCCTTGACGGTCGCGAACCTCTCGATGTCGTTCTCGGTGAGACCGATGAGGATCCGGCCGTTGTCGATGCCGATGGTGGCGGGCACCGAGCCGCTCGCCCGGACCGCGTCCTCGACCCTGCGCGCGGTCTCGGCGTTGTCCGGGTAGTCCAGGCCGTGCGTGATGACGTTGGACTCCAACGCCACCACGGGCTGCCCGGACGTGATCGCCTCGGCCACTTCCTCGCTGTAGACCAGGGGAATGTTCATCGGCACCTCAGTAGCTCGGGGTCTTGTGCAGGAGGTGTTTCCGTTCCACGATCTCCGGCGCGTAGACCTGGTCCTGCCACGCCGCCGGCTCGACCGGTTCGAGGGCGATGGACACGACGTCCTCCTTGCAGCCGAACGCCTTCGTCACCGCCTCGGTGATGGCCGAGACCAGTTCGGACGCCTGCTCCTCGTTGAGCACGGCAGGGAAGTGCTTGATGCTGACGTGTGGCATCGGGTCCTCCTCACGACCGGCCGGCGATGGCGAGCGTGACGGCCTTCGTGACGGCCGCGATCAGCTCGGCCATCTGCGCGTCCGACAGCAGCACCGGCACCTGAGCGACCTCCTGCTCCACGATCGCCTGCTGCCGCATCGACGCCAGCAGCTCGTCGATGTCGGGCTCGCGCAGCAGGCTGTAGTGGTCGGCCTCCAGCTCCACGACGGTCGGCTCGGTGATCGAGAAGCCCTCGCTGCCCTCGATGAACGAGTAGTCGTCGCCCTGCGCCTTGAAGATGGTGAGCGGCGCCGTGATGGTGCGTTCGGCCAGCTCGCTGAAGGTGTACTTGAAGGAGAACGTCTCGGTGACGATCTTGATGATCCGCCGCACCAGCTCGCTGTCGAGGTCGCGCATCTCCGCGCTGATGAACGCGGCGAAGCTGTCCTCGTCCTTCGCGATCTCCAGGCATTGCTGGAGACGCGGGTCGGTGATGCTGCCGGCGAACACCGAGAAGAGGATCGTGACGAACGCGCTGTTGGCGTACGAGGCCTCGTCGCTGTCCCGCTCCGACCGCACCTTCGGTGATCCCGGCGCGATCAGGTAGAGGTTCTCGACCTGCTCGCCGGCCTGTTCGAGCTGGTAGGCCGTCTCGAACGCGACCCGCGCGCCGAAGGAGTAGCCCCACAGCGTGTACGGGCCCTCCGGCTGGACCTTCTTGATCGCCTCGATGTCGGCGGCGGCCATCTCGCGGATGGTGCCGTACGGCGTCTCGCCCTCGTTGATGCCGTGCGCCTGCACGCCGTAGAACGGGCGCTCCGAACGACTGGCGAGCGTGCGCAGGTTCATCGGGTAGCCGCCGAGACCGGGCCAGCAGAACACCGGCACGTCGTCCCCGTTGGGCTGCAACGGGACCAGCCGGGAGATCGGGCCCTCGTGCAGGCCGTCGACGCGGCGGGAGAGCTGCTCGATCGTCGGCGACTCGAAGAGCACCTGGAGCGGCAGGCTCGTGCCGAAGTCCTTGTTGATGCGGTTGACCAGGCCGACCGCGATCAGCGAGTTGCCGCCGGTCTCGAAGAAGTCGTCGTGCGTCGAGACGGTCTCGCGCTTCATCAGCTTCTTCCACATCTCGCTGATGCGGCGCTCGGTGAGGGTGCGCGGCGCGACGAACGGCCGGTCCTGGTCGTCGACGTTCGTCTTGTCGGACGCCTCCAGGGCCTTGACGTCGATCTTGCCGTTCGCGGAGAGCGGCAGGGCGTCGAGGACCACGACCTTGTTCGGGATCATGTAGTCCGGCAGGAAGTTCACCAGGTCGTCCCGGATCAGCTCGGCCGGGCCCTTCATGTGGACGACGTCCTCCTTCATGCCCGGGCTGCGGCGCTGGTCGTAGGAGACCTTGCCGCCCAGGAAGAAGTACGACGGTCCGGACTCCTGACCGAGGTCGTTCAGGATGCCGTTGATGCGCTTGGCCGACGGCAGGTCGTTCTCCGACTTGGAGCTGTAACCCGACGACATGAAGCCGAGGTCGACGTCGTTGGCGGACAACCGGTGCATGGTCCGGCCGAGGTCGACGTAGCGGCGCCAGTCCTCGGTGGACCGGCTGACCGCGGTGACGCCGAAGCTCGCCCGCTCGTACACGGCCTGGTTGATGGCGATGACGTGCTTGCGCAGCACCAGTTCGTCGGACACCCGCTCGAACTCGCCGTCGGCGTACCGGTACTGGCCGCCGGGCAGGTTCGTGACGCGGCCGGGGTGCGTCTGGACGTAGACGTCGACGTCGTCCTCGCGGAGGCCGGTGTAGGCGCACAGCTCGAACGTGCCGAGGTAGTAGTCCTCGTCGGAGACGTCCAGCCGGTCCTTGGTCTCCGGGGTGTGCGCGGAGGCCTGGACGTCGAGGCCGTAGCCGGGCAGGACCTCCTCGAAGAGCCCGATCATGTGACCGGTCTCGATCTCCAGCACTTCCTGGATGTTGTTGAGGTACACGGCCTCGATGGCGGCCTTGCGCCCGATGAAGTGCAGCTTGGCCTTGGCCTCGAAGCTCTCCGGCAGCTCCTGGATCAGCACGAGCTGGTGGCGCAGCGGGTGGTAGTAGTACAGCCCGGCTGGCAGCCCCGCGATGTGGTGCAGTTCGAGGTGCAGCTGCGTGGCGTAGAGCGACCCCGGTGACGCGTAGCCGTACTTGGGCAGCAGCCGCTGGTCGCTGAAGTGCGCGCCGAAGTACCGCAGGATCTCGCCCAGCTCGGCGAAGTGGATGCTCTTCGGGTCCTTCGACCCCGCGCCGATCGGCTTGCGTTCGAGCAGCCGCACGAGGTCCGCGTCCGTGACCTGACCGCCCTCGTAGAAGCGGTAGGACTTGCGGCTGAACACGACTTTGCGTTGCAGGCAGCTGGCTTCCTCGCCGGGCAGCTCGAAGCTCTGCCGTCCGCCGAGGTCGTCGCGCACGCCGGGGTTCGACAGCTGCGCCCGCACCTGCAGGCGGCTCGACTTCGACTGGTGGTGCGCGCCCGCGTTGCCCTGGTCCATCAGGGCGGCTTCCTTGGGGTTCAGCTCGACGCACGCGATGAGGTTCTGGAACCCGGTGCGCTCGTCCTCCTTGACGATCACCGCGGCGTTGCGCACCCAGTCGTGCGTCTCTATCGCCAGCCGGATCTCGTCCAGCTCCACCCGGTACCCGCGCAGCTTCACCTGGCTGTCCGCGCGTCCGGCGAACTGCACGGTGCCGTCGAGGTTCTGCGTGACGAGGTCGCCGGTGCGGAACATGCCGTCCACGAACCGTTCCTCGGTCAGCTCCGGCTGGTGCAGGTAGCCGCGGGCGACCTGGACGCCGCCGATGTACAGCTCACCGATCTCGCCCGGCGTGACGAGGTCGCGGTTCTCGTCGAGCACCAGGTAGGTGGTGTTCGCGACGGGAAGCCCGATGGAGATGGACTTCGGGGCCTCGGCGAGCTCCGCCGGGTCGACCACGTGGCTGGACGAGTTGATCGTCGTTTCCGTGGGGCCGTAGAGGTTGATGAGCCGGACGTTCGGCATGTCCTGCACGAACGCCTGCGCGAGGGTTCGGGAAAGCGCTTCCCCGCCGCTGAAGACCTGCTTGAGGCTCGTGACGGTGTGGAACTCCTCGGTGTCGATCAGCGCCTGGAGCAGTGTGGGCACGCACTGCAGCGTGGTGACGCCCTGCTCGCGCATGGTCTCGATCAGCATCTCGGGGTCGCGGTAGATGCCGGGGCGACCCATGACGACGGTGCTGCCGACGGCCGGGGCGAGGATCTCCCACTGGGCCGCGTCGAAGCTCATCGGCGTCTTCTGGACCACCCGCTTGGTGCCGTCGATGGCGTGCGCGTCGTGCAGCCACAGCATCTGGTTGACGATGCTGCGGTGCTCGATCATCACGCCCTTGGGACGGCCCGTGCTGCCCGAGGTGTAGATGATGTAGGCGAGGCTGGTGTGGGACGGGGAGAAGCCGTCGTCGAACGCCTCGTCGCAGTCGTCCAGGGTGACGATCCTCGTCGTGGGCGGCGCGAGCTCCTGCAGGCGCTGCTTGAGTTCGCGTTGCGTGACGACGACCTTGGTGCGCGAGTCCTCGATCATGTAGCGGAGGCGCTCTTCCGGGTACTCCGGGCTCAGCGGGAGGTAGGCACCGCCGGCGCACAGGATGCCCCAGGCGCCCACGACGAGGTCGAGTGACGGCTCGACGAACATGCCCACGCAGTCGTCCTCGGTGATGCCCAGTCTGCGGAGGTGGGTGGCGAGGGCGGAGCTCTGCTCGAAGAGCTCGCCGTAGGTGATGCTCTCCGCGCCGAAGACCACGGCCGTGCGATCGGGGTGTTCCTCGACCTGCTTGCGCAGCAGGTCGGGAAGGCACCCGCCGTCCACTTCAGCTTCGTGCGACATCTCAGAAATCCCCCAAGCGGTCAGCAGGCGTGGGTGGGTGCGGGACGTTTCTCGTTTGTTGAAGAACGTATGAGCTTTGGCTCGAAACCCGGTGGAGTGACCCAGCCGCTGAACGGACGACGAGGTGTACCAGAAGTCGCTCGAGGCAGGTTTGAAACTCGTCCATTCGGGTACATGCTTTGGTGGCGAATGGTTGCCCCACTGTCCACAGTGGTGTTGGGTGGACGCCAACTTCGAGGGCGGGGCCACGAGGATGAATGTGCTGGAGTACGTGGTCGATCGATGGGATCGGCTGTCTTTGCAGGCGTTTTTGCACGTCAGTGCCGTTGTGCAGTGCACCGTGCTGGCGGCTGTGCTCGGTGTGCTGATCGGCGTCGCGGTGTATCGCAGTCCGGCCGGATCCGCGCTGGCCACGGCGTTGGCGAGCACGATTTTGACGGTGCCGTCGTTCGCGTTGCTGGCGTTGTTGATTCCGGTGTTCGGGCTCGGCGCGGACACGACGGTGGTGGCGTTGGTGCTGTACGCGCTGTTGCCGATCGTGCGCAACACGATCGTCGGACTGGCCGGAGTGGACCCTGCGGTGAGTGATGCCGCCAGAGGTATCGGAATGAGCAGATTCGGTGTGCTCACCAGAGTCGAGTTGCGGTTGGCGTGGCCCGCGATTCTGGCCGGAATGCGCGTTGCCACGCAGATGCTCATGGGGATCGCGGTCATCGCGGCCTATGCGAAGGGTCCCGGGCTGGGGTCCGAGGTGTTCTCCGGACTGGCCAACGCCGGGAGCGCGAATTCAATGAACCAGGCGCTCACCGGCACGGTCGGTGTGGTGATCCTGGCGCTGTTGCTGGACGGCGTTTACGTGTTGGTCAACCGTTTCACCGTGTCGAGGGGCGTCCGTGGCTGAAAAAGGCATTGAGATCGAGCTCGACCACGTGACCAAGCGGTACGCGGGGCAGAAGGCGGCGGCGGTCGACGACTTCTCCATGGTCGTGCCCGCCGGGCAGATCGTGGTGTTCGTGGGGCCGTCGGGGTGTGGCAAGACGACGACCATGCGGATGATCAACCGGTTGATCGAGCCGACTTCCGGGAAGATCACCATCGGTGGCGAGGACGCGCTGCAGATCGACCCTGATGACCTGCGCAGGCGGGTCGGGTACGCGATTCAGCAGGCCGGGTTGTTCCCCCACTTCACGGTCGCGCAGAACATCGGGATCGTGCCCGGGTTGCTGGGGTGGGACAAGAAGAGGACGGCCGCGCGGGTCGAGGAGATGATGGATCTCGTCGGGCTCGATCCCGGCGAGTTCGGGTCCAGGTTCCCCCGGCAGCTGTCCGGCGGGCAGCAGCAACGGGTCGGGGTCGCGCGGGCGCTGGCCGCCGATCCGCCGGTGTTGCTGATGGACGAGCCGTTCGGTGCGGTCGACCCGATCACCCGCGGCCACCTGCAGGACGAGCTCCTCCGACTGCAGAACGAGCTGCGCAAGACGATCGTGTTCGTGACGCACGACTTCGACGAGGCCGTGAAGCTCGGCGACAAGATCGCCGTGCTCGGCGACCGGTCCACGATCCTGCAGTACGACACGCCCGACGCGATCCTGGCCAACCCCGCGGACGACACGGTGGCCGGGTTCGTGGGCGCCGGGGCGTCGCTCAAGGCGTTGACGCTCATGCGAGTGCGTGACGTCGAGCTGGGGCAGGCGGTCACGGTCCGGGTGGACGCCGATCCGTCCACTGTGGAGGCCGGGGACGCGAAGTTCGTGCTGGTGCTCGACCGGCGCGACCGGCCGGTGCGGTGGGTGCGGGTGAACGACCTGCGGCGCGCCACGTCGCTGGAACGCGTCGGGCAGCCGGTGCAGGACATGGTGTCGTTGCAGTCGACGTTGCGGGACGCGCTGGAGGCCATCGTCAACGAAGGCGGCCGGGCGATCGTCACGGGTGGTCGTGGCGAGTACGTCGGCACGGTCGACCTGTCGACGGTGACCGAGGTCGTGCAGCAGCTGAGGTCGAACGCATGACGGCCGAGCGGATCCGGTTCTGGGCGCAACCGCTGGCGGTGCTGCTGATCGTCGGCGGCGTGCTGGTGTGGGTGTTCAGCGGCGAGCTGACCGCGACCGAGAAGAGCACGCTGAACGCCAAGTCGTTGTTCACGGCGCTGTACGACCACCTGATGATGACGGTCGTGGTGACGCTGATCGTGGTGGCCGTGGCGGTGCCGGCGGGCATCCTCGCCACGCGGACGTGGGCGCGCTGGCTGGCGCCGGTGCTGCTGGCGATCGCGAACGTCGGGCAGGCCGCGCCCGCGCTCGGCGTGCTGGTGCTGTGGTTCCTGGTCACCGGCGCGTCCGGCGGGCTGTGGGTGGCCGCGTTGCCGCTCGCGTTCTACTCGCTGCTTCCCGTGCTGCGCAACACGATCGTCGGCATCCAGCAGGTCGATCCGTCCCTTGTGGACGCCGGGCGCGGCATCGGCATGTCGGCCTCCGGTGTGCTGTGGCGCGTGGAGTTCCCGCTCGCCACGCCGTTGATCCTCGCCGGCCTGCGCACGTCGCTGGTGCTGGCGGTCGGCACGGCCACGTTCGGGCTGTTCGTGAACGCCGGCGGTTTCGGGTTGCTGATCGATACCGGCTACAAGCTGAACCTGATGAAGGTCCTGGTCACCGGCTCGGCACTGGCGGCGGGACTCGCGCTGCTGGTCGACTGGGCGGGCGCGGTCATGGAGCACTGGTTCGGCCCCAAGGGGGTCAGGTGAAGAGGCTGCTGCTGGTCGCGTTGCTGGTCCTGTCCGGCTGCGGCCTGGACGTCAACAGCGCGTTGCCGTACAAGGTGTTGCCCGGCTCGATCAAACCGGATCAGGCGTTGCACGGCGTCGAGATCACCGTGGGGTCCAAGGACTTCACCGAGAACATCCTGCTCGGCTACATGGCCGAGATGGCGTTGTCCGCCGCGGGCGCCGACGTCATCGACCTCACCGACCTCAAGGGCTCGCAGACCGCGCGGCAGGCCCTGCTCAACGCCGAGGTCGACGTCACCTGGGAGTACACCGGCACCGGCTGGATCAACTACCAGGGCAACGAACTGCCGGTCACCGGCGGCGAGCAGGCCCAGTACGAGGCCACGAAGAAGGCGGACCTGGAGCAGTTCGGCGTCGAGTGGCTCGCCTACTCGCCGCTCAACGACCAGTACGCGTTCGCCGTCACCGAGGCCTACGGCGAGCAGCACGGCCTGAAGACCACGTCGGACATGGCCGCGTTCCTCACCCAGAACCCGGACCAGGCGGTGTTCTGCCTGGAGACCGAGTTCACCAGCCGCCAGGACGGCTTCCCCGCCGCCCAACGGGTCTACGGCTTCCCGACCACCGAGGTGAAGAACTTCGGCATCGGCACGATCTACTCGGCCATCGCGGGCGGCACGTGCCCGATCGGCGAGGTGTTCACAACCGACGGCCGCATCGCCGCGCAGAAGCTCCGCGTGCTGGAGGACGACAAGAAGGCGTTCCCCCAGTACAACGTGGCGCCGACGGTGCGGGCCGAGTTCCTGAAGCGGTACCCGCAGATCCGCGGGCCGCTGGAGGAGGTCAGCGCCGCGCTGACGAACGAGCAGATGATCGAGCTGTGCCGTCAGGTGGACGTGGACGGCAAGGACGCGGGCGAGGTGGCCCGCGACTGGATGGTGTCGAAGGGGTTCATCTCGACGGCCTGATCGGCCGCACCTCGCCGAGCGCCGCCACCAGCTCCTCCGGAAGCGCGATGGTGCCGTGCCCGTCCGCGGACACGGTGGCGTAGACGAGCCCACCACTGCACACGGTCTCCCCGTCCCGGCGGAACGCGAAGTCGAGCGTGAAGCTCCTGGTCCCGATCCGGGACGGGGAGACCAGGATCTCGGCGACGTCGCGCAGCTTCACACCCGCGGCGAAGTCGAGGTCCACGTGCACGACGTGCGCGTCGAACCCCATGTCACGCCACCCGTCATAGGGCAGGCCGCGGTCGGTGAAGAACGCGGCCATCGCCTCGTCGACGTGCCCCAGGTACCACATGTTGAACATGACGCCCTGGCCGTCGATCTCGTAGAACCGGGGCGTGAACGAGTAACCGGACCACACGTCGTTCATCGCATCGCCCGTCCGACCGGCGGTAGCACGGACACCATCGACGCCGCGAGCCACAGCATCAGTGCGATCCCCGGCACGATGATCAGCGTGCCGCCGTGGTTGATCGTCAGCCGCACCACCGCGAACACGTAGTACGCGACCACCAGGAACCCGAGTCCGGCGAGCACCCAGCGCGCGAACCCGAGCCGTGCGAACAGCAGGGCGGCGCACAGCAGCACCACACCGCCGGCGACGTAGGTGGCGACGATCGCCGGGTCGCCGTTGCCGATGACGTCACGGCCGAACGCGAGCCCGAGCAACGCGACGGCGGCCTCCGGGGTCTGCCGGACGCCCTTGCCGTCGGCGGAGTTGAGGCCCGCCAGCACGAAGCACAGCACGGCGACGGCCAGCCACAGTCCACCCGCGAGGAACGCCGGCGCGATGCTCGGCCGCAACGGCTGCCGCCCCCAGCCGGGCGGTGGACCGTACCCCGGCCCGTGTCCCTGCGTCGCCTGCCAACCCTGGTTCGGATGCACGGCCGTCACGATACGAGCCACGAGCCCAGGCCGCAGGGAATTCGCAGAAGGCCCAGTGCGGCAGGCGTTTTGCCCGATTGACCCCGGCGGGGCGGCGCGAGAGGTTGAGGAAAACCGAAGGGGGAGAACCGAAATGCGCGCGATTCTGGCGGTACTACTGGCACTCAGCGGCGTCGTGATCGGGGTCGGACCGGCGAGCGCCGCCGGCCCGTGCTCCGTCAGCAACACGAGAACGACCCCGGGCGGGCACCTGGTCAAGCTGCACTGCTCCAGCCCCACCGCGTTCATCGACGGCTTCGGCTCCACGGTCGGCGACGCGAACCGGGAAGGCCTGCTGCTGCGGCAGTTCCAGAACAACGGCGGACCGCTGTGCAGCGGGTTCCTGAGCAGCCCGGTCACGGGCGGGTACGAGTTCAAGCTGAACTGCACGAGCCCGACCTCGTTCGTGGACGCCTACGGCACCACGCTGACCGACGCGGCACGGGAAGCCCGGCTGCTCAAGGAGATCGCGCCGGGACGGTACTGCTCGCACGACTTCATCCGCGCCGTCCCGGGCGGTTACAAGATCGATGCGAGCTGCACCAAGCCGACGATCTTCTTCGAGGGTGTCGGCGCGACCGTGACGCAGGCGGCCGAGAACGCCCGGCTGGCGTCAGGAATCGGCTGAGCTCTTGCGATCGGTGTGGCCCAGTGAACGTTCTGGCGCCACCCGGTCGCGCACGAGCTGCTTGAGCACGGCGAGGTCCGGGAAGCCGTCCCGCTCCTTGCGCGACCACAGGGTCTCGCCGTCGAGCCGCACGTCGAACACGCCGCCGGTGCCGGGGATCAGCGCGACCTCGCCCAGTTCCGAGACGAACGTCGTCAGCAGCTCCTGAGCCGTCCAGCCCGCCCGCAGCAGCCAGCGGCACTGCGTGCAGTACTCGATCTCCAGACGCGGTGTCCTCATGCCTGAGTCTTAGCAGACACCCGCGTCGCGTCCGTGCCCCAGTTCGCCAGCAGCTGCAACGCCTCGGCGGACGCGGTGCCGGGCTCGGCGTGGTAGGTGCTCAGGAACAGGTCGGGTTCGCTCGGCATCCGCAACGTCTCGTAGGACAACGTCATGTCGCCGACCAGCGGGTGCCGGAACACCTTGGTGCCGAACGACTTCTCCTTGACGTCGTGCCGCGCCCAGAGTTGGCGGAACAGCTCGCTCTTGAGCGACAGCTCGCCGATCAGCTCGGTCATCTCCGGGTCGTTCTGGAAGCAGCCGGCGTCCATCCGCAGGAATCCCACGATGTCGGCGGCCTTGCTCTCCCAGTTGACGAAGAGGCTCTGGCACGTGGGGTCAAGGAAGATCAGCCGCGCCCAGTTCCGCTCGCGCGGTGCCAGCCGGCTCCAGTCGCCGAACAACGCCGCCGCCATCGGGTTCCAGGCGTAGATGTCGGTGCGCCGCCCGCCGATGTAGGCGGGCACGGTGACGGTGTCGAGCAGGTTCTTCAACGCCGGCCGGACCTCGCGGGTGTGGTTCTTCCGCTTCTTCCTGCTGGTCGTGTCGTACGGGCACGCCGTGAGGTTGCGCAGGTGCGTGTACTCCGTGTCGGTGAGCCGCAACGCGCGGGCGATCGAGTCCAGCACCTCGTCCGAGACGTTGCGGCCGTTGCCCTGCTCCAGACGCGTGTAGTAGGCCACGGACACGCCCGCGAGCTGCGCCAGCTCCTCCCGGCGCAGGCCGGGCACGCGGCGGGTGCGGCCGTACCGCGGCAGGCCGACGTCGTCGGGGGACAGCCGCGCCCGGCGGCTGCGCAGGAACTCGCTCAGCTCGGTGCGCGGGTCTACGTCCATGCCCCCGAGTATCCCCGGACCTGCGGATCTGTGCCTGCTACTGCCAGTGGTAGGCACACCGGACGTACGAAAACCAGGTGGCTGGGTAGCCCTCGCGAACCGGAGCAGTGTCGTTCTCGACACCGAATCCGAGGAGAGACCACGATGAGCACCGTCGCTGCCTACGCCGCTCCCGCACCCAAGGCACCGCTGGAGCGCACCACCATCGAGCGTCGCGCGGTCGGCGCCCACGACGTCCTGATCGACATCAAGTTCGCCGGCATCTGCCACTCCGACATCCACCAGGTCAACGAGGGCTGGGGCCAGGCCATCTTCCCGATGGTTCCCGGGCACGAGATCGCGGGCGTCGTCTCCGAGGTCGGCTCCGAGGTGACGAGGTACGCCGTGGGCGACCGCGTCGGCGTCGGCTGCTTCGTCGACTCGTGCCGCGAGTGCGACTACTGCCTGCGCGGCCTGGAGCAGTACTGCGCCAAGGGCAACGTGCAGACCTACAACGCCACCGACTACAACGGCGAAGTCACCTACGGCGGCTACTCGAAGCAGCTCGTCGTGGACGAGAACTACGCCGTGCGCATCCCGGACGCGTTGCCGCTGGACGTGGCCGCGCCGTTGCTGTGCGCGGGCATCACGCTGTACTCGCCGCTGAAGAACTGGAACGTCGGCCCCGACACCAAGGTCGCGATCGTCGGCCTCGGTGGTCTCGGCCACATGGGCGTCAAGATCGCCGTCGCGCTCGGCGCCGAGGTGACTGTGCTGTCGCAGTCGTTGCGCAAGAAGGAGGAAGGGCTCCGGCTCGGCGCCCACGACTTCCGCGCCACCAACGACCCGGCGACGTTCGCCGAGCTCAGGGGCAAGTTCGACGTGATCGTGTCGACGGTCTCGGCGCCGCTCGACTTCAGCGCCTACCTGTCGCTGCTGCGGACCGAGGGCACGCTGGTCAACGTCGGTGCGCCGGAGGAGCCGGTCTCGCTGAACCTGTTCAGCCTGATCGGTCAGCGCAAGACGCTCGCCGGGTCCCAGATCGGCGGCATCGCGGAGACCCAGGAGATGCTGGACTTCTGCGCCGAGCACGGCCTGGGCGCCGACATCGAGCTGATCGACGCATCCGAGATCAACACCGCCTACGACCGCGTGCTGTCGAGCGACGTGCGCTACCGGTTCGTCATCGACACCGCGACGATCTGATCGGGGTCGAGCACGGCCTTGCTGCCCGTGCAGGGCGTGCCCGTCTCGTGGCTCGACACGGCTCCCTCGATGACCGTGTCGAGCCGCAGCAGCGTCTCCTGCAGCTCCTCGATCTGCTTCACCACCGACGACCGGTGGCCGCGCAGCTTGGCCAGGACCTGCGGAGACGCGATGCCGGTGACCATGCACGGCAGCATCTCCAGGATCGCCGCGCTGGTGATCCCGGCGGCGTAGAGCTGCTGGATCAGCTTCACGCGGTCGACGGCGTTCTCGGCATAGCGCCGTTGGCCGCTCCCGCTGCGTTCGGCGGTGAGAAGGCCCTGTTCTTCGTAGTAGCGCAACGCGCGCACGCTCACGCCCGTGCGTTCCGCCAACTCACCGATCCGCATGAGACCTCCGCCACAAAAGCTACCTCTGACGTCAATGTCAGGTTTCTAGCCTAGACGGCATGCTTCTCACCAGCTACCGCCTCGGGAACCTGACCCTGCCGAACCGCCTCGTGATGGCGCCGATGACCCGCGCACGGGCCGTTGACGGCAAACCGACGGCCGAGACGGCCACCTACTACGCCCAGCGCGCCACCGCCGGGCTCATCGTCACCGAAGGCACGCACCCCAACGCCGTCGGCCAGGCCGGACCGTTCATGCCGGGCGTCCACGACGACGCGCAGGTCGAGGCCTGGCGCGTGGTCACCGACGCCGTGCACGCCAACGGCGGCCGGATCTTCGCCCAGCTCATGCACGGCGGCCGGATCGGGCACGTGGACGTCGCCGGGCACCACCCCGTGGGTCCGTCGGCGATCGCGGCCGGGACCGAGGTGTTCACCCCGTCCGGCATGGCGCCGGCGCCCGTTCCGCGTGCGCTGTCGACCGCGGAGGTCGGTGAGCAGGTCCAGGCGTTCGGGGACGCGGCGCGGCGGGCCGTCGAAGCCGGGTTCGACGGCGTGGAGCTGCACGGCGCCAACGGGTACCTGATCCAGCAGTTCCTGTCGTCCAGCGCGAACGAGCGGACCGACCGGTACGGCGGCTCCGGCCGCATCCGGTTCGCCGTGGAGGCCGTCGAAGCGGCGGTGGACGCCATCGGGGCGGACCGCGTCGGCATCCGGCTCTCACCCGGCGGCGAGATCCAGGGGATCGTCGAGGACGACGTGCCCGCGCTCTACGGGTCGTTGCTGAAGGCGTTGCCGGACATCGCCTACGTCCACGTGCTGGCCACCGCGGACGACGAGGTGCTGATGGGGCTGCGCAAGGCGTGGCCGACCGCGTTCATCCTCAACCCCGGCGGCCAGATCGGGCCGGTCGAGAGCACGTTCGAGCAGGGGGAGCGGTGGCTCGCCAACGGCGCCGACCTGATCAGCTACGGCCGCGCGTTCCTCGGCAACCCCGACCTGGTCGAACGGTTCCGGCTCGGGCTGCCGCTGGTGAGCACCGAGCGTGAGACGTGGTTCTCCGCGCCGTCCGGATACGTCGACTACCCCAGCTATCAGCACTGAAGCGCGCGCACCAGGTGGTCGACGAGCCGGTCGAGGTAGTCGGGTTCGACCTCGGCGCGGCGCACGGACAACCGCCAGTAGACGGGGGCCGCGACCAGGTCGAGGGCGATCTCGAAGTCCAGGCCGGCCGGTAGTTCGCCGCGGTCGACCGCGCGTCGCAGGGTCGTGGCGCCGAGCGCGCGCCGGGGTTCGCCGATCGTCGCCGCGATCGCCTCGGACAACGCCGGGTTCCGGACGGCCTCGGCGGTGAGGTCGGGCAGGATCGTGGCGAACCGCGGGTGCGTCAGCCAGTCGTGCACGGCCTTGACGGTGGCGTGCAGGTCGCCGCGCAACGACCCCGTGTCCGGCACCTCGGCCAGCGGCACGGAGAACTCCGACAGGGCCGCGACCACCATGTCCTGCTTGGACGGCCAGCGCCGGTACAGCGCGCTCTTGCCGACCTCGGCGCGTTTCGCGACCGCCTCCATCGACAGCCTCGCGTAGCCGTGCAGGGCGAGCTCCTCGAAGACGGCCTCGGTGATCGCCTGCGTCACCTGGGGCTGCAGCACGGCGGCGCCGGTGGGGGTGCGCTTGGTCATGGCGCACATCATAGGACTGGACGAGACGGTCCCGTTCCGTCTAACTTTGGACGGGACGGGACCGTCTCGTCCACTTCGTTTCGGAGGAGTTCTCCGTGGACCTCATCCCGAGGGCACTGCAACTGCTGCTGGACAAGGACATGATCGGGTTCGCCGGCCTGTGGGCCGAGGACGGCGTGATGGAGTTCCCGTTCGCCCCACCCGGCTGGCCCGCGCGGCTGGAGGGCCGTGCCGCGATCGAGGACTACCTGCGCGACTACCCGAAGATGCTCGACATCAGGGCGTTCCCGAAGCAGGTCGTGCACGAGACCCCGGACGTGCTCGTGGCCGAGTTCGACGCCGAGGGCGTGGTGGTCGCGACCGGAAAGCCTTACCGGGCCTCGTACATCGCGGTGATCACCGTCCAGAACGGCGAGATCGTGCACTACCGCGACTACTGGAACCCGCTGCTCGCCCAGGAGCTGGCGGCATGAGCGTGCTGATCATCGGAGGTACCGGCACGACCGGCAGCCGGCTCGCGTCGTTGCTGCCCGAAGCCCGCATCGGGACCAGGAAGCCGAGGCGGGACAACGATGTCAGATTCGACTGGGACGACCCCACGACGTTTGAAGCCGCGCTGGACGGGATAGAAAAGATCTACCTGATCCCCCCGATCGGGGTCGTGGACCCCCTTCCGGTGGTCGAGTCGCTGCTGGCTCAAGCGCGGCTCGTGCGGCGAGTGGTACTGCTGAGCTCGTCCGCGGTGCCGGAGAGCGCCTCGGGGATGGGCGCTCTCCCGGCACTGGTGCGCGCGCTGCCGGAATGGG
Organism: Lentzea sp. NPDC058450; assembly: GCF_042721395.1. NCBI lineage: Bacteria > Bacillati > Actinomycetota > Actinomycetes > Pseudonocardiales > Pseudonocardiaceae > Lentzea > Lentzea sp. NPDC058450. The sequence continues at coordinate 62,230 of NZ_JBHXLO010000035.1, forward strand.
CCGTGCTGCGCCCGTCCTGGTTCATGCAGAACTTCACCGGCGACCACCCGGTGGCGGCGGGCGTGCTGGCCGGCGAGATCGTCACGGCCACCGGTGACGGCCGGGTGGGGTTCGTGGACGCCGCCGACATCGCCGCCGTGGCCGCGCGGGCGTTGACCGATCCGTTGCCGCACAACGCGGACCACGTGCTGACCGGCCCGGAGGCGTTGAGCTACGCCGACGCCGCCGCGATCATCACCGACGTCACGGGCAGGCCCGTGCGGCACCGCTCGGTGAGCACGGCCGAGCTGACCGATCGGATTTCCGCCGGCCTGCCCAGGGATTTCGCGGTGGTGCTGGCCGGGCTCGACGAGGACATCCGCGGTGGGGCGGAGGATCGGGTCACCACGACCGTCGCGGACGTGACGGGCAGGCCGCCGACGTCGTTCCGGGAGTTCGTCAGCGAATCGACGCGCACGGAACGATGAAGAACCAGTCCTGAGGCTCGTGCTCCAGCCGTGCTTCCGTTGCCCCGGCCGCACATTCGGCCCGAGCACGCGCGAGGCTGTCGTCCCACTCGATGCCGGTCAGCACGGTCCGCGGCACCCGGAAGTGGGAGAAGATGCTGACCACCACGAGGAACCCGACCAGGTACCGGCTGCCGACGACCACCACGCGTTCCCAGGTCTTCTGCGGCGTCGCGTCCAGCCCCACGAAGATCGCGGTGAACAGGAACAGGCACGGCGCGATGCTGTACCGCTGGCCCGCCATCACGACGTCCGGCGCCTGCACCTGCAGGACCTGCGCCCAGTTCAGCACCAGGCACGCCACGATCAGCACGACGCTGTACGCGACGGCGACCAGGGCGAGCGTCCGGCCCGCCCGGTCGCCGAACCGCAGCGCCGCCGCGATCGGCACGGCCGCGACCAGCAGCGCGGCGAGGATCACGAAGTTGCCCTGCGCCGGGTAGAAGTCGGTGACGCGTTCCGAGCCCGTGAACGCCACCACGGGCACCCGCAGCAGGCTCGCCAGCAACACCTGCACCGGGTCGACCGGGTCGTGCGAGTACGGCGCGCGGTCGGCGAACAGCATCGTGACGCCCTGCACGACCAGCGCGCCGAGGAACGCGATCGGCACTTCCTTGCGTGACTGGAAAAGCCGCACCACCGCGATCGGCGCCAGGATGAACACCAACGGGCTGGTCAGCGCCGACAACACCACGAACAACGCGACCGGCACGCGCGGAGCGTTGCGCCACAACAACGCCCAGAAGACGCCGTAGAGCAGGAACCAGTGCAGGTTCGTGACGTTGTTCAGCGTCTCGGAGTTGCCCGCCGGCAGCACGATCACGAGCGCCGCGAGCGCGAACCGCATCGGCGTGGACTTCAGGTACGCCTTCGAAGCGGCGAACGTGATCAGCGCGACCAGTGCCCGCAGGATCGCCGCGCAGATCGCGAAGCCCGCCGCCGTCCACTCGATCGGCAGCAGCGCCACGACCTGCGCGACCAGGCGCGGGAAGGCGTGCAGGTACCCGCCGTACGGGTCGACGAGGTTCGTGAGGACGGGGGAGCGCACCGCGTCGACCATGAACCGGGCGCCGTCCTCGGCCCACAGGTGGTCGAGGCGGGACCAGCCGGCCGGGATGAGCAGCAGGAACGCCACCGAGGCCACGAACCCGGCGGACAGGCCCAGCCAGGTCAGTTCGTGCCGCGGTTCGTCCGGCACCGGCATCACGCTGTCCGCGAGTGCCCTCGGCCGTTGCACCGTGATTGCCACCAGTCGGTCCCCCGTGTCCGATTTCGACCCTCGGGGAGAACGTAACGGGTCAGCGCCGGACGAGATCCGGCAGGCGTTCGTACTTGGCCCACTGGTCCATGGACACCGGCGTGATCTGCGACGAGTTCAGGGTCGCGACCTGCGCCGATCCGACGACCCACAGCTTGTCGCCGAGCAGCAGCCCGACCTCGCCGTCCGGGTTCGTGACGGCAGGCGCGCCCGCCGGGACGGTGACCGCGAGCTTGAGCGAGTCGACGCCCTGCGGACGGGTGGCGAGCACGCCGCGCGCGAACTTCTCGGCCACCGAACGGCGTTCGAACCGCATCACGTTGGTGCCTACGACGACGTCGAGCGTGCGTTCCGGGGACGGCACCGCGTAGCCGTTGAGGACCTTCGCCTCCGCCGCCGTCGCGCAGCCCTTGATGCCGACCGCGTCCATGCCGAAGTGGGCGATGTCCGTCGGCCCGGCCGGGCCCTCGACGGTGCCGCGCAGCACGTCGATCGCGACGCGGCCGCACGGGTCCTTGGGGTCGACCGGCGCGTGGCCCTCGGGGGTGCGCAGCAGGCCGGGGCCCTCCTTCCAGGGCCCGCCGATCGTCACGGGCTCGAAGGGGTGCCGGGTGAAGTCCTTGTTCCAGAACGTGATGGTCGTGCCGGCGTCGGTCTCGTGGGCGATGGCGAACGACGAGACCGCCTCGATCCACATCCAGTCCGCGCTGAACGCCTCGACGACCGACCGGGTGCGCGGCTGGTTGTTCGACGTCACGGCCTTGAAGCCCTGCTTGCCGAGCGACTCGACGCCCTTGGTGAACGTCGGGTCCTTCGAGCGCAGCACGTACTGGCCGGCGCCGTTCTGGTGCGAGGCGAGGCCGGTGGTGTCGGTGAACATCAGGTACACCCAGCCGTCGACGTAGACGGCCGACTGCTGACCGGCGCCGTAGGTGTTCTCGCGGAAGTTGTCACCGGCGGGCGCGACGATCGACTGACCGCCGTTCTCCCTGGTCCAGGAGATGCCGTCCTTGCTGGAGGCGACGCCGACCGAGCTGCCGTTCGCGTGGTTGTCCCGCGCCGCGCCGGTGTAATAGAGGTAGTAGGTGTCGCCGACCTTGATCAGCGACGGGTCGCACGTGTGGATCGCGTCGAAGCTGCCGCCGCTGCCCGAGAACACCGGAACGGCCGTCGTGAACGGTCCACCGACGGCCGGTCCCTCGCTGTAGAGGATGTCGTCGCCACCGGGTGGCGCCGCGCTCAGCTGGCTGCACCACCACGCCCGCACCCGGCCGTTCTCGAGCATCACGGCGGGCGCGTAGTTGTACGGCGCGTCCCCGGACCCGGCGAGCACGGTCCCACCGCTCTGCCGGCCGTTCTCGGTGGTGAGGTTGATCTTGTCCCTGGGGGGTGCCGCGGGCGGTGCCTTCTTCGTTGACGTGGGCTTCTGCTCGTCCAGAGGCTTCCCGACCGGGTCGCCGACCGCCGCATTCGTGCACGCCGTGACCGCACTGACCAGCGCGAGCGCAGCGAGTAACGCGAGAGGTCGACGACTTAGGGGCACCCACCCATCATAGTGATCAAGTCCTCCGTCCGGGTGAAGTCGTCACGAGGAGGACGATTCCGCTGCCCAGCAGCACAATTCCCAGTGCGAGGGCCACCAGGGGAGACGCACCGGTGTTCGCGAGCCCCTGCGGCCGGAACGCGAGCGGCGGCACGAGGTCCTGCGGGGCCTGCGGCGGCTGAACAGCCGGACCTGGCTGGTCGGGCAGCTGCGCGCAGGACGAACCCAGCGTGAGCGTGAGGTCGTCGAGCTTGTCACCGGCACCGTAGAAGCCCGCGAACGCCTCGGAGTTCGTCAGCGTGGCCCTGACCCCTGTGACGGTGAGCACACCGGCGTTGTCGCTGGTCGTGGCCTTGCTGAGGTCCAGGTCGGCGAGGTCGACGCCGGTCAGCTTCGTCGGCTTGCCGGGCGTCTGGCCGCTGGTCTGGAGCTCGACGTCCGCCTTCAGCTTGCCGGTGGAGTTCTGGACCGCGACCTTCGGGTTGCTGAGCTGGATCGTGAAGAAGTGGGCCGGGTAGCTGAACGTGATCGTGCCCCGGAACTGCACCTCGAACCGGTTCTTGTCCGTGAACTGGGCCTGGTCGAACGCGTACTGGTGCGCGCCGGTGGTCACGCCGTTGGCGTTCGGGGTGGCGTCCTGGTCGGTGACGACGGCGCCGTTCGTGCCGGTGATGCTGTTGCCGCTGCCCTTGCCGATGTAGTCGCGGAAGCTCTTCTTGAAGCCCCACAGCACCGTGCCCTTGTCGACCTGCGTCGCTTCGCAGCCCTTGGCCTTGACCGTGTAGGTGGCTGTGGCGGTGCGCTTGCTCGTGTGGCCGGTGGCCGTGACGGTGTGCTGTCCGGGTGCCTTGGTGGTCCGCGCCTCTGCCTGGACGCTGCCCTCCGCGTTCGTGGTGAACGTGCCGAGGTCGTCGAGGCTGACCTGCTCGTTCCCGCCGAAACCCGTTGCGGTGAAGGAGAGCGTGCCGTTCTGCTCGATCTCGGACTGCTTGAGCGTGAGGGTGGGCGCGGCGACCGGGTACGTGAGGGTCGCGGTGGTGGCCGGAGGTGCGCCGTTGAGAGCTCTGGTCGCCTCTTCGGTGAGGGTGAGTTCGGCCTGGAGCGTGGCGTTGTTGCCGTTGTACGCAGGCTGTCCTTCGTACGTGGCGAACTTCGTGGTGACGCCGTTGAGGTCGACCGTCAGCGTCTTCTTCGCGAGGTCGACCGACGGCTTGGTGATGCGTGTCGTCGCGAAGTCGTTCCTGCCTTTGAACGTCTTGACGTTCTGGGTGCTGGTCGCGAGCGGCCAGGTGTGGTTGATCGCGCCGTCGCTCGGCGTACCGCTGCCGTCGGCCGTGACCTTCCAGCTCAGGCTGCCTTCGGTCGGCCTCGACGGTGACGTGATCCCGTTGAACTGCAACGGGATCACGAGGTCTCTGGTCGTGTCCGCGCTGTCCCAGCTGAAGATCATCAGGTAGAGCTGTTCCGCGGCCGCGCTGAACTCCTCGCTGCCGACCTTGTAGCTCGCCCTGACCGTGGGGGTGGCCTGCCAGGTGCCGTCGGCCTTGAGGTTGATCCCGACCGCCCAGTTCTCCTTGAGCAGCTTGGAGTACTGGCTGGTGGTGGTCGTCCTGTCACGCCACCCGTCCCGCTTCGGCCCGACCCGGACACCCCACCCCTTGCCGTCGTTGGCCCTGGGGTCGAACCCGGTGCCGCTGATGGTGATCTTCTCGCCGTCCGGGCTCAACCCGCTGACGTTGGGCGAGACCGTCACCGAAGGCGTCATCGCCTCCTGCGCGGCCACCGGTGTGGCCGTCACGAGTGCGGCGGCCACCGCCACCACCGCGAATGTCCTACGCATTCCTGCCCCTCCTGAACCACAGCCACCACACGAGACCTGCCGCGAGCAGCACGGCAGCGCCGATACCGCCTCCGATGAGCCAGCCGGGCCGTTCGTCCGGACCGGCCTGTGCCGCGGGCAGAACCTCAGGCTGAGTCGTGGTTTCCGTTGTCGTTGTTGTTGTGGTGGTGGTCGTCGGGACAGCCGTTGTCGTCGTTGTGGGAACCTGGGTGGTGGTCGTGTTCTGCTGTGCCGGCGGGTTCGGCTGGGTCGGCTGGTTCGGCACCGCGAATCTGATCGGCGTGAACGTCTCGTTGTTCGCGTTCACGACCCCGTGCGCGCCGATCGTGATGACACCGCACGTGACCTTGGTGCAGTCCACTTCGGACACAGCCCCGTCCCGCCCAGCCGTCTTGAACCTGGCCCCAGGCACGTTCAGCTGCGCGCTCCACGACCCGTCCGCGTTCACCACCCCGTTGGCCGCCTGCTCGGTCTCACCACCGGGAAAGGAGATGAACCGCTGATACCCGTTGTTGTCCTTGGCTTCGCGATCCTGCACGTACCGCATCGTGGTGCCGGACGCGCCACCCTGGCTGGGCCGCCACTGCTCCGACACCCACCCGAAGAACACGTAGATGCCGCCATAACCGTTCTTGACGGACTGAAACCCGCTGCCGCGCAACGACAACGTGGTCGCGTACTCGGGATCGGCACTGGCCGGCGTCGCCGCCACCCGAGCCCCCTGCGCCTGAACCGGCGGCGCCACGAAGACCAGCGCCGTCAATGCCGCCAGACCAACAACCTCCGCACGCGCCACGCCCGCAGCCAGAACCGCCCGCGCCGCCCGCCCGACCGACATTGCCTGCGCCGCTCGCCTGGCTTGCGTTGCCCGGACCACCAGCGCTGCTCGCCCGGCCAGCGTTGCCTGCACCGCCGACGCTGCGCGCCCGGTCCGCGTTGCCTGCTTCCCTTGCGCCGCAAGCTTTCGCAGGGGTCCCCTCCAGGGGGTCCCCTTGCTTTTATTCTTCCAGGCGGCACCGACAATTTTCGGCGTCATGCTTCCCCTCTCCACGGCAGCACGACCGGCCGCCCCGTCTGCGGATGCGCCAGCACCTCGACCCGGTGCCGGTACACCTCGCTCAGCAACCCCTCCGTCAGCACGTCGCCCGGCGGCCCGTCCGCGACGATCGACCCCTCGGCCATCACCGCCACCCGGTCCGCGTGCGCCCCGGCCATCCCGAGGTCGTGCAGCACCACCAGCACCGCGTCACCCCGTTCCGCCTGCGCCCGCGCGGTTCGCAGCACCAGTTCCGAGTGCCGGATGTCGAGCGCGGCCGTAGGTTCGTCGAGCAACAGCACCCCGGCCTGTTGGGCGAGCACGCGCGCCAGGGCGGCGCGGGCCTGTTCGCCGCCGGACAACGTCGTGAACTTCCGGTCGGCGAACGCCGTCATCTCGGTCTGCTCCATGACCGACGCGACCACGCCCTCGTCGTCGTCCCACGGCGCGCGGCCCATCCGCACCACCTCGGCGACGGTGAACGGGAACGACAGCGTGATCCGTTGCAGCAGAACGGCCCTGCGCCGGGCGGTCTCGCGCGCGGACCACTCGTCGAGCGGCTTGCCGTCGAGCCACACCGAACCCGCGTCCGGGCGCACGTCGCCCGCGAGCACCGCCAGCGCCGTGGACTTGCCCGCGCCGTTCGGGCCCACCAACGCCAGCACCTCGCCGGAGGTCACCGTGAGGTTCAGGTCGCGCAGGATCTCCGCGCCGCCGAGGCGCACCGACACGTTCTCGCAGAACATCTCCGGCTTCATGCCCAACCACCTGCTTGCTGCCGTGTTCGGCGCAGCAGCCAGAAGAAGAACGGGCCACCGACGAGTGCGGTCAGCATGCCGATCGGCAGGTCCACGAACGTGATCACGCCGCGTGCGCCCAGGTCCGCGGCGACGAGCAGCAGTGCGCCGCCCAACGCGCTGGCCGGCAGCAGGACTCGGTGGCCGGGGCCCACGATCATGCGGATCAGGTGCGGCACCACGAGTCCGACGAACCCGATCACGCCGGTGAACGACACCGCGGCCGACACCATCAGCGCCACCAGCACGATCGAGCCCAGCCGCAGCAGCTCGACGTTCACGCCGAGGTGCCGTGCCGGACGTTCGCCCAGCGCCAGCAGGTCGAGTCGGCGGGAGAGGACGGCGGCGAACGCGATGCCCGCCACCGCGAGCGGCAGCACCGTCCAGACGTAGCTCCAGCGGGCGCCGGCGATGCTGCCGAGCTGCCAGAACACGATCTGTTCGCGTGCCTGCTGGTCGCCGAGGAATGTCAGGAACGCGATCCCCGCGCCCGCCACCGCGTTCACCGCGACGCCGGTCAGGATCAGCGTGACGACCTCGGTGCGCCCACCCGACCGCGCGAACGCGTACACGAGCAGCGTCGCGACCAGCCCGAACGCGAAGGCGACGACCGGAGTCGTGAACTGGCCGAGGAAGCTCAGCTGGAACACGATCGTCAGGCACGCGCCGACGGCCGCGCCGCTCGAGACGCCGACGACGCTGGGCTCCGCGAGCGGGTTGCCGAACACGCCCTGCATCAAAGCGCCCGCGACGCCGAGCACGGCGCCGACGACGATCGACATGACCACGCGCGGGAACCGGACGTTCCACAGCGTCGCCTCGGCCATGGGGTCGGCCGACGGGCTGCCGAACAGCGACGCGAAGACATCGTTGACAGGGATCGGGAACTGGCCGATGGACGCCGACAGCAGCACGGCCCCGAACAGCAGGGCGGCAAGCGTCACGAAGAGCAGTGACCTCACGTGTACAGCGCCCTGGCCAGACCGTCGATCACCGAGGCGGTAAGCGGTCCGAAGCTCAGCACCTGGTAGTCGTTCATGTCGACGACCCGGCGCTTCTGCCCGGCGGGCGTCTGCGCGACACCGGGCACGCCGACCATGCCGTCGACCCCGCCGACCGACTGAAGTCCCTTGGACATCACCAGAATGACGTCGGGCGCCGCCTTCGACAACGCTTCGGGGTTGATCGGCTTCGAGCCCTGCAATCCGACCTCGGTGGCGACGTCGACCCCGCCGACCGCGGTGATCAGCTCGTCGGCGCCGGTGCCCTGACCGAACATCTGGTAGACGCCGGACTGGCCGCGGACGTAGAGGAACACGATCCGCAGCTCCGACCCGTTCGCGAGCCGCTGGGCCGTGATCTTGGCCTTCTCGATCTCGACGGTTGTGCGGTAGGCGAGCTTCTCGCCTTCTCCGGGCACGCCAAGGGCGTCGGCGACCTGCTTGATCAGATCGCCGACGTTGTTGACGGCCCGGCGCGAGTCCGTGACCACGACGGGGATGCCGGAGTCCCTGAGCTGCAACACCACGTCCCACGGGCCGAGCGTGGTGTCGGTGATCACGACGGTCGGCCGCAGCGCGAGGATCGCCTCCGCGTTGAGCTGGTGACCGTTCGTCGTGACGAGCGGAAGTTGTGCGGCAGCAGGGAAACCGGTCGAGGTATCGCGCCCGACCATGTTCTTGCCGAGGCCCAGTCCGAAGACCGTCGCGCCGAGCGTGCCGTACATGTCGAACGCGAGAATCCGGTCGGCGCTGGTCACCGTGACCTCGGTGTCCTGTGCGTCTGTGATCGTCGTGGGCAGCACCGGACGCGCGTCGCCGGTGATCGGCACGACGTCCGGCACCGCCACCGTCGCGGTGCTGGGACCGGACTTCTGGCGCGGATCCTGCAACGGTTCCAGCTGCTCGAGCGGTGTTCTGCCGGGATCACCCGGCGGCACCGACGGCGCGGTGCGGTGCGCCGGTCCGGTACATCCCGCGACCAACGCGACCGTGATCACAGCCACCCAGATTCTCACTCTTTGAACTTAACTTAGCCTTACCTAACCGTCTAGGGTGGTGGTCCCACCACATCCGAGTTCCTATTCACACCAAGGACGAGTGATGGCAAGGAAAATCCTGGCAATGGCGGCCGTCGCGGCTGCTCTCGTGACCACCGCCGTGCCCGCCGCGGCCGTTGGGGGGGGGGCGGGCCGCCCCCCCCCCCCCCGCATCCGCACCCACACCCCCCCCCGCGGGGTGGGC
>NZ_JBHXLO010000035.1:71462-101884 GCF_042721395.1 Lentzea sp. NPDC058450
GATGTCGTCGGGGGCTCGGTTATGTTTATAAGAGCCCCCCGCCGGCCCGGCCGGGGCCTGGGCGGCCACCGCGCCCCCCAACGGCCACACCCTGAGCGCCTCCAACGCCACCGACCTGGTCGTGGCCGGCGAGACGATCACGGTCACCGGCACCGGCTATGACCCGGCCAAGGGCTACTACGTGGCGTTGTGTCAGGTGCCCGACGACTACAGCTACGGCGCTGCACCCACTCCCTGCCTCGGCGGCGACGGACAGGGCGGTACGGGCGTGGGCCCGTCGGCGTGGGTCACCAACCTGCCCGGAGGCACCAGCCCCATCGCGGCGAACGGCTCGTTCACCGCGCAGATCCACGTCAAGCAGGCAGGCGGCAACCTGGACTGCGCTCAGGTGACGTGCGCCATCGTCACCAGGCGCGACCACCTGGGGCTCTCCGACCGCAGCTTCGACGTCTTCATCCCGGCGTCCTGGCAGTAGCTAGCCGAGAGGCGGGTGTTCGCGCACCGAGCAACGGCGGCGGAACCAGGCGAGGAACCTCGCCGGGTCGCCGCCCTGCCGGAGCGCGGACACCGCGCCCGTCAACGGGAACATCGCCGCGTGCGTGAGCGCCCGCTCGTACAGGTCGGGCCGCACGCGCCGCACCAACGGCCAGCCGTAGTTCGCGAACGCCGCAGCGTCGAGGGCCGGGTCACCGGCGCAGGCGAAGTCCCAGTCGATGATCCCGCTGACCTTTCCGTTGCGCCAGCGCAGGTTCACCGGCGCCAGGTCGCCGTGCACGAAACCCGTCGCCGCCGGCAGCTCCGCGAAACGGTGCAGCACCAGGGAAGCCTGGTCGCGTTCGTCGTCGGTCAGCAACGGGAACACGAGCTCGGTGATCGACTCCGCTACCGCCCTGCCGCCGGCGTGGTGCAGCGGTTCGTCCAGCACCGCAACGAGTTCGTCGCTCGTCTCGACGCTCTCGAGCGCGTCGAGCACCTCGCGGACTGCCTCGGCGCTCGCCGTCGCCGACTCTTCGCCCGGCACGTACGAGATCACGACGTGGGCCTCACCGAGCGGCAGGTCCAGCCGGTCCCCGATGACCTCCGGCACCGCGAACGGCAGGTCCAGCCCGGAGATCAACCGCAGCGCCCGCGCCCGCCGTCGTGCGTCGGCAAGGCTGTGGCGTGGGAAGCGCGCGACCCACTCTCCGTGCAGCACAACAGCATCGTTGAACAGCCCGCGGGCGAGTTCCGTGCCCGGCATCGCGAGCAACTCCTCGACGCTCATCAGCTCGTCGGCACCTCTCAGCTGCCCAGGTACCGGACCACCGCCAGCACCCGGCGGCTCATGCCCGACGACCCGGAGAGCCCGAGCTTGTCGAAGATCGCGTTGATGTGCTTCTCGGCGGCGCTCTGCGAGATGTGCAGCTGGGTGGAGATGCGGGCGTTGGTGAGCCCTTGCGCCATCAGTTCCAGGACCTCCTTCTCTCGCGCTGTCAGGGTTTCGAGCGGGTCGACGTGCGTCGTTCTGGACAGCAGCCTGCGCACGACCTCGGGGTCGAACGCCGCGCCACCGGACGCGACCCTCTCCAGGGCCTCCAGGAACTCGTCCACCTGCGCGACCCTGTCCTTGAGCAGGTAGCCGACCTTGCCGCCGGTGCTGGTGATCAGCTCGGTGGCGTAACGGTTCTCGATGTACTGCGACAGCACCAGCACGCTGACCTCAGGCCACCGCTCGCGGATCTCGAGCGCGGCCCGCATGCCGTCGTCCTTGTGATCGGGTGGCATCCGGACGTCGGTGACCACGATGTCCGGCCGGTGTTCCCCGGTGGCCCTGAGCAGCTCCGGTGCCGTGCCGACGGCGGCCACGACCTCGTGCCCCTCCTCGGCCAGCAACCGGATCAGGCCTTCACGCAACAACGTCGAGTCCTCGGCCAGGATCACGCGCATGGCAGCCTCGCGCAGATCATGGTGGGACCGCCGACCGGACTGAGCACGTCGAGCGCACCGTCCACCGCCTTGACCCTCCTGGCGAGCCCGGACAACCCGGACCCGGTGCGATCCGCGCCGCCGACCCCGTCGTCCTTCACCAGGACGGCGACCTCGGACCTGCTCGACCACACGGAGATCTCGACCACCGACGGATCGGCGTGCTTGGCCGCGTTGGTGACGGCCTCGGACGCCACGAAGTAGATCACCGCCTCCAGCGCCTTGCCCGGCGCCTTGGTCAGCTCGGTGCTGATGTCGACGCGCACGCTCGCCCGTTCCGCCAATACCTCCAGCGCCGCCTCCAGACCGGAGTCGTCCAGCACTGCCGGGTAGACCCGCGTCGCGACCTCGCGCAGCTCGTCAATCGCCTCGCCCGCGGTGTCTTGCGCCTGCTGCAACAACTCCTGCAGGTGGTCCTCGTCCTTCGTCCGCCTGGCCCGGCCGATCAGCATGGCCAGCGCGACGAGACGCTGCTGAACTCCGTCGTGCAGGTCGCGCTCGATGCGCCGCCGTTCGTCGTCGATCGCCTCGATGACCTCGGCCCTGGTGCTCGTCAGCTCGGCGACGCGCTGCCGCAACAACGTCTGCTGACTCGTCCCGAGCAGCGCCGTGGCGAGCCACCTGTCCAGCGCTGCCACGCCCATGACGCCGACCGTCGTCACGAAGATGACCAGCACGCCCGGCACCAGGACCAGCAGGATCAGTCCCAGCGAGACGCGGTCGTCTTCCTCGATGAACGCCCAATCACCTCCTAGAAGCCAGGCCGACACCATCGAGCCGGCGACGAAGTACCAGAACGCCAGCATGCAGATCACGCCGGCGCCGAGCGCACCGACCAGCCATCGCACCGCGAGATATCTGCGGCATCCCTTCCGCGTCAAGGGATTCGTGTGCGCCGCCTGGTCGAAACGCTCGATCCTGCCCAGCTCGTACTCGGTCAGCCTGACCACGCCGACATCGGCTGCCGCGGCCACGAGCCCGGCCATCCCGGTCACGGACCCGATCGTGAGCCCGAGGAGCACCTGGAACCAGCGCCGCACCAACGAACCCGCACTGAGCTGCCCTTCCTGATGCACATTCGCCACCGTACTGGCCCGCCAGCGCCCTGGCATTGCGGTTTACCACAGTATTGCCCTGCGGCTTCCCTCACGATTCTCGACGGACAACCTCATGGTCGCCGCCCTTCCCCGTTCCTAGCGTGAATCCCGACAGATCTCACCACCGTCCGAGGGGAAAACAATGCTGGCTGAATGGGCCGTCTCGCTGATGGAGTCGCTGGGAGGCGTGGGCGCCGCAGTGGTGGTCGGCCTGGACAACCTCTTCCCGCCCATCCCGAGCGAACTAGTGCTCCCGCTGGCGGGCTTCTCCGCGAGCAAAGGCGTGTTCAGCCTGCCCGCGGCGCTCTTCTGGACCACCCTGGGCTCGGTGGCCGGAGCCGTCATCGTCTACCTGGCGGGCATGCTCCTGGGCCGCACCAGAACCCGAGCCCTCGTCGCTCGCATTCCCCTGGTCCGCGTCACCGACTTCGACAAAGCCGAAGCCTGGTTCACCCGCCACGGCACAAAAGCGGTGTTCTTGGGCCGAATGATTCCGCTGTTCCGCAGCTTCATCTCCTTACCCGCGGGCGTGGAGCGGATGAACTTCCCGAAATTCCTGGTGCTCACCACCCTGGGCAGCCTGATCTGGAACACGGTCTTCGTGGTCGCCGGCTACCAGCTGGGCGAGAACTGGCACCGAGTCGAGTCCTACGCGGGCGTCTTCCAGAAGCTGGTGATCGCCGCAGTGGCCCTGGCGACGACGCTGTTCGTGGTCACCCGCCTGCGCAACCGCAGCAAGGGCGACCCGGAGTCGACGGAGGTGTTACCGCGCATCAGCCGATGACCTTGCCGCGCAGGATGATCCGGCTCGGCCGCGTCAGCACCGACGGGTCCTGCACCGGGTCCGCGTCGTAGGCGACCACGTCGGCCAACCCGCCGTCGACCAGGCCCGGCAGGCCGAGCCACTCCCGTGCGGTCCACGAGCCGGCGCCGATGGCCGCCTCCACCGGGAGGCCGGCCTTGATCAGCCAGGCGATCTCGCCCGCTACCTCGCCGCACGGCTTGTCGTCGGTGCCCGCCAGCACGGTCACGCCGGCCTCGTGAGCGGCGCGGACGGTCGGGAAGGCGTGGTCCCAGCCGGTGAGGAGCCAGTCGCGGAGGCGGGGGTCGGCGGTGTCCGGGATTCCGGCGCTGATCTTGGCGAACGTCGTGAAGGTCGGTACCAGGGCGGTGCCCTGGGCTGCCATCTGAGGAAGGAGGGAGTGGTCGAGGTGCATACCGTGTTCGAGGCTGTCGGCGCCCGCCAGGACGGCGTTGCGGCAGCCCTCCTCCGTCTGGCAGTGGACGGCTACTCGGGCGCCGATGGCGTGCACGGCCGAGACGACGTCGGTCAGCACGTCCAGCGGTACCGGGGGATCGTCGGGCATCCAGTCGCCGATGACCTTGCACCAGCCCGTCGCGGCCTCTTCCACGGCGGCGGTGACCAGGTCTGCCTCGGCCACTCGGCGGCCGTAGCCGGGGAAGAAGCGGCCCGGGGTGGCGAGCCAGGCGCCGGCGCGTACGAGGCGGGGGAGGTCCGGATCGTCGGGACGGGTGCGGTCCGGGTCGGGCGAGCCGGGGGAGCGTACGGTCAGGACGCCCGCGGCGCGGTGGTCGAGCATGTGGCGGCGGAACAAGGGGTGCGAGTAGGCGTCGCCCGGTTGTTCCATGCCCGCGTGCGAGTGCACGTCCACCAGACCGGGGAGCAGCCACCAGTCGGAGTCCTGAGTGGACGGTTCGGCGCGCAGGCGGTCGCCGGACACGACGAACGACACCTGTTCGCGCGTGGGCAGAGCCGTGCCCGCGATGCGCACCCCCATGAAGACGACGGTACCCCAGGCCGGGGGAGTGGCCTGGGGTACCGGGATGGAGCTGGATCAGACGTCGTAGCGGTCCGCGTTCATGACCTTGTTCCACGCCGCGACGAAGTCCTGGACGAACTTCGCGGAGGCGTCGTCACTCGCGTAGACCTCGGCGACGGCGCGGAGCTCGGAGTTCGAGCCGAACACCAGGTCGTTGCGGGTCGCGGTCCAGCGGACTGCGCCGGTGGCGCGGTCGCGGCCCTCGAAGTTCTCCTGGTCCTCGGTGACCGACTTCCACTCCGTGTCCATGTCGAGCAGGTTCACGAAGAAGTCGTTGGTCAGCGTCTCCGGCTTGGCCGTGAGCACGCCCGCCGCCGAACCACCGTGGTTGGCGCCGAGCACGCGCAGGCCGCCGACCAGCGCGGTCAGCTCCGGAGCGGAGAGACCGAGCAGGTTCGCCTTGTCGACGAGCAGGTACTCCGAGGGGAGCGGGTGGCCCTTGCCGCGGTAGTTGCGGAAGCCGTCGACCGTGGGCTCCAGGACGGCGAACGACTCGGCGTCCGTATGCTCCTGGGTGGCGTCGGCGCGGCCCGCGAGGAACGGCACGTCGACGTCGTGGCCCGCGGCCTTGGCGGCCTGCTCGATCGCCGCGGCACCGCCGAGGACGATCAGGTCGGCCAGCGAGACCTTCTTGCCGCCGGACTGCGCCGCGTTGAAGGCCTCCTGCACGCCTTCCAGCGTGCGCAGGACCTGGGCGAGCTGGTCGGGCTCGTTGACCTCCCAGCCGCGCTGCGGCTCGAGGCGGAGGCGGGCGCCGTTGGCGCCACCGCGCTTGTCGCTCTGGCGGAACGACGAGGCCGAGGCCCACGCGGTCTTGACGAGCTGCGAGACCGAGAGGCCCGACTCGAGGATCTTGGCCTTGAGCGCCGCCACGTCGTCAGCGGAGACGACCTCGTGGTCGACGACCGGCAGGCGGTCCTGCCAAATCAGCTCCTCCTGCGGCACCTGCGCGCCGAGGTAGCGCTGGATCGGGCCCATGTCGCGGTGGGTCAGCTTGAACCACGCACGCGCGAACGCGTCGGAGAACGCCGCGTGGTCCTCCGCGAAGCGGCGCGAGATCGGCTCGTAGACCGGGTCGATGCGCAGCGCGAGGTCGGTCGTCAGCATCTCCGGCGTGCGGTTGAGCGTGCCGTCCTCGGGGTCGGGCACGGTGTTGGCGCCCGCGCCGTCCTTCGGCCTCCACTGGTGCGCGCCCGCCGGGGACTTGGTGAGCTCCCACTCGAACTCGAACAGGTTCTTGAAGAACAGGTTCGTCCACTTGGTGGGCTGCTGCGTCCAGGTCACCTCCAGGCCGGAGGTGATGGCGTCGCGGCCCTTGCCGGAGCCGTGCGTGCTGATCCAGCCGAAGCCCTGCGCGTCGATCGCGGCGCCCTCGGGCTCCGCGCCGACCAGGTCCGGGTCACCGGCGCCGTGCGCCTTGCCGAAGGTGTGGCCGCCGGCGATGAGGGCGACGGTCTCCTCGTCGTTCATGCCCATGCGGCCGAACGTCTCGCGGATGTCGCGGGCCGCGGCCAGCGGGTCCGGGGTGCCGTTCGGGCCCTCGGGGTTGACGTAGATCAGACCCATCTGGACGGCCGCGAGCGGCGACTCCAGGTCGCGCTCACCGCTGTAGCGGGCGTCGCCACCGAGCCACGTGGTCTCCGGGCCCCAGTAAACGTCCTCGTCCGGCTCCCACACGTCCGCGCGGCCACCGGCGAAGCCGAAGGTCTCGAAGCCCATGGTCTCCAGGGCGCGGTTGCCCGTGAAGATCATGAGGTCGGCCCAGGAGACGCTCTTGCCCCACTTCTTCTTGACCGGCCACAGCAGACGACGGGCCTTGTCCAGGTTGCCGTTGTCCGGCCAGCTGTTGAGCGGCGCGAAGCGCTGCATGCCCGCGCCGGCGCCACCGCGGCCGTCGTGGGTGCGGTAGGTGCCCGCGCTGTGCCACGCCATGCGGATCATGAACGGGCCGTAGTGGCCGAAGTCGGCGGGCCACCAGTCCTTCGACTCGGTCAGGACGGCGTCGACGTCGCGCGCCAGCTCGTCGAGGTCGACGCTCTGGAACGCCTTGCCGTAGTCGAACTCGCCGCCGAACGGGTCGGCCTGGACGGGGTGCTTGCGGAGGATCCGGAGGTTGAGCTGGTTGGGCCACCAGTCTCGGTTGCTGCCGCCCTCGCTGGGGTGGCTGATACGACCATGCGCGACCGGGCAGCCGCCGGCCTCCTCCACGTTCAGCTCGCTCAGCTTGGCGTCAGTGCTGTCGGACACGGGAATCCTTCCGGGTGTTCAGGAACTTTTCGCGGCGGTCGTGCACTCGGGGCAGGAGCCCCAGTAGATGACCTCGGCCTCGTCGATGACGAACCCGTGGTCGTCGGATGCGTCCAGGCATGGCGCGTGGCCGACCGCGCAGTCGACGTCGGCGATGGCGCCGCAGGATCTGCAGACGACGTGGTGGTGGTTGTCCCCGACGCGCGCCTCGTAGCGGGCGACCGAGCCCTGGGGTTCGATCTTCCGCAGCAGGCCGGCTCCGGTCAGCGCGCGGAGCACGTCGTACACGGCCTGGTGGGAGACCGCGCCGAGGTTCTGACGCACGACGCCGATGATCGAGTCCGTGTCGGCGTGCGGGTGAGAGTGCACCGCGGACAGCACCGCTATCCGCGGAGCCGTCACCCGAAGCGACGCTCCACGCAACAGACGCTCGAAATCGGAAGCCGTGGGCACGGGAGCCACCCTGCCGTCTTTTCTGGACTGAGTCAAGTTAACGAACGATGCAGTTCACCCGATGTGGTCATCTCCGCACAGTGGACACGGCGTGGGCGAGACGCCGAACTCCTTCTGCGAGCACGTGTTCCGGTGCGCCGCCATACGTCAAACGAAGAAAGTCGCCCGGTGGTTCAGCGGCGAACCACGACCGTCCCGGAACGACGACGACATCGCGTGCCGCGGCGGCCGTCGTCAGTTCGAGATCGTCCACTCCGTCCGGCAACGTCGCCCACAGGTGCAGGCCGCCGGTGGACCTGGCGATCTCGAACTCCGGCAGGTGCTCGGCGACCGCGCGCGCCAGAGCGTCCCGCCTGGACCTCAAGGCCTGCTGGAGCGTGCGCAGGTGCCGCCGCCAGACGGGGGAGGTCACGAAGTCGATCGCCGCCTCCTGCAACGGCCCGGCGACGTACAGGTCCTGTCGGGACCGGGTGTTCTTGAGTCTCGTGCCCGCAGGGCCGCGGGCACCGATCGCGGCGACGCGCAGACCGGGTGCGGCGACCTTGGTGAGCGAGCGGACGTAGACGACGTGGCCGTCGGTGTCCTGCGAGACGAGCGTCGGCGGGGCGGTGCCGTCGATCGTGAAGCCGCGCGCCCAGTCGTCCTCGACCAGGAACGCGCCTGCCCTGCGGACGATCCGCATGACCTCCGTGCGGCGTTCGTCGGACAGCACGGCGCCGTGCGGGTTCGCGTGCAACGGCTGGCAGTAGAAGACCTTCGCGCCGGTGCGTTCGAACGCGGCCTGGAGCAGGTCGGGGCGCACGCCGTCCTGGTCGGCGGGCACGGGGACGACCTTGAGCCCCGCGTCGCGTGCGGCCGCGATCGCGCCTAGGTAGGTGGGTGACTCGACGAGCACGGCGTCGCCGCGTTCGCCGAGGCCGCGGAACACTGTCGCGAGTGCTTCCTGGGCACCCGCGCAGACCGTGATGTCGCCTGCCCTGAGTTCGCCGCCCGCCTCCTTGGCGAACCAGGCGCGCAACTCCTCCTTGCCCTCGACCGGCACGCGTCCCCAGCTCGCCGGGCGGCGCGCGGCGCGGCTGAGCGCGGCGCCGAGCGCGTCCGTCGGTTGCAGGTCGGGGTCGAGGTAGCCGCTGGTCAACGGGATGGCCTCGGGCTTGGGCACGGCGACGAGGTTCGCCACGAGGTCCTCGCCGGGCCTGCCCTCGCCGAGTGCGACGGCCTGCCACGAGAGGTCGTGGCTCGTCGTCGTGGCGCGCTGGGCGACGTAGCTGCCCCGGCCGGGCCGCACCTCGACGAGGCCTTCCGCGGCGACGCGCTGGATGGCCTGCTGGACCGTCGCGGGCGAGGCGCGGTGCCGTGCCATCAGGTCGCGCACCGAGGGCATCCGGTCGCCGGCACGTCCGGCACGTGCCGTTGCTCGCAGGTCCTCGATAACGCGGAGGGCTGCGTTATCCTCATTCATGAGAGCCAAGAGTAACGTTATCGTGCCAGCGGGGGTAACACTCGGCGCGCTCGGCGTGCTGGGTTTCAGCTTCTCCCTGCCCGCGACCCGGCTGGCAGTGGCAGGGCTGGACGCGTGGTTCGTCGCGTTCGGACGCGCGTTCGTCGCCGGTCTCCTGGCGATCGGCTACCTGGCGTTATCGCGAGCGCCGTGGCCGTCGGTAACGCAGGTCCGCCGCCTGCTCGTCGTCGCTCTCGGCATCGTGATCGGCTTCCCGCTCTTCACGTCCCTGGCCCTCACCACGCAGACCTCGGCCCACGGCGCCGTCGTGATCGCCGTGCTGCCGATGTCCACGGCGATCTGGGCCGTCGTGCGCGCGGGGGAACGCCCGCCCCTCGCGTTCTGGCTCGCCAGCGGTGCCGGACTGCTCGCGGTGCTCGCGTTCGTGGCCACCGGCGGCGGGTTCTCCGGTTCGCTGAGCCTGGCCGACGCTTACCTGCTGGTCGCCGTCGTGCTGTGCGGCCTGGGTTACGCGGAGGGCGGCGCGCTCGCCCGTGAGCTGGGAGGTGCACGCACGGTCTGCTGGGCACTGGTCGTCTCGCTGCCGGTGACCATCCCGGTCTCCTTGTACACAGCGGACTTCTCGCGCGCCGACACCGTCGTGTGGCTCAGTTTCGCTTACGTGGCCCTGATCTCGATGTTCCTGGGCTTCTTCGCCTGGTACGCGGGTCTGGCCGCGGGCGGCGTCGCCAAGATCGGCCAGATCCAGCTCGCCCAGCCCGTTCTGACGCTGCTGTGGTCGGCTCTGGTGCTGAGCGAACCGGTCGGCTGGCCCGCCCTCGCGACTGCGGCCGTCGTGCTCGTCTGCGTGGTGCTGACCCAGCGCAGCCGAGTCACACCGACGAAGGTCGCGCTGGATCAACCAGTTCGCTGACTCCGGCACGGTCGAACGCCGCGATGAGAGCCGACGCCCCCTGCTCGGCCTTGAGCCGGATCTCGGCCGGGTGCAACGGGATCACGGCGAGCAGGTCGATCTTCGCCTGGTCGCCGTCGATCTCCCGTCCTGCGGCACTGGTCCTCAGCACCGGCGTGATCACCATGCCCGCGAACGGCGTGTTCGGCGCGTAAGGCACCGCGGGATCGCCGTTGGGCAGCAGGTGCCACGCACCGAGCCAGGTGTCGTTCTCGTGCGGGAACGCGGCCAGGTACTTGATCAGGTGCACGGGCCAGGAGTCGTCCGCGGCGAGGTCCTCGATCGGCCAGTCCACCGGCAGGCACAGCAGCAGCTCCGCGAACGGGCTCACCCCGTCCGGCACCTTCATCGGCCGGTCGCTCATGCCCTCGGTGACCAGGGTCCGGAAGGGACGTTCCTCCGTGGGGCCTGCCACCAGCACGTGCACCCCGGTCGACGGCACCGCGTGGAACACGAACTCGATCGGCCCGAAGTGCTCCTCGACGTGCCGCTCGATCGCGTCGTACGGGTTCTGCGCCGGGTTCTCCATGCCCGCAGAGCCTAGGCGGCCGCGCACCGCCGAAAATTGTCAGACCCTCCTGTCATCCTCGACCCATGCCGATCGAAGTCGCGAGCAAGCGTCGCAAGGTGCAGCGCCCCGGCGCGGTGGTCATCGACGTGACCTCCCGCGGCCCCGACCCGTGGGTGCGCTTCAGCCCGTTCTACCCGCACGGCCAGATCCCGGTGCCGTTGTCGCCGGGCGTGACGAGCGAGTCCGTCGAAGGTCTTTGGCAGGCGCTGAAAGTCTTCGAGAGCGCTGACGTCGACCCGTCGAAGCTCGCGGTCACCTCGATGAAGGGTCTGAAGCGCACGGTTCGCCGCTTCGGGCCGGTGCGCGGGCACCGCGCGGGGCTCGGCGGCGAGGGGTTGCTCGACTACCGGACGGCCCGGCTGGAGATCTACTTACCGGCGTACCGCTGGGTTCTGGAGCACCGGCTGGCGGCGGAGGTGGCTCGGTTGCGCGAGCTGGCCGAGACCGCCGACGTCGTGCTGCTCGACTACACGACCAACGGTGACGTCGAGGACCTCGGCACGCCGTTGTCGCACGCCGCACTGGTTGCCGATCATGTGAGGAGGATTGCCGCTCACACGTCCTGAAAGCCGGATTTATACTTTCTGCCTTCGGCTTTGGGGGTCGGTAGTGGCGACGACGAACAAACAGCTCTTCAAGATCGTGGACGGGCTCGCCGAGGCGACGCGGTCCTCCGGGCAGCAGCACGACACGTTCCGCGTGCGCGGCAAGGTGTTCGGGTACTACTGGCCGCGCACGCAGACGGTCGGGTTGAAGCAGACGTTGTCCGAGCAGCTGGCTCTGGTGGCGGAACGGCCCGACGTGTTCGAGGTGCAGTTCACGGCGGGCGGGTTCGGCTGGGTCGTGGTGTACCTCGAAGGTGTCGAGGCCGACGAGGTGAACGAGCTCGTGTTCGAGGCGTGGCGGTTGTCGGCGCCCGAGGAGCTCATCGCCCAGGTGCCGGACCTCGCGCGATGAGGCGGGTCAAGTTCGAGGTGCCGGCGGACGACCTCGCGCGGGCCACGGCGTTCTACCGCGACGTGTTCGGGTGGTCGGCGCAGGAGTTGCCGTTCGACTACGTCCTGGTCAACGCCAGTGGTGAGCCCGTGGACGTGCAGGACGCGGACGGCGGGATCTCGCCGCGCACCGAGTTCGTGCGCGGGCCGGTGCTGATCATCGACGTGGACAGCGTCGACGAGGCGGCGGGCCGGGTCGTGGCGGCCGGTGGCGAGCTGCTGAACACGAAGGAACAGGTGGGGGAGTTCGGGTTCTCGCAGTACGTCAAGGACAGCGAGGGTTCGGTGCTCTGCCTGTGGGAGTCGCTCGGGTCCTGAGTGGACGATCGAGCCCGCCCGCCGCGGATGAGACGGGGCGGCGCAGGGGAGTTCGGGGGTGCGGCCCTGGGGATGCGCGCGGTTGGCGGGGCTGCGGTTGGCGGCAGGGCAGGGGTAGGGATGCGCGCGGTCAGCGGTGTGCCGGGTCTGCGGGTGTGTGCCTGTGGACGGCGGGTGTGCGGGGCTGGGGATGCGCGGTAGCGCGTGTGACTGCCAGCGGGTGCGACCGCGGTTGACAGGTATGTCGGGCCAGCGGGGTGTGTGCCTGAGGACGGCGGGGTGTGCGGGGCAGGGGATGCGCGCGGTTGGCACGTGTGCCGACCAGCGGGTGTGACTGCGGTTGACGGGTGTCGGGCCAGCGGGTGTGTGGGGGCGGCGGGTGCGCTTCCTGATGGCGGGTGCGCCGGCTAGCGGGTTCGGCCAGGGTTGGCGGGTGGTGGGCCAGCGGGGCGCTCGCGGATGGCGGGTGTGCGGGCTGGCTGAGTGCGGTCGGGGCCGGCAGGTGTGGGCTGGCTGAAGGTGCCCGCGGAGACCAGCTGTGTGGGCGAGGTCGGCGGCTTGTGCACTGGCTGAAGCGCCTGCGGAGATCAGTTGCGTGCAGCAGGTGGCGGGTGTGGGGCGGCCGAGGCCTAGCGGAACAGGATGCGGGTGTGGGGCGGCTGAGACCTAGCGGAACAGGATGCGGGTGATCTCCGTGTCCGTGGCGCGGCCCTCGTCGTAGGCGCCCTCGCCCTTGAGGTTGTTCATGATGGCCAGCGTGTAGCGGGCGTCGGCGCCCACGAAGCCGACCGAGTTCATCACCCAGCCGCCGTCTTCCTCGGACCAGCCGTTCTTCGCGCCGGCGTCCGGTCCCCAGACGCCCCACTGCTGTTCGGGGCCCACCTGGCGCATCTGGCCGGTGATGTAGTCGCGGTCTTCGGCGGGCACCTTGTCGAGGACGTAGTTGATCAGGCGGTCGAGGTCGTCGGCCGTGCACTTCTCGAAGCCCCAGTAGGGGAACGCCGAGGAGTAGCCGCGCTGCGGGACCAGGCCCGTCATGCCGTACTTGCCGAACGCCGCGTTGAAGGTGGCGCCGCCGTAGCGCTTCCACAGCGTGTCGGCCGCGTTGTCGTCCGAGCTGTGCAGCATGGCGGTCATCAGGCGGCGGTCGTCGGTGGTGAGCTTGATGGCGCCGGTGCGGTGGCGTTCAAGCAGGTTCACGACCATGGCGAGCTTGATGGTGGAGGCGGTCCACGTCATCTCGCCGGCGTGGGTGTTGCGCCAGACCGCGCCCGTCTTGCGGTCGCGCAGGACGAAGCCGACCGATCCTGGCCTGGTCTCGGCGTAGTCGACCGCCGCCTTCAGGCGCTTCTGGAAGTCGCACTCGAAGCCGCTGTCGGGCAGCGGGCAGACCTCGGGCGTCGCGACCAGGGGTGCGGCGGCCGGGGTGTGCGACGGGGGCTGCGTGCGCGCGGCGGCGGGTGGCTCCGCCGTCACTGCGTGGCCGCAGGCCGTGAGGGCAAGCGCGCACGCAACAAGGATCGGACGGAGCATGCGCCGCACGCTAATGGGTCCGATCGGAGGTAGTCGACCGCCATCCGGACGCGCGGGCCGGAGGCGGCTGAGTCAAAGATGTTTGACACGGTGTCTGGTTCGCTTTACCTTGGTGATGTCAGGTTTCTTTGACATCAGGAGCGGGACCATGGCGTTCGAGGAGAAGCGGGCGTGGGCCTTGGCGGTCATCGCCCTGGTCGGTTATGGCGTGTACGTCGTGCTTGTCCTGACTGGAAGAGCGGGCGGCGCGTTGAGTGACGCGCCTTACATCGGCGCGCTGCTGTGGACGATCCTGTTCGGGATCGTCGCCGGCATCGTGTCGGGCATCTGGTTCGGCATCGCCTCGCGCAACGACGGGCTGCAGGCCGACGAACGGGATCAGGAGATCGCCCGGGTCGCCGACCACGTCGGGCAGTCGTTCGTCGTCATCGGTGGCATCTCCGCGATGGCTCTCGCGATGTTCGAGGCGCCCTACTTCTGGATCGCCAACGTCCTCTACCTGTGCTTCGTGCTGTCCGCGGTGATCGGGTCGATGGCGAAGATCGCGCTCTACCGGCGAGGAATGCTGTGAAGCCCACGAAAGTCACGAACTCCATCCGAGCGCTGCGGTTCGCGCACGACGAGATGAAGCAGGCCGACCTCGCCACGGCCATCGGCGTGACGCGGCAGACGTTGATCGCCATCGAGCAGGGCAAGTACTCGCCCTCGCTGGAGGTGGCCTTCAAGATCGCGCGGGTGTTCAAGGTGTCGCTCGAAGACGTGTTCCAGTACCCGGAGGAGGAAGAGCTGTGAAGGCTGTCGTGCAACGAAGATACGGATCGGCGGTGCTCGGTGACCTCGATGTGCCTGTGCCTGGGAAGGGTGAGGTTCTGCTGGAGGTGCGGGCGGCGGGCGTCGACATGGGCGTCTGGCACATCCTCACCGGCAGGCCGTACCTGTTGCGGATCCTCGGTTTCGGGTTCCGTGCGCCCAAGTCGATCGTGCCGGGACGCGACGTCGCCGGTGTCGTGAAGGAGATCGGGCCCGGCGTGACGGAGTTCGCCGTCGGCGACGAGGTGTTCGGCACGTGCGAGGGGTCGTTCGCCGAATACGCCGTCGCTCCGGCCGCGCGGCTCGCCCGCAAACCGCAGAACCTCTCGTTCTCCGAGGCCGCCGCGCTGCCGATCTCCGGTGGAACGGCGCTGCAAGGCCTGCGCGGAGTCCAGCAGGGGCAACGAGTTCTGGTGCTCGGCGCGGGCGGGGGAGTCGGGTCGTACGGCGTGCAGATCGCGAAAGCGATGGGTGCGCACGTAACGGCGGTGTGCAGCACACGCAAGGTCGAGCTGGCCAGGAACCTGGGCGCCGACGAGGTCTTCGACTACACGGTCGCGGACTTCACCGGCACGTACGACCTGATCCTCGACTGCGGCGGCGCCAGGCCGTTCTCCCTGCTGCGCAAGGCGACCAACGACCGCGGCCGGATCGTGCTCGTGGGCGCGGAGACCGGCGGAAAGATCACCGGCGGCTTCCACAAGATGATGGCCGCGCCGGTGCTGAACCTGTTCTCCTCCAGGAAGCTCGTCCCGCTGATGTCGGCGGAACGCGCCGACGTCTTCGACGAGCTGCGCGTGCTCGTCGAGGCAGGCGAGCTCACCCCCGCCGTGGACAAGGTCTTCCCGCTCTCAGAAGCGCTGAACGCGGTGGACCACGTCTACTCGCGACGGTCGGTCGGCAAGACGGTCGTCGCGATCTGACCACCGATCACCACGGTCTCCACGTGGTGCAACGCCGTGATGTCCCGCATGGGATCTCCTCGCACGGCGATCACATCGGCGTCCCAGCCAGGTCGCAGCATTCCCTTGCTCACGCTCAACGCCCGCGCTGCCTGACTCGTGGCGCTCGCGAGCACCGCGGCGTTGGGCATGCCCGCGTCGACCATGTTGCCGAGGGCGTGGGCCGAGATCCCGTGTGCCTTGCCAGGGCCGATGCCGCCGTCGGTGCCGGAGACGGTGCGCACGCCGTGGTCGAACATGCGGCCGACCGCGGCGATCTTCGCGGCGATGCTCATCCCCACCCGTTCGAACGCTTCCCTGATGTGGGGAGGCGGGGCGACGGTCGACCCGAGCGTGTGGCAGACGGCGATGTCGGCCTCCGCCAGCGCGTCCATCAGTTCGACGGGGATCACCATGGCTCCGCCGGACAGGCAGGTGCAGTGCTCGATGCCGTCGACACCCGCGGCCACGGCGTGCTGCACGGCCGTGAGGCTGTGGGCGTGGGCGGTCACCGGGAGGCCCAGCGAGTGGGCTTCCTCGACCACCACGCGCAGTTCGTGCTCGGTGAACTGGCAGTCGTCGACGATCGTGCCGGGGGTGGCGAACCCACCGCTCGCCATGATCTTGACGATGTCGACCCGGTGCTCCGCCCGCTCGCGCACGGCACGGCGGAGTGCCTCGTCGCCCGCCGCCTCCCCGCCCATCGACCAGCAGTGGCCGCGAGGGCTCGTGATGGGAGGCCCGGACGCGAGGACGCGCTGCCGGTGGCGGTCGCGCTGGTCCGTCACGGCCCAGGCGCGGTCACCGAGGTCACGCACGGTGGTGACGCCCGCCCTGAGGTGGCGGGCGAGGCCGTCCTCGATCACCTCGTCCAGGTGCTCCGGCGTGAACGACGGCAGGCGGTCGAGGGCGTCGACGCTGTTGTCCCCGCAGAGGTGGGCGTGGGTGTCGATCAGTCCCGGTAGGACGGTGGCGGTGCCGAGGTCGACCACCTCGGCACCGGCGACGTCGGGATGACCCTGCTCGACGGCCTTGATCTTCCCGTTCTCGGTGACGACCGTGACGGGGCCGGCGATCGACCTCTCACCGTCGAACGCACGCGCAGCACGCAGCGCCAGCATCGGCACATTCTGTGCTCAGCGCGCCCCCGAATCAACGGTCGGCTGCGTGCGGCAACGTGAAGGAGTCGACCTGTGGCAGATCGTGACCGAGCCGGTCGCGCTTGGCCGTCAGGTACGCGATGTTGTGCTGGTTCGGCGTCATCAACGACGGTACGCGCGCTGTCACCGGAATGCCGTTGGACTCCAACGCGGCGATCTTGTCGGGGTTGTTGGACATCAGCCGTACGGACTGCACGCGCAGATGCTTCAGCACGCGCGCTGCCGGCGTGTAGTCGCGGACGTCGACGGGCAGGCCGAGCGAGGTCGCCGAGTCCAACGTGTCCAGTCCCTCGTCCTGGAGCACGTGCGTCCGGATTTTCGCCACCAGCCCGATGCCGCGGCCTTCGTGCCCGCGCAGGTACACGAGGATGCCGCTGCCCTCACGCACGATGGTGTTCAACGCCGCGTCGAGCTGCTCGCCGCACTCGCACCGCATCGCCGCGAAGATGTCGCCCGTCATGCACTCGGAGTGGATGCGCACGAGGACGTTCTCGCGCAGCTTCGTTTTGCCGTAAACAAGCGCCATGTGCTCGTGACCGTCCGCGCGGAACGCGACTGCGCGGAAGGTGCCACGGCGGGTCACCAGGTCGGACTCCGCCACGTCTTCGTCACTGAAGGCCTGTTCGAACATCTACGGTCCCCTTAGTCACCTGGCGCCTTCCGAACGTGCAGCTACGCTCGGATGGAGGTCGCACCGTAACCCGACCGCACAGCGGAGGTCATCCTGTTCAGCATCACCGTCCGCGATCACGTGATGATCGCGCACAGTTTCCGCGGCGAGGTCTTCGGTCCAGCACAACGTCTGCATGGAGCAACGTTCCTGGTGGACGCAACGTTCAAACGGACTGAGCTCGATTCGGACAACATCGTCGTCGACATCGGACTCGCGACCCAGGAGCTGAACAAGGTCCTGGCCGTTTTCAACTACCGCAACCTGGACGAAGAACCCCAGTTCGCAGGCATCAACACGTCCACGGAATGGCTCGCGAAGCACATCGCCGACCAGCTGGCGGACAAGATCGCGGAGGGCGCTCTCGGTGAGGGCGCTCACGGGATCGATGCGATCGCCGTCACACTCCACGAGTCACACGTGGCGTGGGCCGGTTACGAACGTGCACTTCGTCCTTCCGGCTGACGTCGAGGATCCGGGCAGTCCCAGCGGCGGCAACGTCTACGACCTGCGCGTGAGCGCCGGCATGACCCGTCTGACCGTCGCTGGTGACTGGCCGCGTCCAGCCGACCCCACCGCGTTGGAGCAAGCGCTTGCGGCGATTCCGCACGGAGACGTCGTGCTCCTCGACGGTCTCGTGAGCTGCGGACTACCCGAAGTCGTGGTCCCTCACACCAGACGCCTGAAGATCGCGGTCCTCGTCCACCTGCCGCTGGCCGACGAGACCGGGCTCGACCCCGCCGCCGCCGCCCTCCTGAACGACAGGGAGGGGCAGGTCCTGCGGGCCGCGAGCGCGGTCATCGCGACGAGTCCGACGGCCGCCCGGAACATCGCCGAGAGGCACGGGCTCGACCACGTCCACGTCGTCGTTCCCGGCACCGATCCGGCCCCGCTCGCGCACGGCACGGACGGCGTCCACCACCTGCTCTGCGTCGCGTCCATCACACCCCGCAAAGGCCACGACCTGCTGGTCAGGGCGTTGCGGCGGATCGAACGGGACTGGCGGCTGACGTGCGTCGGCCCGCACCGGCCGTTCCTGCGCGAGCTCCCGCGCGACGACCGCGTCAGCTTCCCCGGGCCACTCGCCGGCGAGGCCCTGACCAGCGCATATGCCAGCGCTGACCTCTTCGTGCTGGCCTCGCGCGCCGAGACGTACGGCATGGTCGTCACCGAGGCCCTCGCGCACGGTCTGCCGGTCATCGCGAGCTCCGTTCCGGACGCGCTCGGAGACGGCGGGCTGCTCATTCCGGCCGGGGACGAAAATGCATTGGAAGCTGCACTGACAGGCTGGTTTCAAGATCAGGATCTGAGGGCCGAACTGCGGTCCAGGGCGCTCGCAAGGCGGGCCGTTCTGTCCACTTGGGACGAATCCACAGAGGACCTGCGGAGGGTGCTGGCTACGCTCCGGCCATGACCTTCGCCCCGGAATGGCTGGCACTGCGGGAAAACGCCGACGCACAGGCGCGCTCCACCGACCTCGCGGAGACCGTCCGCGAAACTCTGGTGAACCGAAACCCCCTGACGATCCGTGACCTCGGTTGTGGCACGGGATCGATGGGACGATGGCTCGCCGGGAGGCTCGGCGGCGTACAGCACTGGGTGCTGCACGACCGCGACCCCCGGCTGCTCGGGCTGGCGGAGGCCAGCATGAGCGCGCTGCCGAACGTCACCGTCGAAACGCGTGAGGGCGACCTCACGTCCCTGAAGGCCGCTGACCTCGCGGGTGCTGACCTGGTCACTTGCTCAGCGCTGCTCGACTTGCTCACTACTGACGAGATGAACGCTCTGGCGGTTGCATGCGTAGAAGCACATGTGCCCGCACTGTTCACGCTCTCGGTGGCAGGCCGGATCGACATCGAACCGGCCGAGCCGCTCGACGCCGCCTTCCAGGACGCGTTCAACGCTCACCAGCGCCGCGTCGTGGACGGGCGCCGTCTGCTCGGACCGGACGCTCCGGCCGCTGCTGAAGAGGCATTCGCAGCGGCAGGCGCTTCGGTTCGAACGGCTCAGAGCCCCTGGCGCATGCACGGCGACGCGCTTCAGCAGGAATGGCTGAAGGGCTGGGTCGGCGCCGCGGTGGAGCAGGAACCCGCACTCGCCTCCGAGGCCTCCGAGTACCTGCGCCGCAGGTCAACAGCCTCCGCGGTGGTCCACCACGTCGACCTGCTGGCACTACCGGGAGCTGTGTGATGAAGAAGTTCTGGCCGTGGCTTCGCCTCCTGCTGGCGGTGGGCATCCTCGTGGCGCTGGGCGTTCGCCTGGGCACGGGTGCCTTCCTCGACGGACTGCGCGCGATCGACGCGTTCTCCGTCACCGCCGCGCTGGCGATCGGGCTCGTGACGACGGTGCTCAGCGCGGGTCGCTGGGTCCTCGTCGCGCGCCGCCTCGGCCTGCCGCTGACCATGAAGACCGCGGTCAGCGACTACTACCGCGCCCAGCTCGTCAACGCCGTGCTGCCCGCCGGCGTGCTCGGCGACGTGCACCGCGCGGTGAACCACGGCCGTGAGTCCGGCGACGTCGGACGGGGCGTGCGCGCCGTGTTCTTCGAGCGCATGGCGGGCCAGGTCGTGCTCATCGGGATCGGGCTCGCGGTGCTGCTCACGCACCCCGCGCCCGGCCTCGACCTCACGCTCAGCGGCACCACCGTCGCCGCGATCCTCGCCGGTCTGGCGCTCGCCGTCGTGGTCGGCTGGAACATCCGCCCGGTGCGGAAGGCGCTGGTCAACACCCTGGCCGACGGCATCAGGCTGCTGTCGTTCAAGACGTGGCCCGCGGTCATCGGACTGTCGGCCGCGACGGTCGCCGGGTACGTGGCGATGTTCCTGGTGGCCGCCCGCGCCGCCGGGTCGGACGCCACGGTCACGCAGCTCGCGCCGGTCGTCGTGCTGGCGCTGCTGATCATGGCGATCCCGGTCAACATCGGCGGGTTCGGCCCGCGCGAGGCGTTCCTCGCGGTGGCGTTCGGGGCCGCCGGTCTGGGCGCCGCGCAGGGCTTCACCACGGGCATCGTCTACGGCGTGCTGGCGCTCATCGCCGCACTGCCCGGCGCGGTCGTGCTCTTCCTGTCACGCCGTGCCAAGACCGAACAGGTCGAGGTAGTGGCGGAACGAGTCGGCCAGTCCCGCGAGCAGGAGCTCGCCCTTGCGCGCTGACGCGAGCGAGGGACGCCCGATGACGCCGGAGGACGTGTACGGCGCCAGACCCAGGGTGAGCATGTGCCGCCGGTCCTCCGCCAGGTGGTCAGCGGTTTCGTAGCCAGGACGGATCAGATCGGGGTGGGCGTGCAGCAGGATCGAGGTCTCCAGCTCACCCGCGTGCATGTCGCTGTACGCCGAGGTCTCGATGCCGGCCTTCTCCCGCGCGAACGCCCAGTCGTCCCGGCCGGGGAAGAGCGCCAGCCCCTCACCCTCCTGCACGACGTTCGACAGCACGTAGTTGCCTCCGTGGCCGTTGACCAGCACGACGTGCTCGACCCCGGTGCGCCGCAAGGACTCCGCGATGTCGCCGACCACTGAGACCAACGTGCGCGCGGAGATGCTGACGGTCCCCGCCCAGTCGGCGTGCTCCTGCGAGCACGAGAACTGGATCGGCGGCAGCAGGCGCACCTCGGGGTACCTCGTCGCGATCTCGGACGCGATGGTCCACGCGATCACCGAGTCCGTCGCCAGCGGCAGGTGCGGGCCGTGCTGCTCGGTGCTGCCGACCGGGAGCACGGCCACGCGCTTACCGCGCACGTCGACGGTGGTGTCACTCGGAAACATGGGCCTGACCGTAGTCAATGCGGTGGCACAGCGCCGGAATCTCGCCGTCGGCCAGCTTCGGCATGACCTCGGGCAGTTCCTCGAACGGGCTGTGGCCGGTGATCAACGCGTCGAACCTGGCGTCGGCCAGCAGGTCGAGCGCGACGGCCATGCGTTCGCCGTAGGTGCGGTCCGGGCGGCCGACCACGCCGACCTGGCTGCTGCGGATCGTGAGCCGCCGCGAGTGGAAGAACTCGCCCAGCGGCACGGAGATCGACCGGTCGCCGTACCAGCTCAGCTCGATCACCCGGCCCTCCGGCGCGAGCAGGTTCAGCGCGGTGGTGAGACCGGCCTCGGTCGCACTCGCGTGGAACACCAGATCGCATCCGTCGAGGGCGTTGCCCGGGAGTGCGAAGCCGACACCGAGCTTGCGCGCGACCTCCTCCCTGGCGGGGTCGGCGTCGACGAGCTCGACGCGGGCTCCGGGGAACGTCGCGAGCACCGCCGCGATGCTCGATCCGACCATGCCGCCACCGACCACGGCGATCCGGTCGCCGATCAACGGCCGTGCGTCCCACACGGCGTTCACCGCGGTTTCGACGGTGCCCGCCAGCACCGCGCGTTCGGCCGGAACCGCCTCCGGCACGAGCGTGACCGACGTTTCCGGGACGACGTAACGAGTCTGATGTGGATAGAGGCAGAACACCGTGCGGCCTTTGAGGTCACCGGTCTCGACCACACCGACGTTGAGGTAGCCGTACTTCACCGGCCACGGGAAGTCGCCCTCCTGGAACGGCGCCCGCATCGCCGCGTGCTGGTTCTCCGGCACGCCACCGCGGAACACGAGGGTCTCCGTGCCGCGGCTCACCCCCGAGAACAGCGTGCGCACCTCGACCTCACCGGGACCGGGCTCGGCCAGTGTGACCTGCCGAACCTCCCCTTTTCCCGATTCATTGAGCCAAAAGGCACTCGCCGTACGTGTCACTCACAACACCTCCGCCGCACGAAGTTCGTTAGGGGCACCTGATGATCACACTTCAGCACACCAGGACGGCGCCCGTCCTGCGGGAGCCTGCCATCTGGGCCGGGTTCCAGGTCCTCGCGCTGGCCGTGGTCGGTGCCACCGCCGGCCTCGGCCCGCTCGGCTGGGCCGCCGGTCTCGCCTACGGCTTCGCCACCTGGGCGTTTCTCGGCTACGGCATGCAGCGTCACCGCGTTTTAGCGCTGGGTCCCGCCGACCGCGTCACGCTCGCCCGCGGTCTGATGGTCGGCGCGGTGACCGCGCTGGTGGCCGATCGCGCAGGTCAGGACGTTCCGGTCGCGCTGGTCGTGACTCTCGCCGCCGTGGCGTTGTCACTCGACTGGGTGGATGGTCAGGTCGCTCGCCGCACGGGCACCTCGACCGCGTTGGGCGCCCGGTTCGACATGGAGGTCGACGCGTTCCTGATCCTCGTGCTGAGCGCGTACGTGGCCGTCCACATGGGTCCGTGGGTGCTCGCGATCGGGCTGATGAGGTACGTGTTCGTGGCCGCGTCGTGGCGTCTGCGCTGGATGAACGCGCCGCTGCCGGCCAGCTACGCGCGCAAGGTCGTCGCTGCCGTACAAGGGATCTTCCTCGTCGTGGCGGCGTCCGGGCTGCTGCCGTTCGCGGGCGTGCTCGTTGGTCTCGCGTTGGCATCGTTGGTGTGGTCGTTCGGTCGCGATGTGTTGTGGCTGTACAACAACGCGCCCGTTTCGGTGGGAGAATCCCGCCATGTCTGAGCAGACCTCAACCGCGGCGAAGATCGGCAACGTCGTCGTCTGGATCCTGCAGATCGTGCTCGCCGTGGAGTTCGTGCGGAACGGCTACTCGCTGTTCACCGACCAGTTCGTCGCGAAGTTCGACGACATCGGGTTCGGCCAGTGGTTCCGCTACTTCACCGGCGTGCTGGAGATCGCGGCCGCGATCGGCCTGCTCATCCCGCGCATCTGCGGGCTGGCGGCGCTGGCGCTCGCGGGCATCATGGCCGGCGCGGCGTTCACCGAGGTGTTCCTGGTGACCAACGGCGGCTTCAAGGGCGCGATGATGCCGTTGATCTACGTCGTGTGGGCGCTGGTGATCGCTGCGTACCGCCGCGAGCAGATCCTCGGTGCGCTCAAGCTCGTTCGGAAGTGACTTTCGGGAAGTAGCGGAGCACCGCGACGTCCCCGACTTTCGTGACGTCCTCCAGGTGGAATCGGCGTGCCGGTCCACCGGGGAATTCGGCGGGATTCACGAAACGCGGGGCCGTCGCCTGTCCGATCAGCATCGGCGCCACCGCGACCCTGATCTCGTCGGCCAGTCCGGCCGTGAGGAACGCCGTGTGAATGCTCGTGCCGCCTTCGACCATGAGCCTTCTCACGCCGCGCGCGCCGAGATCGTCGAGAATGTCTGAGAATTCGCTGAAGGTTTTGGTTTCGGTGAGGTGGTCGACTGTGGTCGTCGCGGTCCGCGTGTAGACCAGACTGGCGCCGCCGCAGTGCCAAAACCGCAGCTCAGGGTCGAAGTCGCCGCTCCTGGTGACGGTGACCCGCAACGGGAGTTCCGGTTTGCCGTCGGCTATTCTCCGCGCACGCCGTTCGTCGCTGTAGACGAGCAGTCGCGCGTTGTCGCGGCGCAACGTCTCGGCCCCGGCCAGAATCGCGTCCGACTCCGCGCGCATCCGGTCGACGTGGTCGAAGTCCTCGGCGTTCGAAAGCGGAAACCTCTCGGTGCCGCGGTCGTCGATGTGGCCGTCGAGGCTGACGGCGACGCTCAGCAGAACGTGCGGGCGGGTCACGAACGGAGATGGTAGAGCAGTTGAACCGGCCACGGGCCGCGCCGCGTTTACCTCATAG
Source organism: Lentzea sp. NPDC058450 (assembly GCF_042721395.1). Classification (NCBI taxonomy): domain Bacteria; kingdom Bacillati; phylum Actinomycetota; class Actinomycetes; order Pseudonocardiales; family Pseudonocardiaceae; genus Lentzea; species Lentzea sp. NPDC058450. Next base: position 95,074 of record NZ_JBHXLO010000035.1, read on the forward strand.
GGTCTGGAAAGGGGATTCTCGGTGAGGATGTTGCTGCGGCGGACGGTCACGGTGCTGGCGGGGCTGTTCGTGTTGTTCGTGCTCATCGCACCGAGCGACCTGGAGAAGTTCACGTTCGAGGCGTTCCTGCGGGTGCCGCTCGAAGGCCTCGTCGGCGTCATGGTGCTGGTGCTGCTGCCGGACCGCTACCGCAAGCCGTTCGCCATCGCCGGCGGTGTCGCGCTGGGCGTCTTCACCGTCGTGAAGATCATGGACATCGGCTTCGACATGGTGCTGTACCGGCCGTTCGACCTCGTGCTGGACTGGCCGTTGCTGGTGCCCGCCATCGACTTCGTGGACGTGACGTTCGGCCGCTTCGCCTCCGTCCTCGCCGTGGGCCTCGCCGTCGCCCTGGTCGTCGGCATCGTCTGGCTGGCCGCCGTGTCGGTGCTGCGCCTCAGTTCCGTGGCCGCCGGTCGGCGTCCCGTCGCGATCCGCGCGGTGGCCCTCGTCGCCGTGGCCTGCGTTTCCCTTGCCGTACCCGGCATTCCGGTCTACTCCGACGCCGCCGCGACCGCGTTGGTCGACCACGCCCGGCGCGTCCAGGCCGGCCTGCACGACCAGGAGGCGTTCGCCGCGGAGGCCTCGGTCGACGCGTTCCGCGGACACTCCGGCCTGCTGTCCTCCCTGCAGGGCAAGGACGTCGTCTTCACGTTCGTGGAGAGCTACGGCAAGTCCGCGCTCGACATGCCCGACGTGGCCGCGAAACTGGCTCAGGGCAACGACCGGCTGAAGGCGGCCGGCTACTCGGCCCGGTCCGCCTACCTGACCTCGCCGACCGCCGGCGGTGGCAGCTGGATGGCGCAGGCGACGTTGCTGTCCGGTCTGTGGATCGACAACCAGCAGCGCTACCGCAACCTCGTGGCGTCCGACCGGCTCACGTTGCCGCGCGCGTTCCGCGAGGCCTCCTGGCGTTCGGTGGGCGTCGTGCCCGGCATCACGCAGGCGTGGCCGGAGGGCGACTTCTTCCACTACGACAAGATCTACGCCGCACAGGACCTCGGCTACAAGGGCCCGCGCTTCGGCTACGCGACGACACCCGACCAGTTCACCTTGGAGTCGTTCCAGCGCAACGAACGCTCGAAGGCCGACGGCCCCGTGATGGCCGCGATCCCGATGGTGTCCTCGCACGCGCCGTGGTCGCCGACCCCGGACTCCGTGGACTGGGACAAGCTCGGCGACGGCTCGATCTACTCGACGATGCCGGCCTCGAACGACCCGCCGGAGTCCATCTTCGGCCGCGACCCCAACGCCGTCCGCGCCGACTACGCCCACTCGATCTCGTACTCGCTCGAGTCCGTGCTCTCGTACCTCGAGAAGTACGGCGACGAGAACCTCGTGATGGTGTTCCTGGGTGACCACCAGCCGGCGCAGATGGTGACCGGCGAGGGGGCCTCGCGGGACGTTCCGATCACCATCGTCGCCAAGGACCAGGCCGTGATGGAACGGGTCGCCGACTGGAAGTGGGACGACGGCATCCGGCCGGGGGGAACGGCCCCGGTGTCGCGGATGAGCGACTTCCGGGACCAGTTCCTCTCGGCCTTCTCGCCGCCGAAGCCCTAGCGGTGCGTCTCGGAACGTTGGCGAGGTAATCCACGCTCAGCAGGGCGCCTCGCGGCACCACGATGCACCCGTCTGACCGCGAATTCCCCCGGCAACGTTCCGAGCCACACCGCTAGCCCATCGTCTTCTGACCGTCGATGGTCTCGCGGATGATGTCCGCGTGGCCGGCGTGCTGCGACGTCTCCGCGACGATGTGCACGAACACCCGCCGCGCCGACCACGTCTTGCCCTCCGGGAACCAGGGCGCGGCCGGCAGCGCGTGCGAGAGGTCCATGTCGACCGTCTCGACCAGCTTGTCGGTGTAGGCCGCGACCTCGTTGTACCGGGCGATGATGCTCTCCAGCGTCTCGCCCGGCTCCATCCGGAAGTTCGCCTCGTGGTTCTCGTAGTCCTTCGACTCGGGGTCGGACTCCATCGCCGACGTGCCGTGCTCGATGAACTTGACCCAGTTCTCCTCGACCGACGCGACGTGCTTGATCAGACCGCCGATGGACAGCGCGCTCGCGGTCGGGCTCGACGCCGCCTGCTCGTCGCTCAGGCCCTGCGCGGTGAACGTCAGGAACCAGCGGTGCTGCCGGAGCGTCTCGAGGAGGTCCGCGCGCTCGCCGGTGAGGATCTCGGTGGTGGTCATCGCTTCTGTCCTTCGTTCGTTTGTCCCGACATGAAGGACTCTAGGACCACTTGAGGTCAGCTTGTGTCCTAGACGAACGGTCGCTCAAGCGGAACTTGAGCGAGATTCGAGCGATCCGGCGTTGACCAGGATCAGCACGAAAGAGTGGGTGCGCCGTCCGGTCCGCCGCTGCGCAGCGTCGTCAGGTTGGCACCCGTCAGACCCAGCACGGCCTGAGCCGTCGCGCGCGGGGCGTTGGCCGGGTCGAAGCCGGACGCGTCGAACGCGATCGCACCCTTGTTGGCCTGGTCGGAGCACCCGACCTGCACCGACTTCAGGTACTTGCGGGCCTTCACCGCGGCGGTCCCGTGCACGACCTGGGCCACCAGGCCCGTGCTGTTGGCGTTCGAGGCACCTGCCGCGCTCGGGAACCCGCCATCGGCCTGCTGCTTCGTCTTCAACCAGGTGACCGCCCTGGTCACCGGCTTGCCCTGGGCCCGCAGCGCCTGCACGGCGATGGCGGTCGCGTCGACGTCGCTCACGCACGGCGAGGTCTCGAACGTCACGGGGAAGCCGCCGTCCGGGCACTGGCTCGCGGCCAGGTACCCGGCGCCCGCGGCGTCCCGGCCGAGCGCGACCAGGGCGTAGGACTGGGTGAAGGCGTTGGAGAAGTCGCCGAACGCCGAACGGTCGGAGAACCGGCCGGACGGTGCCTGCAGCGCCTTGAGGCCCGCGATCAGGTCGACGCCGCCGAACGCGCGCGGGTTCTTGCCCTTCACCCGCGCGGCCACGGCCAGCTTCGCGTGCGCGCCCGCGTACGACTCGCCGTCGGCACCCAGGTAGCCGCTGGAGATCTCGGGCTTCGCGAGCCACGCGATGGCGCGGTCGGAGTAGTCGTCGGCGGTGCGGGCCGCGGCGAACGCGAAGATCGCGTCGATGGTCAGGCCCTGGTCGGGGTACTTCACGCCGCCGAACTCGGTCTCCAGGCGTTCGCCGTCCGCCATCTGTCTGGCGAGCCACCCGGCGGCGGCGTCGGCGCGATCCACCCCGCCTGCTGTGGCGGGAACGGCGGTGGTCACGAGGGAGGCGCCGAGCAGGGCGGCGACGATGATTTTCTGCACGGGATCGAGGTTCCCAGAACTGTCAGACCCCGACGCTAGGGTCGGAAGAATGATTGCCGATGACCTCCGCCACTACCTCCAGGAGTGCCGCGACTCGGTGGTCGGCTCGCTGGAGGGGCTCAGCGATTTCGACGCCCGCCGCCCGCTCGTGCCCAGCGGTACCAACCTGCTCGGGCTGGTGAAGCACCTCGCCGGAATCGAGTTCGGCTACCTCGGCGCCAGCGCGGGCCGCCCGGCCCCGCTGCTGCCGTGGGTCGAGGACGGTTCTATCTGGCAGAACGGCGACATGTGGGCCAAGCCGGAGGAGAGCCGGGAGTACCTCTTAGGCCTCTACCGGGCGGCCTGGAAACACTCGGACGCGTCGATCGCGGAGTTACCGCTCGACGCGCCCGCCTCGGTGGCGTGGTGGCCGGAGCACCGCAGGGTGACGACGTTCGGGCACCTGCTCGCGCGGGTGACGGCCGAGACCGCGCAGCACGCCGGCCACTGCGACGTGGTCCGGGAGTTGATCGACGGCCGCTCGGGCGCGGACAACCCCGAGGGCTACTACGACCTGGTGCTGAGCATGGCGGGCCGCGCCGGGTGAATGTCCTGTTCCTGTTTGCGCTGACGCATTCCTTGTCGAAAGTAAGGGGGACTCGGTTCCGATAGGTAGGGGCGCTCCTGCTGCCGCCTTCGTAGTTTCGGCTGGGTGACTTGGCTGACTGTGGGCACCGACGCGGTGCTCGGCGTGTTCGCGTTGATGTTCTTGCTGCTGTGGTTCCAGCACAAGCTGCGGGCGTTCCTCGCCGGCGCCGGAGTGGTGGTGGCGTACGCGATCAGCGAGGTGATCAAGCTGCTCGTGCAGGAGGACCGGCCGTGCCGCACGAGGCCGTCGATCGCGGAGTGCCCCGCCCCGGACGACTGGTCGTTCCCCAGCAACCACTCGGTGATCGCGGGCTCGTCCGCGATGGCGATTTGGGCGCTGCACAGGACTTACGGCTGGATCGCGGCGGTGTGCGCGGTCGCGGCGGCGGCCTCGCGTGTCGTCGTGGGCGTCCACTACGTGCACGACGTGCTGGCCGGGCTCGCGCTCGGAGCGCTGGTGTCGTGGGGGATCGCGTTGCTGCTCAAGAAGAAGCTACCGGTGAAGGTGCCGGCGGCGGAGGCGCCGACCGTGGTGATGCAGCGACTGCGATGATGGATGCCGTGTGGGTGCGGCTGATTCTGTGGGGGAGTTCGGGTCTGCTGGTCGTCGCGGCGGCGGCGACGTCCAGGGCCGGACGGCTCGCAGTCTGGGAAGTGCTGCTGTACCTGGCGATCCTCGCCGCCGCGTTCCTCGTCGTGCCGCGCAGGCCCGCGGTGGCGCTGGCGCTCGGGCTGGGCGCGTGGCTCGTCTGCTACCTGGTGCGGGTCGAGTTCGACAGCGCCACCGGGGTGCTCGCGCTGGCACCGGCCCTGGCTCTCGTGAGCTTCCTGGCGGGCCGGCACGCGCACGACCCGCGCGCGACCGCGATCACGCTGACCCTGGGGGAGATCGCCGGGGTCGTCGTGGCGCTGACCGAACGCGGCGGCTCGGACACCGCGCTGGCCGTCACGTCGGGCATCGGCGTGCTGGGCGTGGTGCCGTGGGCGATCGGCCGCTTCCGCCGCCGCTACACGGAACTCCAGGACGTCGGCTGGGAGCACGCCGCCCTGCTGGAGCGCAGCGTGGAGAACGCCCGCAACGCCGAACGCGCCCGCCTCGCAGGCGAGATGCACGACCTGGTGGGCCACGAACTGGCGCGTGCTGCACTGCTGACTGGCGCGCTGGAACTGGAACCCACCCTGACCACCCAGCAACGCGAGGCCGCCAAGACCGCCCGCGCGAGCGTCACCGCCGCAGCCGAACGCCTGGCCGACGTCATGCAGGTGCTCCGCGCCGACGAGGACGAACCGGTGGCGACCATCGAGGAGGTCGTCGCCAGAAGCGGCCTGACCGTGGACCTGACCAACAACCGCAGGACCGCCATCGACGGCATCATCGCCAGAACGGTCCACCGAGTCACCGCCGAAGCCCTCACGAATGTCATCAAGCACGCCCCCGGCGCCGAGGTGACCGTGACCCTCAGCGCCAACCTGGAACTCCGCATCACCAACGGCCCGGCCCAGCACACCAACGCCGTGGGCAGCGGCAAGGGCCTGATGGGCCTGGCCGAACGAGTGGCCCTGGTAGGCGGCTGGTTCGAAGCGGCCCCGTCCGACGACGGCGGCTTCGAGGTGAGAGCGAAACTCCCCGAACGCCCCCGCGCCAGCACCACCCCCACCCACGTGCGCCGCGAACGCACGGAGGAAGAGATCCGCAAAAGCGTCCGCAGAACCGTCCTCATCACCACGGTCGTGTGCGCGGGAATCGCCATCGGCGTCCCGGGCTACATGGTCTTCGACGCCGCAACCTCGGTCCTGACCCCGGCCCAGTTCGAACGGGCACAACTCGGGCAGGACGAGGACGCCCTGGACCTCCCGCTCCGCACCCGAGTCGACAACCCGCTGGGCGTCACCGCACCCCCGAAGACCGAGTGCCGCTACTACAGCACGCACCCCAACCCGTTCGACGGCGACCGCCACGACCTGCACCAACTCTGCTTCCAGCACGACCGCCTGGTGTTCAAGCAGTGGCTGGCCAGGAGGAGCGCATGATCAAGGTCGTACTGGCGGACGACGAACCGGTGGTCAGGTTCGGCGTGAAGGCCGTACTCGCCACAGCAGGCGACGTAGAGGTAGTAGCCGAAGCAGAAAACGGCAGCAAGGCCATAGACCTGGTGGCCCGCCACCGCCCCGACGTGGCGGTCCTCGACATCCGCATGCCGGTCTTCGACGGCCTGGACGCGGCCAAGGTAATCCGCGAATGCCACCCGGCCACCCAAACCCTGATGCTCACCACCTTCGCCGACGACGCCTACATCACCCGAGCACTGGGCGAGGGCGCGGCAGGCTTCGTCCTGAAAACGGGCGACCCACAGGAAATCATCACGGGAGTCCGAGCCGTGGCGAGCGGCGGCGCCTTCCTCTCCCCACTGGTGGCGAAGCGAGTGGTGGACCAACTCTCCCGATCACATCCACGTCCACAAGCGACACAACGGATCGAGGTCCTGACCTACCGCGAACGCGAAGTGCTGGGCCTGGTGGGCGCGGGCCTCTCCAACGCGGAGATCGCGGCACGCCTCTACGTCGTCGAGGGCACCGTGAAGGTGTACGTGAGCACGATCTTCCGCCAGCTGGGAGTCCGGAACCGCGTGCAGGCGGCGATCATCGCCCACGAGTCAGGCATCATCCCGAACGCCTAGGGCCCGCAGCGGCAGGACGCACCCAACCGCAGTCGTCAACGCAACCCAAGCACGCACGCAGGGCCAGGCGCGCGCTCTCAACCGGCAGCCGTCAACGCAAAGCCAACCACCTACGAAACCTGGCACGCGAAGCCGAAGGCGAGCCCGAACGGGCCAATGCCCGCCACAGAGCC
>NZ_JBHXLO010000036.1:0-24507 GCF_042721395.1 Lentzea sp. NPDC058450
GCACCGCCGCCATGCCCGAATACGCCCGGTATGAGGGTATGGCGGCGGCACTGCCTCCGGGTCTCTCGCCCGCGCCTGCCACCTGACGGACTTGCAGGACACGACCTAAGATCAGGCGAATGGCCGCGACTCCGGAAGGCAAGCTGCGCGCCCTGCACCAGGCCCTGGCCGCGCGTCCCGACGAGCCGGTGCTGTTCGCCGACCTGATCCGCGAGGTCTGGGGCGACCAGCCGCCCGCGAGCCCGCTGCCCGCGTTGCGCAGCCTGGTGAAGCGGCTGCGCCGGGCCGTTCCCGACGAGATCGTCACCGACGCCTCCGGCTACCGGCTGCGGACCCGCACGCCCGGCCCGTGCCAGCTGCCCGCCGACCTGCCGGACTTCGTCGGCCGCGAGCGGGAGCTGGCGAGCCTCGAGCACCGGAGCCGGGTCGCGATCACCGGCCCGCCCGGCGTCGGCAAGACCGCGCTGGCCGTGCGGCTCGCGCACCGGCTGCGGCCGCAGTACTTCGACGGCCAGCTCTACGTGAACCTGCGGGCGTTCGCCGCGGCGCCCCCGGTCACGGCCCAGCAGGCGCTCGGCGGGTTCCTGCGGGCGCTCGGCGTGCCGCAGGCGGCGATCCCGGCGGACCTGGAGGCGCAGGCCGAGCTCTACCAGCAGAAGCTCGCCGGCAAGGAGGTGCTGGTCGTGCTCGACAACGCCGACGAGGACCTGGTCGAACCGCTGCTGCCGCACGCGCCCGGCTGCCTGGCGATCATCACGAGCCGGCACGACCTGCCCGATCAGCTGCGCCTGGGCGTGCTCGCGGACGAGGCCGCGCACGAGCTGCTGGAAGGCATGCGGGTGCAGGGGTCTGCCGAGGAGCGCGCCGAGCTCGTGCGGTTGTGCGCGCACCTGCCGCTCGCGTTGCGGATCGCCGGGGCGAACGCGGCGCACGGCCACGTCGAGGACTACCTGGAGGAACTGCGCGGCGACCGGCTCGACGGGCTGGAGATCGACGGCGACACGGCCGTGCGGGCCGCGTTCGAGCTGTCCTACCGGACGTTGAGCGTCGAGGCGAGAAGCGTGTTCCGGCGCCTCGGGCTGCAGCCGGGCGCGGACACCGGGCTCGCCGCCACCACCGCGCTCGCGGGCCACGACCCCGCACCGCAGCTCGCCGAGCTCGTGAACGCCGGACTCGTCGACCGCGTGGGCGTTCGCCATCAGCTGCACGACCTCATCCGGCTGTTCGCCGCCGACGCCGCGGACGACGACGATCGGGCGGCGTTGCTGGACATGTACGCGTGGTACCTGAGGACGGCGCACAACGCGGTGCTGAAGATCGTCCCCGAGACGAGCCTCATGACCGAGCCGGACCTGGACGGGCCGAGCCTGCGCTTCGCGGACCGCGACGAGGCGGGCGCGTGGCTGGACGAGGAACACGCCAACCTCGTCGCGGCCGTGGTCGCCGCGCCGTCGCCGTACGCGCAGCAGCTCGCCGACGCCCTGCGGATCTACCTCCACATCGGCCGGTTCGAGTCGGACAAGGCGCTGGTGTTCCAGGCGGGTCTGCGCGCGGCCACGCAGGCGGGGGACACGGCCGGGCAGTCCGCCTCGCTGTTCGGCCTGGGCATGTCCCAGTGGACGCGCGGGGCGTACCGGGACGCGCTGGAGCACTTCGCCGAGGCGCTGGAGCTCGCCCGCACGCCGTTCGCGGTGGCGTCGATCAGGAACTCGGCCGGGCTCGTCCACATGGAGATGGGCGAGATGGCCGAGGCCGAGCGGAGCCTGACGACGGCGCTGGAGATCCGCCGCGAGATCGGCGACGAACGCGGGATCGGCAGCACGCTGATGAACCTCGGCATCACCCACGGCACGCGAGGAGACCTGCGCCGGGCGGCCGAGCACATCCAGGAGTGCAAGGAGATCAGCGAACGGCTGGGGTTGCTCAACCTGCTCGCGCTGTCCCTGGACAACCTCTCGGTCGCCTACTTCGAACTGGGCGAGCTGGACCTCGCGCTGGAGACGAGCCTCCACTCGGTGCGCCTGCACACGAGCCAGGACCAGCAACGCGCCCTCGCCAACGCGCTGGCCACCCTGGTCCGCGTCCACGCCGAACGCGGCGAGACCGAGGCAGGCCTCGCCGTGGCGGACAGGTGTCTCCAGGTCGCGAAGGACGCCGATCACCCCAAGACCCGCATCGACTGCCTGGTCGCGATGGCGGTCCTGGAGCCCGGTGACGCGCGACGGCACGCCCTGGAGGCGGTCGAGCTGGGCCGCAAGATCGGCTACGAACCCGGCGTGATCACCGCGTCGATCCTGCTGGCCGGCGCCACCGCGTCCGTGGAACTGATCGACGAGGTGCTCGGCACCATCCGCGACACCGACAGTCTCATGGACCTCTCCCGCGCGCTGCTCGTGCGCGCCCGGCTCACCGGGTCCGTCCACACGGCACACGAGGCGCTGGCCGCCGCCGAGGAGCGAGGGCAGCGGAAAGTCGCTGCCGACGTGCGGGAGTTGCTGGTAACACTGGGCGCGTGACGTACCTGGGTGAGGGCTGGGACAGCACGGCGGTCCTGGTCGGCGGATGGGTGGAACGGCGGCCACGCCGTCCGGAGATCGGCCCGCAGCTCCTGCGCGAGACCGTCGTCATGCCGTGGCTCGCGCCCCTGCTGCCGTTGCCCGTCCCGGTGCCGGAGGTCGTGTCCGCCGACCCGGTGGTGGTGCGGCACGAACTCGTGCCGGGCGAGGAGATCACCGCGCTCACCGCGACGCAGGGCCGTCAGCTGGGGGAGTTCCTCCGCGCCCTGCACGCGGCTCCGGTCAGCGAGGCGGTCGCGCTCGGCGCCGGCCCGATGCCGTTGCCCGTGGAGCGCTTCCGGGCCGAGGTGCGCGTGCCCGGCGGCGAGGAGCTGCTGGCGCGGCTCGACGGGCTTCCCGCCGACACGCTCGTGCACGGCGACCTCGGCCCCGAACACGTGCTGGGCCGCGACGGCGTGCTGACCGGCGTGATCGACTTCGGCGACCTGCACGTCGGGGACGCGGCGATCGACCTCGCGTGGGCGCTGCACTCGACACCACCGGAGTTCGCCGACGCGCTGGCTCAGGCTTACGGCGTCACGAGCGAACTGCGGGAGCGCGCGTTGGTCTGGCATCAGCTGGGGCCGTGGCACGAAGTCCTCTACGGCAACGACATCGGCGACCCCGAAACCGTGGAAGTTGGTCTGGCTGGAGTACTCGAGCGGTTGAAACGCGGGTAACCGGGAGCAGACAAGCCACTTCCCCCGAGGAGGACGAGATGCCCTGGGTTCGCCGCCACCGCCGCAGCCGCCCGTACAGCTGGTTCGGTTCGACCACGGTCCGCAGCCACTACCGCCGGCCCGCGAACTCGAAGTGGATCCTCCTCGCGGTCGCGATCGCCGTGATCGTGCTGCTCATCGCGTTGTTCTGAGGGTAGTGTCGGGGCCATGGGACAGTTGGGTGAGTTGTTCCCGGGCCCCAAGGTCCGGCGCGAGGCCACGGACGCGGGCACCGGCGAGGACTACGAGGAGACCGGCCCGCTCGACCTCACGGCGGGCGCCGTGACGTTGCGGCCGCGGCCGAAGCCCGCGCCGAAACCGGAGCAGACCGACAGCACCGAGTGATCATCGGTACTACGCTGTGCCGGTGCTCGCCGGCCTGCTGTTCCTCATTCCCGCCACGTTCTTCGTCATCGGGGTGCTGCGCGACCGCCGGAGGCTGAGCAACGCCATCTGGCTCGGCATCTCGATGGTCATGCTCCTGCTGTCGTTCGCCGAGGCGGGACGCGACAACCCGGTGCTGAGCGTGCCGCTGATCCTCGCCTTCATGCTGGCCGTGCTGGGGCTCTTCCTGCTGCCCCTCGCGTTGCTGGCCAACGGCGTGGTGATGCTGCGCCGCGAAGGCCGGTCGCTGGGCAACCTGCTGTCGTTGCTCGCGGGCCTCGCGCTGCTCGGTGAGATGGTCTACTTCGCGTGGGGGATCCTCCAGCCCAACGACTGGATCCGCGGCTCCGCGATCGGGTTGTTCCTGGTGTCGGCCTACATCGCCTTCCTGTTCGTCAGCCTGCTGCTGTACTCGGTGGTCTACGGCCGCACCGGGCGGCGGCACGGGTTCGACGGCATCGTCGTGCTCGGCGCGGGCCTGATCGGCGACCGCGTGCCGAAGCTGCTCGCGAACCGCCTCGACCGCGCGATCCGCCTGTACCGGCGCGAACGCGAGTCCGGCCGCGAACCCGTGATCGTCGTGAGCGGCGGGCAGGGCGCGGACGAGGAGGTGTCCGAGGCGTTCGCGATGCGGCAGTACCTGCTCGAACGCGACGTGCCCGACGCCGACGTGGTGATGGAGGACCAGGCGACCACGACCGAGGAGAACCTCCGCTACAGCAAGGCGTTGCTCGCCGAGCGGGGTCTCCACGGCCGGGTCGTCGCGGTCACGAACAACTACCACGTGTTCCGCACCGCCGTGCTCTCCCGCAACCAGGGCCTGCGGTTGCAGGTCATCGGCGCGCCCACGGCGTGGTACTTCGTGCCGAGCGCGTTCCTGCGGGAGTTCGTGGCGCTGCTGGTGCGCAACCCCGTCGTGCACGGCCTGGCGTGCGCCGTGCTGATGGCGGGCGGGCTGGCACTGACCCAGATCAACTAGCTACTTCAGGAGTTCCCTCATCTCGGTGATCTCCTGCTGCTGACCGTCGATGACGGCCTGGGCGAGCTTCTTCGCGTTCTCGTCCTTGCCGTCGGTGAGCTCCTTCTTCGCCATCTCGACCGCGCCCTCGTGGTGCTCGATCATCATCTCCAGCCACAGGCGGTCGAACTCGGCCCCGCCGGCCTTCTCCAGCTTGCCCATGTCCTCGTCGCTCATCATCCCGGACATGTCGTGGCCCTGGTGGTCGCTCTTGGGCTCCGCGCCCCACTCCTTCAGCCACTGGTTGAGCTGGGTGATCTCGGGGCCCTGGGCCTTCTCGACCCGCTGGGCGAGGTCGCGGACCTTCGCGTCGCTGCTGCGCGACGGCACGAGCTTCGCCATGTCCAGCGCCTGCTCGTGGTGCGGGACCATCTGCTGCGCGAACGTGACGTCCGCGTCGTTGTTCGTCTTCGGGGCAGCGTTGTTCGCGGGACCACCGCAGGCAGCTAGCACGAGCATGCCGACGACAGCCCCGATGAGGGACTTCTTCACGGGGTTCTTCTTCTCTCTGCGTTTGTGGACAGTGCTGAGTGGACTGAGGCGAACTCAGTTCCGCAGCACGCAGAGAGTCGTGAGGAGCTGTCTTCCGCCCGGCGGCGGACGTTGCGGGGTGCTCAGCGGCGCCTCGGTGCGGGGCGCGGCGAGCCGGGGGAGTGCCGTCCTGACCAGGAACCAGCCCAGCAGCACGACCGCGGCCGCGACCAGGACCGCGAGGCACAGGTGCAACAGGTCGTGCTCGTGGGGCTGTTCGGGTTCCTGCTGGTGGGAGACCGTGTGGTCGGCGTGCGGACTTTCCGCCGCCGCGACGTGGTGCATACCGACGACGGCGAGGACGAGCGCGCCGAGCAACACCCACTGGGTGAGCCGGTGCGTCGTCATGTGGCACACCCTACGGGGGTATGCCTTGATACGGATACCCCCTAGGGGTATGGTTCGGATCGACCTGAAGGAAGAGGAGGCCCGACATGGACCACGCAGCCCACGCTCCCACCAGTCTCACCAGGCAGGCGGTCTCCGCGACGCTGCACTGCCTCACCGGCTGTGCGATCGGCGAGGTGCTCGGCATGGTCATCGGCACGGCGCTGGGCTGGGGCAACCTCGCCACGATCGTGCTGGCCGTGGTGCTCGCGTTCCTCTTCGGCTACTCGCTGACCATCCGCCCGGTGCTGCGGTCCGGCCTCGCGTTCAAGGCGGCGCTCGGGGTGGCGCTCGCCGCGGACACCGTGTCGATCGCGGTCATGGAGATCGTCGACAACGGCGTGATGCTGCTGGTGCCCGGGGCGATGGACGCGGGCCTCGGCAACTGGGTGTTCTGGGCGGCGCTGGTGTTCTCGCTGGCTGTGGCGTTCGTCGTGACGGTGCCGGTGAACCGGTGGATGATCGCGCGCGGCAAGGGCCACGCGGTCGTTCACCAGCACCACCACTAGACGGGTCAGGCGCGGCTGAAGGTCATCACCCAGTTCTCGGCCCAGGTCGCGCCCTCGTCGTAGGAGAACTGCTGGCGCCACGTCGGCGTGGCGCCGGTCGTCCAGTCGAACCGGACCTTCACCTCGTGCCCGCCGACGACGTCGTCGCCGAAGAAGACGCCGTGCCCGTCGGTGAACCGGCCTTCGAGCGGCGGGTCGAGGTGGCCGGGCGCGCGGGTGGAGGCCCACCAGATGCGCCACACGTCGGCGGCCGGGTCGTACTGGCGCAGGGTCATGCCCTCCCAGCCGGGGGCGGTGAGGGTGTCGATGATGCCGCCGCCGCCCAGCAACGGCCTGGCCTCGCACTCCGCCTCGAACTCGACCCACTCCGTGCCGCGCCCCGGGATGTCGTCGATCTTGCGGTTGGCCACGTGCCACCGGCCGTGGAAGAAGTCGAAGTCGCTTGCGCTCATGGGGCCGACGCTAGGGGCCATCACTGACAATGAGTGTCAGTGATGGCGAATTTCGCAGGTAGGAGCCCCCGGTACCGGTTGCGGACCGGATAAACGTCCCATAACGGGTCAACGTTGTCGTGTGATCAACTGTTGACCTAAAGGTCTGGACCATTTTACCGTTCCGGGCAGTGGCCGCCGCCCTAGCCAGGAGGTCCTTCCCTTGCGACTGCTCGCCAGAGTGGTCCCGGTGCTAGCCCTGCTAGCCGGGACCGTGATAGCCGTGACCAACGCTCCGACCGCAGCCGCGGCCCATGAGGACTGCCGGCCGGACGGGCTCTACAAGACCGCCGGTGTCGACGTGCCGTACTGCACGGCCTACGACACCGCCGGACGCGAGAAGATGGGGGACAAGTCCAGACGCGTCATCGGGTACTTCACCAGCTGGCGGACCGGCAAGAACGGTCAGCCCGGGTACCTCGCCAAGGACATCCCCTGGAACAAGGTCACGCACCTGAACTACGCGTTCGCGCACATCGACGCCCAGAACAAGATCTCCGTGGGCGCCAACGACGCGAACAACCCGTCCATCGGCATGGAGTGGCCCGGCGTGGCCGGCTCCGAGATGGACCCGTCGCTGCCCTACAAGGGGCACTTCAACCAGCTCACGAAGTTCAAGAAGACGAACCCGAACGTCAAGACGCTGATCTCGGTCGGCGGCTGGGCGGAGACCGGCGGCTTCTTCAACGCCGACGGCACGCGCAACGCGTCGGGCGGGTTCTACAAGCTCGGCCAGAACCAGGCCGCGATCGACACGTTCGCCGACTCCGTCGTCACGTTCCTGCGCACCTACGGCTTCAACGGCGCTGACATCGACTACGAGTACGCGACGTCGAACAACCACGCCGGCAACCCGGACGACTTCTGGATCTCCAACGCCAACCGCGGCACGCTGTGGGCCGGCTACGAGAAGATCATGAAGACGCTGCGCGAGAAGCTCGACCGCGCCGGTGCCGCCGACGGCAAGCACTACCTGCTGACCGCCGCCGTGCCCGCCTCGGGCTGGCTGCTGCGCGGCCAGGAGGCCTACCAGGTCACCCGGTACCTCGACTACCTCAACGTCATGAGCTACGACCTGCACGGGTCGTGGAACCAGTTCGTGGGCCCGAACGCCGCGCTCTACGACGACGGCAAGGACGCGGAGCTCGCGGCCGGTGGCGTCTACGGCGCAGGGCAGTACGAGGGCATGGGGTACCTGAACACCGACTGGGCGTACCACTACTTCCGCGGCGCGATGCAGGCCGGGCGCATCAACATCGGCGTGCCGTTCTACTCGCGCGGCTGGCAGGGCGTCACCGGTGGCACGAACGGGTTGTGGGGCAAGGCCCCGCTGCCGAACCAGTCGCAGTGCCCGCCCGGCACCGGGTCGTCGGTCGGCTCGACCACCCCGTGCGGCAACGGCGCGGTCGGCATCGACAACGTCTGGCACGACGTCACGGCCGGTAGCGCCGAGGTGCCGTCCGGCGCGAACCCGTTGTGGCACACCAAGAACCTGGAAGCCAAGATCACGCCGTCGTACCTCGGCCAGTACGGCCTCGACCCGGTCAACGACCCGACCGACCGGCTCACCGGCACGTACACGCCGTACTACGACTCGACGCTGAAGTCGCCGTGGCTGTGGAACAACGACAAGAAGGTGTTCCTCTCCACCGAGACCGAGCAGTCGATCGCGGAGAAGGCCAAGTACGTCAAGGACAAGGGCCTCGGCGGCATCATGATCTGGGAGCTCGCCGGCGACTACAAGTTCGACAACGCCAAGAACGAGTGGTTCATGGGCGACACGCTGCTGTCGACCATCAACACCGGTCTGAACGGCGCCGCGCCCTACGGCAACCTGAAGGCGTCGACGCAGCAGACCCAGGTCCTGGCCGTCGACGTCGACGTGTACGGCTTCGCGCTGGGCGACAACAACTACCCGATCACGCCGAAGATCAAGTTCACGAACCGGTCGACCGTCACCATCCCCGGTGGCACGAAGATCGCGTTCGACTACGGCACCAGCGCACCCGGCAGCATGGCCGACCAGTCCGGCTTCGGGCTCCGCATCGTCTCCAAGGGACACAGCGGGCCGAACGTCGGCGGGTTGAAGGGCGACTTCCAGAAGGCGGAGCTCACGCTGCCGTCGTGGCAGTCGCTCGCACCGGGCGCGTCGATCGAGGTGACCGTCAGCTACCAGCTGCCGATCGCCTCGCCGTCGAACTTCGTCTTCACCTTCGGCGGTCAGTCGTACGCGATCAGCGCCGACTTCCCGCGCATCGGTGGCGGCACGACGCCGACCTCGACCACCACCACGACTCCGACGTCCACCACGACCACGACCACGACGACCACCACCACGACCACCACTACGACGACGACCACGCCTCAGACGTGCTCGCTGCCGGCGTGGGATCGCGGCAAGGTCTACGTGGGCGGCAACGAGGTGTCGCACAAGGGCCGCAAGTGGCGGGCCCAGTGGTGGACGACGGGCGAGGAGCCCGGCACCACCGGCGAGTGGGGCGTCTGGCGTGACCAGGGTGCCTGCTAGTTCGTAGCTCTTGTCAGGCGCGGGCCTTAGGCTGTCGATCGTGACCGCCCCAGACCCGCGCCTGCAGGAACTCCTCCTGCTCCGCAAGGTCCGCGACCGGATCGACCGCGAGTACCGCCAGCCGCTGGACGTGGCGGCGCTCGCTCGCGGCGTGCACCTGTCGGCGGGTCACCTCTCGCGCGCCTTCCGGGCGGCGTTCGGCGAGTCGCCGTACAGCTACCTGATGACCCGCCGGATCGAACGGGCCATGACGTTGCTGCGTCGCGGCGACATGTCGGTCACCGACGTCTGCTTCGAGGTCGGCTGCACCTCGCTCGGCACGTTCAGCACCCGCTTCTCCGAACTGGTCGGCATGTCGCCGAGCCAGTACCGCAAGACCGCGGCCGAGGACGGTCAGGGCATCCCGAACTGCCTGGCCAAGGCCGTGATGAGGCCGATCAGGAATCGAGAAGCGGCGACCGGTCCGTCCGATTAGGTTGGCCGCATGTCAGTCATCATCGCCGCGGCCTTCCTCCCCGCAGACGACCCCGAGAAGTCACTGGGCTTCTTCCGCGACGCGCTCGGCTTCGAGGTCCGCCAGGACGTCGGCCAGGGCACCATGCGCTGGATCACCGTGGGGCCGCCCGACCAGCCGGAGACCGGCATCGTGCTGCACCCGCCCGCCGCCGACCCCGGCGTGAGCGACGAGGAACGCCGCACGATCGCCGTCCTGATGGCCAAGGGCGTCTACACGGCGTTGTCGCTCGCGTCGAAGGACCTGCAGGGCACGTTCGACAAGGCGCGCACGTGGGTCGAGCAGACCGGGTTCGGCGAGGTCCTGCAGGAGCCGGAGGACCAGCCGTGGGGTGTGCGCGACTGCTCGTTCCGCGACCCGGCGGGCAACCTGGTGCGCATCAACCAGCTCTGACGGCGGTGGTCCGGGGCTGGTGCGGCCTCGGACCACCGTTCGTCACCGCGCCCGCGTCCCCTTGAGCTTCACGAGGTCGGACTCGTAGAGGTTCTCCTCGACCTTCAGCGTGCCCGGGACCCCGCCGTCGGGCCTGCTCATGTACGACTGGGTCGCGGAAGGCCGTCCCACCAGCGAGAACCGCAGCTGGCCGGTCAGTCCGGAGGTGTTGAGCGCGCTGGTGTCGTGGAACGCGCGGAGCACGCCGTCGCGGGTCAGGTCCCGCTTCTCGCAGGCCTTCTCCAGCACCGCCACGTACGCCATCGCGACCGTGAAGCCGTGCACCGTGTTCAGCGACCCCGGCTCGCCCGGCCACCGGGCCTGGTAGCTGTCGCGCAGCTGCCGCACGCCCTCGGCGTCGGCGCTCCACGGCGCGACCGGCGAGGTGAGCAGCACCTGCTTGGCGAACACGGGCGCGACCGGTGACTGCATCATCGCCGGGTCGTAGCTGACCGCGCTCGACAGGATCGGCACGGTCCAGCCCAGCTGCGCGGCGATGCCGACGGCGGCCGCGGTCTGCGGCGGGGTCAGGCTCAGCACGAGCACCTTCGCGCCCGCGGCCTTCAGCGCGGTCATCTGCTCGGTCAGGTTCGCCGTCGCCTCGGTGACGGCCTGCTCGGACACCTTCATCTGCCAGTTCTCACCGACGAACCGGGTGCCTTCGAGCGCGTTGTCGCCGAAGCTGCCGCGCAGGTGCAGGTGGCCGATCGTGTCGCCGGTGTTGAGCGCGCCCTGGCGTTTGTAGAAGTCGAGGCCGTTGATGACGTCCAGGTCGTAGGTGGTGCCGACGATCATCATGTGCGGGTTGCCGAGCAGCGACGCGGCCCACGAGCTCGGCACGGTGAGGGCGCGGGTCTGCACGAGGTCCGGTTCGATGGCGGCCGTCATCGGCTGGCCCGTCACATCCATGAATCCGAGCACCTGCGGTTCCAGCTCGAAATAGGCGTCCAGTGCTTTCTGGACGTCGTAGGCGTGGTCCTTCTGCTTCAGTTCGATGCGCCGCCCGCACACGCCGCCGCGTTTGTTGACCTGGTCCAGATAGAGTTCATAACCGCGAATTCTGAGAACCGAGGTTCCTTTGAAGGGACCGGTCATGTCGGTGAGCACACCGAGCGAGATCGATTCAGTGGACACGCCCGGACCAGTGCGAACGGCCCCGGTCTCCGGGGTGGGGGAGCCGCAGGCCGTGACCGCGCCGAGCGCCAGGACGGCGGACAAGAATAGATGGCGAATAGACATTCCAGGCCCTGTCGCAGATGAATTCGGTCGGCGGTGACGCGCAGTATTGAACAGCGAGTCAGGGTTCGTCCAATTTTGTGGTCCGGAACACGCCCGGCTCGCAAATAGCTTCGATTACCGATGGAATGCGGGTGCCGGGTACCTTGATCCGGTGCAGGAAGAACCCGTGTGGGACGAATGGCGCAGGCCCAGTCCGACGCTCCGGCAACGGCAGCGCGACATCGGCATCGCCGTCATCGTCCTGTTGTGCGCCATCGAGGTCACCGTGCTGGTCAACAGCATGGGCGCGTTCGTGTTCCGCGACCCGCCGAGCCTGCTCGTGCAGCTCGCCTGGGTGATCGCCCTGTCCGTGCCGCTCGTCGTGCGCCGCCGCTACCCGATCTCGGTGTTGCTCGTGGTGTCCGCGCTCTTCATCGCCGCGCAGATCAACCGCACCGGCGACAACCTGGTGCCGTCCGCGATCCTCTTCCTCGCGATCTTCACCGTCGGCGCGTGGAGCCAGGACCGCCTGCGGGCGCGGTGGTCCCGCATCGGCGTGATCGTCGCGATGTTCCTGTGGCTCGGCTTCAGCCTCGTCCGCGCGCTCCTCGGCCCCAAGGGCGAGTTCGAGGACGCCGCCGGGCCGATCGACCCGGTGCTCGCCTCCGTCGTCTACGGGCTCGAGTTCAACATCTTCTTCTTCCTGTTCGCCTACGTGGTGGGCGAGATGGCGTGGTCCGGCGCCCGCCGCCGAGCCCAGCTGGAGTTCCAGGCGGAGGAGCTGCGCCGCTCGCAGGAGCAGAACACCCGTGGCGCCATCGCCGCCGAACGCATGCGCATCGCCCGCGACCTGCACGACGTCGTCGCCCACCACGTCTCCGTGATGGGCATCCAGGCCGGCGCCGCCCGCCGCGTCCTCGACTCCGACCCGGCGATGGCCCGCGACGCCCTGCAGACCGTCGAACAGACGGCCCGCACCGCCATCAGCGAACTGCGCGGCCTGCTGGGGGTGCTGCGCGCCGACGCCGAGCCCGACCTCAAAGCCGCCCCCGGGCTTGACGACCTGCCCGAACTCTTCGACAGCGCCCGCGCCACAGGCCTTGAGGTCGGGTTCGGCGTGTACGGCGACACGCGCGAGGTGCCGTCCGGCGTCGCGTTGTCCGCGTATCGCGTCGTGCAGGAAGCACTCACGAACGTGGTGAAGCACGCCGACGCACACCACGTCGACGTGCGGATGCGGTTCCTGGAAAGCGCGCTGGAGCTGGAGATCACCGATGACGGCCGTGGCCGTGCCACGTCCACCAGCCCCGGTTTCGGGCTAGTCGGTATGCGCGAACGTCTAGCCGTGCACGGCGGTTCGCTGGAAGCAGGCCCACGGCGTGAAGCGGGCTATCTGGTCCGTGCGTCACTGCCGACCGCGTTGGAGGAGAAGGCGTGAGCCTGCGAGTAGTGCTGGCCGACGACCAGGACCTGGTCCGCGCCGGCTTCCGCGTCATCCTCGGCACCGAACCGGGCATCGAGGTCGTCGGCGAGGCGGGCGACGGCGCCCAGGCCGTGGACCTGGTGGCGTCGTTGCGCCCCGACGTGGTGCTGATGGACGTCCAGATGCCCCGCATGGACGGCCTCGAAGCCACCCGCCAGATCCTCTCCGCGGGCCACGGCACGCGCGTAGTCATCCTGACCACGTTCGACCGCGAGGACTACCTCTTCGAGGCCCTGCAGGCGGGCGCGAGCGGCTTCCTGCTCAAGAACGCCTCCCCGGAAGACCTCGTGGAGTCCGTCCGCGTCGTAGCGCGCGGCGACGCGTTGCTCTCGCCCGAGGTCACCCGCCGTGTGATCGCCCGCTTCAGCACGGCGGCACGCGAACGCACGCGCCCACCGGAGCTGACCGACCGTGAGTTCGAGGTGCTGGTGGAGCTCGCCAAGGGCGCGTCGAACGCGGAGATCGCGGCTTCGCTGTTCCTGGGCGAGACGACGGTGAAGACGCACGTGTCACGGGTGCTGACGAAGCTCAACCTGCGCGACCGCACGCACGCCGTGGTGTTCGCCTACGAGAGAGGGATCGTCACGCCCGGCGGCTAGCTTCGGTGCGGTGATCAATCATCGTGTCGCCGTCACCGCGCTGGCGCCGGCGATCTGGGGGATGACCTTCTTCGTCACGACCGAGTCCCTCCCGCCCGACCGCCCGCTGCTGGCGTCGCTGCTCAGGGCGTTGCCGGCGGGCCTGATCCTGCTCGCGCTCACCCGGCGGCTCCCGCACGGCGAGTGGTGGTGGCGCTCGCCGTGCTGGGCGCCCTGAACTTCGCGGCGTTCACCCCGCTGCTCTACGTGGCCGCCTACCGCCTGCCTGGAGGTGTCGCCGCGACGGTCCTGGCGATCCAGCCGTTGTTCGTGGCGCTCCTGGCGACCCGCGTGCTCGGGCAGCGCCTGTCGCTGAAGATCGTCGCCGCGGCCGTTGCCGGGCTCGCGGGTGTGAGCCTCCTGGTGTTGCGGGCCGACGCGGAGCTGGACGCACTCGGCGTCGTGGCGGCACTCGGCGGCGCGGCCGTGACCGCTGCGGCGATCGTGCTGAACAAACGCTGGGTCGCGCCGTCCGCCCTCGCGACCACGGCCTGGCAACTCGTGGCGGGCGGACTCCTGTTGGTGCCGGTGACCTTCGCGTTCGAAGACCTGCCGGCGTTCAGCACTCGGAACGTCGCCGGCTACGCGTTCCTCGCGATCTTCGGGGGAGCGGTCGCGTACGTCGTCTGGATCCGCGGCATCACGTTGCTGACCGCGACACAGGTGACGTTCTTGGGGCTGCTCACGCCCGTGGTCGCCGCAGCGGTCGGTTGGGCGGCCCTCGGTCAGAAGCTCACCATCGTCCAGCTGGTCGGCGCCGCCGTCGTGCTCGCCGCGATGGTCGTCGCGCAGACGCGTACGCAATCTGACGTACGCGAAATCAGAACGTGAGCGGATGATGCACGCCCTCGCGGTGACGAGAGTAAGACGCGACACCACGAGAGAAGGAGAGTGCATCGCGATGGCTACCACCACCCGCAAGCTCAGCGGCCGCGCCCGCAAGGCCGTGCTGCTCGTGCACGTCCTGTCGGCGGCGGCGTGGCTCGGCATCGACCTCGCGCTGGACATCCTGGTCGTGGTCGCACTGTCCACAACGGACACCGGCACCGCGGGCATCGCCATCCAGGCGGTCGACCTGTTCGCGATCTGGCCGATGTTCGGCGCCAGCGTCGTCTGCATGCTCTCCGGCGTGGTCCTGGGAGTGGGCAGCAAGTACGGCCTGGTCAGGTACTGGTGGGTCGCCATCAAGCTCGTGCTGAACGTGGGCATGTCGCTGCTGATCGCGTTCGCGCTCCGCCCCGGTGTGGCCGAGGCGGCCCGCATCGGCGAACGCATGCTCGCGGGCGACCCGGCCGCGGTGATCCCGACCGGCATCCTGCATCCGGTGGTCGTCGCGCCGACGCTGCTGCTCTTCGCCTACTTCCTGTCGGTCTTCAAGCCGTGGGGCCGCGTCCGCAAGTCAGCGGAACCAGTCCAGCGCCAGCGCCGCGACCTCGTCGGGGCTGTCTAGCTGCAGGAAGTGCCCGCCCGCCACGATCTCGACCCGCGAACCGGGCGCGAGAGCCGTGGCGGCGCCGGCGTAGTTGTCCGGCGTGATGCACCCGTCGTCCGCGCCGGCCAGCACCAGCAGCGGCACCTCGGCCGGCTGCTCCGTCACCGCGCCGAGCTCGGCCAACGCCGGATCGTGCAACGACCGGTCGAAGTTCGCCCGGTAGAGCTTCAAGGAGTTGGCCCGCACCGCCGGATCCGCGTACAGCTCGCGCACGTGCGACGGCACCTCGAGCCCAGGCGACCACGTCCGCCACAGGTACTCGATCAACGCGTCGTTCAGCAACGCCTCGCCCACCCCGGGCACCTGGAACAGGAACAGGTAGAAGAACCGTTGCTGCTGGGCGGGTTCGTCGAAGATCCGCCGCAACGCCGCGGGCGGCGGCACCGACATCGTCACCACCCGCCGCACCAACTCGGGCCGCAGCGCCGCGAGCCGTCCGGCCACCCCGGCCCCGATGTCGTGCCCGATCACGTCGACAGGCCCACCCAGCGCCTCGTTGAGTGCGGCGGCATCTGCGGCCAGCGTGAGCCCGTCCGCGAACGGCAGCAGGTCGACGGTCGACGGGTGGTGCCCGCGCAGGAACGGCGCCACCACCTTCCGGCCGGCGGCGACCAACCGTTCCGCGAGGGGACCGAACGACGCCGGATGGTCCGGAAACCCGTGCCAGCACACGACAACGGGCCCGTCCCCGGCCACCAGCGCCGGCACGTCGATCCGCGCCGTGGAAATGACCACCTCGGAGAACATCAGAAGTCCACCCTCATCACGAACCGCCGCTTGGTCGGATGCGTGACCTGCACGAACCCGGCCTCCTCGAACACCTGCCGCGCCCCCACGTGCAGCTCGCCCCACGTGACGGTCTTCCCGGGATCAGCCATCATCGGATAGGCCTCGACGGCCCGAGCCCCGCGCGACCGCGCGTGCTCCACCGTTGCCGCGGCCAACTCGTAGGTGAGCCCCTGCCGCCGAAACCCCTTGCGCACCACGAAACAAGTCACCGCCCACACGTCAGGGTCGTCCTTGTCCTCAGTCCGGCCCTTCCACGGAATCGGCATGTCGAGCAACTTCGCGTACCCACACCGGGGCTCGACGGCGACCCAGCCGGCGGGCTCACCGTCCACATAGGCCACCAGCCCGCTGCCCAGCGCAGCCTGCGAACACTGCGCCTCGTACCGCTCGTCCAGCGTGGAGTCCCGCCAGATCCACCCCTTGACCTTGTACCGCTGGCACCGGCACTTCCGCGGCTCGGACCCGTCGAAGACCGCCTCGACGTCCTCCCAGGGCACTTCCTCCGACGGCAGGATCCGAATCACAGGCCCTCCCCGAACAACGGCAGGAACTCCTCCACGTTCAAGAACGTCGTGCTGCCCGTCACCAGCCCGTCCCGGACGTCGAGGAACACCAACCCGAACGGCCGTTCCATCCCGGGCCGCATCTGCCAGAACGCGGGCGACCCGTTGGCCCGCACCGGCACCAGCCAGGCACCGGCACAGGAAGCCCCGGGGTCCCTCAACGCGACGGAGATCGGCTCACGCCCGCGCAACCACCAGCTGAACGGCGGCATCGACATGGTCGCGTCCTCGTGCAACAACGACACCAACGTCTCCACGTCGTGCCGCTCAAAAGCCTCGCAGTACCGGCTCAGCAACGACTTCTGCGCCGGATCGACGGGATCGAACGCGTCGCCCACGTCCACCACCCGCAACGTGGCCCGGGCCCGCTGCAACGCGCTGTTGGCCGAAGCCACCGAGATCTCCAGCAACGAGGCCACCTCGGCGGCCTGCCAGGCCAGCACGTCCCGCAGGATCAACACCACCCGCTGCCGGGCGGGCAGGTGCTGCAACGCCGCCACGAACGCCAGCCGCACGGTCTCCCGCCGGATGGCCAGGTCCTCCGGCAGCACCAACGCGTCCGGCACGGGCTGCACGAACACGCTCTCCAGCAGCGGCGCCCCGATCTCCCCACCGGACGGTCCCAAGTCGACCGCCAGGGCCCGACGCTGCGCACTGCGTTGCATGTCGATGCAGATGTTCGTGGCAATCCGGTAGAGCCAGGTCCGCAACGACGCGCGCGCGGAGTCGTAACTGTCGTACGCCTTCCACGCGCGCACGAGCGTCTCCTGCACGGCGTCCTCGGCCTCGGAACCGGAGCCGAGCACGCGGTAGCAGTAGCCGGTCAGCTCGACCCGGAACGGCTCCAGCGTCTCGATCACGAGCCCGACCCTACGCGGATCCGCCGGACGGGGCGTCGTTCTGGCGCGAACGCTCCTGGCAGCCGGTGTGTCGCGTCATCAGGAGGACGTGGTGAGCCGGCGTGCCAGCGCGGTGAAGTCCTCCAGCGCTCGCCGGCTCTTCAGCAACGTCTCGCGGATCTCGTCGGAGTGAGACTTCCGCTCGCCGGGTTCGAGGCCGAACCACAGTCGCCGGACAGCGCTGTCGGTGTCGCTGACGGCCTCCGCGCTCGCGATCAGCTGGTCCGGCCCGGTGAGGCGGATCAACAGGACCATCTTCTTGAGGTCGTTGCGGGCGCTCCAGTACCGCTGCTCCGCCTCGGCGATCATCGCGGCCGTGGCCGGCACCGGAGGTTTGTCCTCGCGGATGGTCCTGAGCAGCCATTTGATCTCTTCACGGGACGCGATCGCCGCTTCCACCAACTCGGCGCAGCGCAGTGCCCGGTCCTCCCGCAGCCGGGTTCGCGCCGCCACCTTGGCCTTCACCGGCTCCAGGAGCACTCCGAGCGACACTCCCGCGAGCGCGACCAGTCCAGCGACAAGTGGTGTGAGCACAAACGAACAGTTTCGAGAAGGCGGGTTCGCAACGCTAGCGCCTTCACGGCAGGCTCCGGCGGCTGTCCGGGTGGTTTCTCGTCGCCCAACCAGGCGCTGGGTTGGTTGCCCATTGACAGACCTTGATCGGCCTCGACAGGCTGCACCTCCCTGTGATCGGAAGGTGGCGCTTGTCGTGAAACTCCGTTTCGTCTTACCGGTGCTCTCCCTGCTCCTCGGTGTCGTGGCCGCCCCGGCCGCGGCGCAGGCCGACCCCTCGGCGGCCGACGCCTGCTACACCTGGGGGCGAACGCTCTCGCAAGGCGCGTCGGGCGAGGACGTCCGGCAGTTGCAGATCCGCGTGGCCGGCTACCCCGGTTACGGTGCCGTGCTCGCCATCGACGGGCAGTTCGGGGCGGGGACGAAGGCTGCGGTCACGCGGTTCCAGCAGGCGTACGGGCTCGGTGCCGACGGCATCGCCGGGTCCGCCACGTTCTCGAAGCTGTACGCGTTGCAGGACAACGACTGCACGCCGGTCAACTTCTCCTACGACGAGCTGAACAACTGCAACTCCGACTGGTCGGGCGGCAACGTCTCGGCCGCCACGGCGCGGGCCAACGCCCTGGTGTCCATGTGGAAGCTGCAGGCGATGCGGCACGCCATGGGGGACAGGCCGATCGACGTCAACGGCGGCTTCCGCAGCGTCTCGTGCAACAACGCCGTCGGCGGCGCGGCCGGTAGCCGTCACCTCTACGGCGACGCGGTGGACCTGGGTGCCGGGCCGCAGGGCTTCTGCGCGTTGGCCAAGCAGGCGCGCAACCACGGCTTCAACGAGATCCTCGGGCCGGGGTACACGGGGCACAACGACCACGTGCACGTCGCGCACAAGTCGTCGCGCTTCTGGTCGGCGCCGAGCTGCGGCGTGTCCTGAGCCTGGTGCGGGGCCGTGGTGATCGCGGCCCCGCTGTCAGGTTGGTGCCATGACGACGCTGATGCTGGTGCCGGCGGTGGTCCGAGTGCAGGGTCGACAGCTCGTGGACCGGCTCGGTGTCGAGTTCTTCGACCCGACCGGTCACGTGTGCTCCACCTCGACGCCGCTGCGGGACTGGCTCGTCGCGCGACTGGATCGCGACCGACCAGGGCATTGCCGACTTCGTCCATGCAGCCCCCGCAGGCGCTGGGCCTTTCGGCGGCAGTGGAGCGCGCCTACCTGGACCTCGTAGAGGCGGGGGAGTGGACTCCGGCGCCCCGGCCGCACGACTGCGGGTCGGCGACGACGAGCTGACGGCCGCGCTCACCGAACTGGCCGCGATCGGCCTCGTGGAGCAGCACCCGGACACCGTCATCCCCGCACCGCCCAGGCTCGCGATGGAGACCCTCGCCGACCGCCACACCCGCGAAGCCGCCCTGGCCAGGGAGAGCGCGGACCTGCTGTCCCAGCTCTGGTCCCGGGGGCGTGGCGGGCCGCACCGACTTCGAGCTCCTGCCGTCCCCCGAGGCGGGCAGGGCCGTCCTCGACAGCATCCAGACCGACGCCCGCGACCAGGTCAGGGTGTTCCCGCACGTCCCGATGAACCTGGGCGCCCAGACGAGGTTCCAGCTGGGGGTGCAGGCCTCGCGGCAGGGCTGGCTCTGACGCCGTGCGATCCAGGCCGACCGGACGACTCGTGTAACGCGGACGCCTCGTCGACCGACCTTCGAAGCGACGCTCATCTACTAAGGGGTCTAGTAGCTGGCGTCTCGCTCTGAGTGATCGGGTACCGAGAGGTGGAGTGCATGACGGCGTCGGTGGCCAGGCCCCTTCCGCTGTGGAGACGTGGTTTCAGGTCGTTGCTGTCCCTTGTGGTCGGTGCGGGTGTGGCGGTGCCGCTGATGGTGGCGTCGGGTCCGGTCGCGCAGGCCGCGCCGTGCGACACGCCGGTGCTGAACAAGGTGTTGTGCGAGAACACGAAACCCGGCACGCCGGACTGGCAGGTGTCCTCTCGCGACGATGCGATCCTGGGCTTCACGACGGACATCAGCGTCACGCCGGGCGGCCGGGTCGACTTCAAGATGCTGACGACCGCGTCGTCGTACACGATCGACATCTACCGGTTGGGCTGGTACGGCGGCATCGGCGCCCGGCACGTGGGCCAGACCAGCCGGAACACCCCGCAGAACCAGCCGCCGTGCCTCCGGGACGGGCCCACGGCGTTGATCGACTGCGGCAACTGGGCGGTGTCGCTGAGCTGGACCGTGCCGTCGGACGCGGTGTCGGGCATCTACTACGCGCGCACCAAGCGCACTGACACGGGCGCCGAGAACGAGATCGTGTTCGTGGTGCGGGACGACTCCTCACACGCGAAGATCATGTTGCAGACGTCGGACGCGACGTGGGTGGCGTACAACCGCTACGGCGGCAACAGTCTCTACTTCGGGGACGGGCCCGGACAGGGCGGCAGCTCCTACAAGGTGAGCTACAACAGGCCGTACACCGGTGGTGACGGCGACGAGAACTTCATCTTCAACGCCGAGTACCCGATGCTGAGGTTCCTGGAAGCCAACGGCTACGACCTCACGTACACGACCGAGGCCGACACGGCCCGGCGCGGTGAGCTCATCAAGAACCACCGGGTGTTCATGCCGGTCGGGCATCCCGAGTACTGGTCGAACGAGCAGCGCGCGAACGTCGAGTCCGCCCGCGACGCCGGGGTGCACCTGGCGTTCCTGACGGGCAACGAGATCTTCTGGAAGCACCGCTGGGAGAAGAGCATCGACTCCGGCCAGACAGACTGGCGCACCATCGCGGCCTTCAAGGAGACCAAGGGCACGCAGGACGACGGCCTGAACGACTGGACCGGCACGTGGCGCGACCCGCGGTACAGCCCGCCGCAGGACGGTGGCCGTCCGGAGAACGCGTTGCTGGGCAACCTCTTCACCGTCAACGGCCGCCGCGACGACGCGATGCAGGTGCCCGCCGCGTACGGGAAGATGCGGCTCTGGCGGAACACGGACCTGCAGAACATGGCCGCCGGCAGCACCTACACGTTCCAGCCCGGCACGCTCGGCTACGAGTGGAACACCGTGGAGGACAACGGGTTCCAGCCGCCGGGCGTCGCCCAGCTGTCGCGCACGACGGTCGACCTGCAGGGCTACTTCGTGCTCAAGAACCACGGCGACGAGTACGGGTCCGAGGTCAAGACGCACGCGGTGACCTACTACCGGCATCCCAGCGGGTCGCTGGTGTTCGGGGCGGGCACGGTGCAGTGGGCGTGGGGCGTCGACGACGACCACGCGTTCCGCACCAACACGCCCACGTCCGACGTGCGGATGAAGCAGGCGACCATCAACTTCCTGGCGGACATGGGAGTCTTCCCGAACTCGTTGCAGCAGGGCCTGGTCGCGTCGACGACGAGCTCGGACTCCGCACCGCCGGGCGTGACGATCAGCTCGGTGCCGCAGCAGTCGACGGTCGGACAGCCCTACACGTTCGGCGGCACTGTGATCGACGCCGTCGGGCAGGTCGCGGGGGTGGAGGTGTCGACGGACGGCGGCACCCGCTGGCACTCGGCGAACTGGCTCGCGGGCCAGACCACCTGGAACTACACGTACACACCGGCGCAGTCGGGCACCGCGCAGCTGCGGGTGCGCGCGGTCGACGACTCGGCGAACCTCTCGCAACCGGTGTCGGCGACTCCGGGCGTGGGCACGCGGACGTGTCCTTGCGGGGTGTTCGCGGGTAGTGACCTGCCGAAGGTGGAGAGCGCGAACGACAGTTCGGCGCTGGAGCTCGGCATGAAGTACCGCAGCACGAGCGCGGGGTACGTGCGGGGCGTCCGGTTCTACAAGGGGGCGGGCAACACCGGGACGCACACCGGGTCGCTGTGGTCTGCGGACGGGCAGCTGATGGCGAGCGGCACGTTCGTCAACGAGACCGCGTCGGGCTGGCAGACCCTGCTGTTCCCGTCGCCGGTCGCGGTCGCCGCAGACACGACGTACGTGGTCTCCTACTACGCGCCCGCCGGACGGTTCGCGTACGACAGCGAGTACTTCTTCCGCAAGGACAAGCACCTCGAACCGTTGACCGGGCTGGAGAACGGCGGGGTGTTCCGGTTCGGTCCCGGCTTCCCGCAGCAGACGTTCGGCTACACCAACTACTGGGTCGACGTGGTGTGGGCGCCGGATCCCGGCCCGGACACGCGGGCGCCGGTCCTGACGTCGAACTCGCCCGCCACCAACGCGGGATCGGTCGCCCTGGCCACGACGGTGTCCGGCACGTTCGACGAGAACGTCACGCTGACCGGCGCCCAGTTCACCGTCACCGGCCCGAACGGCGCGGTTCCCGGCGCCGTCGCGTTGTCGCAGGACACCCGCACGGTGACGTTCACGCCGTCCGCGCCGCTGACCGCCGCCACGGCCTACACGGCGTCGCTGAAGGCCGCAGACGCGTCGGCGAACATGTCGGCGGTCTCGACGTGGACGTTCACGACGGGGTCGCCGCGCCCGGCCGCGTGCCCGTGCACGATCTGGGACGACTTCGCGGCGCCGGCCTCGGCCGACTCCGGTGACACCAACCAGGTCGAGGTCGGCACGAAGGTCAGGTTCGACGGCAAGGGCGAGGTGCTCGGCGTCCGGTTCTACAAGGGCACGGGCAACACCGGCACCCACACCGGATCGTTGTGGACCTCGACCGGGCTGCTGCTGGCGACCGGCACGTTCGCCAACGAGACGACGTCGGGCTGGCAGCGGTTGATGTTCAGCAACCCCGTCGCGGTGCAGGCGAACACGACGTACGTGGTGTCGTACACGGCGCCGAACGGCCGTTACTCGGTCACGTCCGGGTACTTCAACGGGCAGGGCGCGGACTACAAGTCGTTGCACGCCTTGCCGAACGGGACGGACGGCGGCAACGGCGTCTACAAGTACGGCACCGGCTTCCCGAACAACTCCTACAACGCCACGAACTACCGGGTCGACGTCATCTACCGCAACGGCCTCAACGGCGACACGACCCCGCCGTCGCTCAACGCGCGCACACCGGCCGTGGACGCCACGAACGTCTCGTTGACTGCGCCGCTCACCGCGACGTTCAGCGAGGCGGTCGACCCGGCGTCGGCGCAGATCTGGCTGAAGGACCCCGGCGGCACGAAGCTGAGCGGCTCGGTGTCGTTGTCGGGTGACCAGAGGACGGTCACGTGGACGCCGAGCGGAAAGCTGGTGCCGGGCACGAGGTACGAGGCGCACCTGGGCATCGCGGACGCGAACGGCGTGCCGATGCCGGACGCGGCGGTGTGGTCGTTCACCACGAGCACCACGGCCGTCTGCCCGTGCTCGTTGTTCAGCCCCGCCACCGAACCGACGGTGACCTCGTCCGACGACACCGGGGCGTACGAGCTCGGCGTGCGGTTCACGCCCGCTCAGTCCGGTCAGATCACGGGCGTGAAGTTCTACAAGGGCACGGGCAACACCGGCACGCACACCGGCAGCCTCTGGAACGCGACCGGTTCCAGGCTCGCCACCGGCACGTTCGCCAACGAGACGGCGTCCGGCTGGCAGACCCTGACGTTCGCCCAGCCGGTGATCGTCAGCGCCGGCCAGACCTACACGGCCTCGTACACGACGACCGCGGGCAGGTACGCGGTCGACGGCGGCTACTTCGCCCGCACGGCGGTGGACTCCGGTCCGTTGCAGGCGCCGCAGGAGACGAACGGCGTGTTCGCGGTCGGCAGCGGGTTCCCGACGATGACGTACGGCTCCGGCAACTACTGGGTCGACGTGGTCTACCAGCCCAACGCGGACAACCAGGCCCCAGTGGTCCAGGGGCGCACGCCGCTCGACGGCGCCACCGAGGTCAATGCGGAGGGCGCGGTCACCGTGTCGTTCGACGAACCCGTCGAGCTCGGCGGCGCGCAGTTCTCGCTCACCGACCCCGGTGGCGCGAAGCTCGCCGGCACGCTGGCGCTCTCGGGTGACCAGCGCACGGTGACGTGGACGCCGTCGGCACGGCTGGCCGCGAGCACGAAGTACACGGCGAGCATCAGGATCGCCGACGCGTACGGGAACCTGATGCCGCAGGCGAGCACCTGGTCGTTCACGACCGCGACCACGCAGACCTGCCCGTGCTCGTTGTTCAGCGGCGCGACCCTGCCGACGGTGGCGGCGTCCGACGACACCGGGGCGTACGAGCTGGGCGTCCGGTTCTCGTCCTCAGTGGACGGACGGGTCACCGGGGTGAGGTTCTACAAGGGCGCGGGCAACACCGGCACCCACACCGGGTCGCTCTGGTCCGCCGACGGTCAGCGCCTGGCCACCGGAACCTTCGCCGGCGAGACGGAGACGGGCTGGCAGACGCTGACGTTCGACAGTTCGGTGACGATCACGGCGGGCACCACCTACGTCGCCTCGTACACGACGACGACCGGCCGGTACGCGCTCGACTCCGGCTACTTCTCGGCGTCGGCCGTCACGAGCGGGCCGTTGACCGCGGGCAACGCGAACGGCGTGTTCCAGGCGGGCAGCGGGTTCCCCGCCACGACGTACAACGGTGGCAACTACTGGGTGGACGTGCTGTTCACCGAGTAGGTCAGAACGGCAGCAGGAACGGGCACAGGGCGAAGGCGCCGACCGTCAGGAGCGTGGTGCCGACGACCATCGGCAACGCCATGGCGACGGCGCCCGCCACCCACGTGCGGGCGCTGGAACCCGGTGCCCCGCCCAGGTTGCGCAGGCGCAGCTCGACGCAGTCGCGGGCCATCGCCAGCGCGGCCGGGGGAGTGCCGCCGGAGGTCATGGTGATCAGTGCCGCGGGGACGGCGTGGGGGGGGTGCGGCCGGGGCCCCCCCCCCGGGGCGGCGGGGTACACCATC
>NZ_JBHXLO010000036.1:24517-99309 GCF_042721395.1 Lentzea sp. NPDC058450
CCGGGGGGGCGCCCGCCCCCCCCCCCGCCGGGGGGGCCCCCCGGGGGGGGGGGGGGGGGGGGGGGGCGGGGGGGGGGGGGCCCCCCGCCCCGGCGGCCGGGCGGGGGGCCCCCCCCCCCCGGGCCGCCACCGCGTCGGCGGCGAGTTCCACGAGCGCGGACACCAGTTCCGGCGAACGGCGGGTGAGCGGCGTCCACGGCATGGCGGACGCCAACGCCCGTGCGAAGCCCACGAGCAGGTGGTGGTGGCCGAGGATGTGCGCGCGTTCGTGCTCGATCACGGCGTCGACCGACGCCTTGCTGAGGTGCTGGTTGAGGCCGTCCGTGGCGACGACCAGCGAAGACCGTCCGGAGAGGCTGTAGGCGAGCGGCTTGTCGTGCGGGATCCACCAGGTCGGGATCGCGCCCGGCTGGCGGTGCGCGACCAGCGTGAGCGCCTCGCGTTGCTGCCGTTGCACGCGGTCCTGCCTGCGCCGGTGCCGCACCAGCGACACGACGATCCTGCCCGCGAGGGCGAGCAGGACCGCGCCGCACGCGAGCCCGGCCCACTCCTCGGCCTCGGGCGTGCCACCGTGCTGCAACGTCGTCCAGCAGCTGTGCACCAGCCCGATGAGCTGCGGCGCGGGGCCGTGACCCGGCAGCACCACCACGACGGCGGCGGCCGCGACCGTGGCCAGGCAGCCGGCGACCATCATGAACCAGCCGGCGAGCAGTGCGGCGGGAGGAGCCTGGCGGGCCAGCAGCCGGTCGAGCAGACGCGGCCCGGCCCACGCGACCGTGAAGGCGCCCAGCAGGAGCGCGACCGCGACCGTCACTTGCGCTTCCGCAACGCCTTGCGCAGCACGCTGGCCTCTTCGTCGGTGGCGGACTGCGCGAAGTGCAGCAGGACGCCCTCGGGGTCGCCGGTGGACTCCAGCACCGCGCGCAACGCCCGTGCGGCGGCCTCGGCGCGGGTCATCGTGGCCCGGTAGTGGAACGCACGACTGACCTTGGTCCGCTCGACCCACTCCTTGCGGTGCAGGTTGTCCAGGACCGTCATGATCGTCGTGTAGGCCAGCTCGCGTTCTGGCGCCAGCTCGTCGAGGACGTCGCGGACCGTGCGGTCGCGATCGTCGCGCCACAGCACGTTCATGACGGCCGATTCGAGCTCACCGAGTCCCTGCATGACACCTCCAGGCAGGAAGGATACGGGCAGTGAGCGTGAGTTAACCGGCATTGCGCCGTGCCCCCAATCAGGTGCCCGTTGCTGGTGGTGCGTCGATGGCGTCCAGCCCTTGGCGAACGGCGGCGGCTTCTTCGTCGAGCAGATGGCGAGCGCGGGTGGCCCAGTCCGCGTCGATGCGGAAGCTGTCGCCGCGGAAGCGTGGGAAGACGTGCAGGTGGAAGTGGAAGATCTCCTGGAAGGCGGCCTCTCCGTCGGCGAGGAACATGTTGACGCCTTCGCAGCGCAGGCCGGAGCGTCGAAGGGCGCGGCCGACGCGGTGGCCGATCCTCCAGACGTGTGCGCTCGTCTCCTCGTCCAGGTCTTCCAGCCCGACGGCGTGCAGCCGTGGCACCACGAGGACGTGCCCCGGCGTCACCGCGCCGAGGTCCATGAACGCGACGACTCGGTCATCCGCATAGGCCACGCTCGCCTCGGCCTCTCCGGCGACGATGGCGCAGAAGACGCACTTCTCCGGTCCCTGGTCATTCACGTGCCAAGCGTGCAGTGAGCGCGAGTCACCCGGCAACGCGCCGCGCCCCCATCAGGTGCCCGTCGCCGCGGCTCGGGCGGATGTCGACGACCTGGCCCTCGGTCGGGGAGTCGACCATCTTGTTGTCGCCGACGTACATGGCGACGTGGTGGATGGTCGCCGGGTTGCCGGTGCCGTCGTCGTAGAACAGCAGGTCACCGGGCTGCAACGCGTTCAGTGGCACGGCCTTGCCGACGTTGTACTGGGCGGCGGCGACCCTCGGCAGCGTGATGCCGGCCTGCTGGTAGGCCCACTGCATCAGCCCGGAGCAGTCGAACCGGTCGGGCCCGGTGCCGCCCCAGAGGTAGGCCGACCCGCGCTTGGACAGGGCTGCCTGGAGCGCCGTGTTCGCCGCGCCGGGCGGGCCGATGTAGCTGCCGTTGTCCTTGACCCGGCCCAGGGTGCTCCTGAGCGCGGGGTCGAGCGCGCCGAGCGCCCGGCGGACCTCCTTGATCTGCCCCTCGAGCTGTTTCTGGCGTTGTTCCACCTCGCCGACGAGCTTCGCGGCGGCGTCGGTCGCCTCCTCGGCCTTCGTCCTGGCCTCGTCGGCGGCGGTCACCGCGGTGGACAGCCTGGTGAGCGCCTCGGCGTTGTCGGCGGCGAGGAGCTCCAGCGCCGACATGCGTTCGATGAAGTCCTGCTGCGAGTCGGCGACCAGCATCGCCGAGAGCTTGGTGAACCGCGCGCCCTCGAACGTCGACGCGGTGAGCTGGTCGACCTGCCCGCGGAACTGCCCCTCCTCGGTTCTGGCCCAGCGTTCGGCCTCCTCGGCCTTCGCCTGCTCGTCCTGCCTCGCCTTGAGGTCGCCGCGCGCCTTGAGCAGGTCCTCGTTGGTCTTCGAGGCCTGCGCGCCGAGCTCGGTGTAGCGGGCGAGCGGGTCGGCGGGCTGGGCGTGCGCCGGGACTCCGGCGGCGAGGAACACGCCGGTCAGGGTGATCGGCCAGAGCTTGCCTCGCTGGGGTGGCACCGCGCCTCCATCTACTAAGTGGCATAGTTTCCGGCGCGAGCTTAGTACTAAGTTCGATAGTAGAAGTCCGGGGTCGTGAACGAGATCGCCGTCGTGTCCGTAGCCCTCGGCAGAGAGCGTCCGAAACAGGAGGAAAGTCCGGTGCCGGGAAGACGAGTCGCGCTGCTGGTCCTGCTCGTCGGTGCCTGCA
Organism: Lentzea sp. NPDC058450; assembly: GCF_042721395.1. Taxonomy (NCBI): domain Bacteria; kingdom Bacillati; phylum Actinomycetota; class Actinomycetes; order Pseudonocardiales; family Pseudonocardiaceae; genus Lentzea; species Lentzea sp. NPDC058450. The sequence goes on from NZ_JBHXLO010000036.1 coordinate 27,407, forward strand.
CGGCGAACCCGCAGACCACACCCGCGCCCGCCGGGTTCGGCGACACCCTGCCGGGCCCGAAGATGGAGCTCCAGGTCGTGGAGGCGCCGGGCCTCGGTGAGGTGCTCGCCGACCACCAGCAGCTCACCCTGTACCGCTACGAGAAGGACGAGACGGACCCGCCGCGCACGCACTGCGTCGCGCCGGACTGCACGCTCAGGTGGGTGCCGCTGACGGCGGCCGAGGTGCAGCGGACGACGGGCATCGACGCCGGTCTGCTCGGCATCGTCGAACGGCCGGAGGGCCCGAGGCAGGTGACGCTGAACGGGCATCCGCTCTACCGCTACGTCGACGACGAGAAGGCGGGCGACGCGAAGGGCGACGGCCTGGACGGGGTGTGGTTCGCCGTCGGCCCGAGCGGGGAGAAGGCCAGGGACTGATGGCGCGCCACCTTCAGCGGAAACCGGTCTGGTCTCCCGACCTCGTCCTGTTCGGGGTGGCCGCGGGAGCCGCCGTCGTCGCGTTCCAGGCGAACGCCTCGGAGCCCGCCGCGGTGCCGGAGACCCGCCTGCTGTCCGCCGCCTTCACCGGTGCGGGCGGTGACACGGACAGACCGACGCTGCGCGCGGTGCGCCCGCCCGAGCACACGGGCGACGTCGAACAGCTCGCGAAGAGCCTGCGGATGACGGAGAAGCGCGAGGCCGACGCCGCTGCTCGTCTCAAGGCCGAACGAGAGGAAGAGGAGCGCCGCAGGGTCAAGGTGTTCGCGCCGACCGAGGGAACCCTGACGTCGGCCTACGGCCCGAGGTGGGGCGGCACGCACTACGGGCTCGACATCGCCAACCGCATCGGCACGCCGATCAGATCCGTGATGGACGGCGTGGTGATCGACGCGGGGCCCGCCAGCGGGTTCGGGCTGTGGGTGCGGATTCGGCACACGGACGGATCGGTCGCCGTGTACGGTCACATCAACAGCTACGCGGTGAACGAGGGCCAGCGGGTCGCGGCGGGCCAGGTGATCGCCGAGGTCGGCAACCGCGGCAACTCGAGCGGCCCGCACCTGCACTTCGAACTGTGGGACCAGGCCGGCCGCAAGGCCGACCCGCTGGCGTGGCTGAGGTCCTACGGCGTCGAGCTGTGAAGCGGCTCAGTCGGCGGACCAGGGGCGCAGTCGCGGCCACCAGCCGGGGACGGCGGCCCGGTAGCGTTCGTACTGGGCGCCGAAGTCCCGCAGCAGCACGGGTTCCTCGTGCCAGCGGACCATCGCGGTGAACGCGAGGGCGACCACCGCCGCGTACACGAGCAGGATCCACTGGCCGAAGAGCAGCGCCTGTCCCAGGATCAGGGACAGCACCGCCAGGTACATGGGGTTGCGCACGTACCGGTAGAGGCCGCCGACCACCAGCCGGTCCGGCGGGGCGACCGGCGCGGGCGTGCCGAAGCCCTCCGAGACGAACCGCGCGAAGGCGGAGACCAGCACGGCCAAAGCGGCCGCCAGCACCACCACGCCGGCCACGCGCAGCGGGAGCCACAACGGCTCGAACCGCCAGCGTGTCAGCAGCCAGGGGAGGAGCCCGGCGACACCGCCGGGAGCGATCACGAAGAAAGCCGCCGAGCCGAGTGCCGCCTTCTTGGTCTGCATGCCGCATGGCTTACCTCGCGAAAACCACCGCCGGTAGGCCTGGCGGTGGTTTCGGCGCGACTCTCACCTGGACGGACGAGCGGCGGGGTTAGGTCGTGTCCTGCAAGTTCGTCAGGTGGCAGGCGCGGGCGAGAGACCCGGAGGCAGTGCCGCCGCCATGCCTTCATACCGGGCGTATTCGGGCATGGCGGCGGTGCTGTCTCCGGGTCCCTCGGCCGCTACTGCCGCCCGACGAACTTGCAGGACGCGGCCTAGGCGGCTCGCTGCCGGAGGACGGTGAGCGCCTGGTCGGCGTGGACGTCGAACTTCAGCTCGCCCGTCACCACGTCGAGGATGCGGCGGTCGGTGTCGATGACGAAGGTGCGCCGCTTGGCGTGCAGCGGGCTGAAGCGTCGCCAGACGTCGAACTGCTTCGCCACGACACCGTCCACATCGGACAGCAGCGGGTAGTCGAAGCCGTTGGCGGTGGCGAACGCCCGTTGCTTGCTCACCGAGTCCGGGCTGATGCCGATCCGGTGCGCGCCCACCTCGGCGAACTCCTCCGCCAGGTCGCGGAAGTGGCAGCTCTCCTGGGTGCAGCCGCCGGAGGACGCCATCGGGTAGAAGAACAGCACGACCGGGCCGGTGGCCAGGAACTCGGACAGCGTGCGAGGAGCGCCGTCGTGGTCGGGCAGGGTGAAGTCCGGAGCGGTGTCGCCTCGTTTCATGGTGGTGGTTCGGAGCCGCGGGCCGGGCGGATTGGAGCGCGTCCCGAGTCGTGCCGGATTGCTCGCGTCGAAGAACCTGTTGTCACGCGGACGAGTGAACGAGCTCGACCGTCCACAGTGGAGGAAAGGGGCGATCGGCGGAATGTTCCCGCTGGTGGCGCGAGGTTGGCGGGTTTGTCGGTAACGGGTCGGTAACCGCACCCATCCGTTCGCTGAGGGGCGGCGAATCACCTGCAGCAACCACCCGAACACCCTCTGGAGATGTCCCGCCATGAACAAGACCGTCCGCAACACCGTTCTCGCCATCGGCGCCGCCTCGCTCGCCCTGTTCGGCGCGGCGTGCGGCTCGGGCGACACGGCGAGCAGCGGCAGCTCCAGCACCGCCGCCGCACCGACCACCACGTCCTCGTCCGCGGCGATGGCCAACCCGGCCAAGGACCTCGTGGGCCCGGGCTGTGCCGACTACGCGAAGCAGGTCCCGTCCGGCGCCGGTTCCGTCGCGGGCATGGCCGCCGACCCGGTCGCCGTCGCCGCGTCGAACAACCCGCTGCTCAAGACCCTGGTCGACGCCGTCTCCGGCAAGCTCAACCCGAAGGTCAACCTCGTCTCGACCCTGAACGGCGCCGAGTTCACCGTCTTCGCCCCGGTCGACTCCGCCTTCGCCAAGATCGACGCCGCGACGATCGAGAAGCTCAAGACCGACGACGCGCTCCTCACCAAGATCCTGACCTACCACGTCGTCCCCGGCCAGATCTCGCCCGACAAGATCGTCGGCGACCAGAAGACCGTCGAGACCGGCACCGTGAAGGTCAGCGGCACCAAGGACGCGCTGAAGGTCAACGACGCCAACGTGATCTGCGGCGGCGTGCACACCGCCAATGCCACCGTCTACCTCATCGACTCGGTCCTGCTCCCCGCCTGACATCTCCCGGGGCGGCAGTACCGCGACTCCGGGAACCGCGCCTCGCGTGCGGTTCCCGGAGTTTTCTCGTGCGCACCGATGAGTTCTCGGCGTGTGGTCCGTACACACCACCATGACCGAAGAAATCCGTGCCGCCATCGCCGCGGAACGTCGTGACCAGGCAGAACTCCTCAGCGGGCTGACCGAGGAGCAGTGGCAGGCGCCGAGCCTGTGCGCGGGCTGGACGGTGAAGCACGTCGTCGCGCACACGACGTTGCCGTTCCGCTCGTCCGGCAGGAGGGTCCTCTGGGAGATGCTCAAGTCGGCCGGGCGGTTCAACCACGCCTCCGACCGCATGGCCCGCGCGGACGCCCTGCTGCCGACGAGCGAGTTGCTGGACTCGCTGAAGAACAACATCGACCACCCGTGGGCGCCGCCCGGCGGTGGGCCGGCGGGGGCGCTCAGCCACGACATCATCCACGGCCTCGACATCACCGTCGCGCTGGGACTGGGCCGGGTGGTGCCGCACGAGCGGCTCGCGATCGTGCTCGACGGCATGAAGCCCGCCAACGTCAAGTACTTCGGCGCCGACCTCGACGGGAAGCGCCTCCAGGCCACCGACATGGACTGGGCGTTCGGTGAGGGCGACACCGTTGTCGAGGCGCCCGCGCAGGAACTGCTGCTGATGGTCTGTGCCAGGAGGCTCAGCTGACCGAGGCGCGCACCTCGGAGGTCGCCTCGATCGTGGCCGCCAGGAAGCGGGCGACCACGGCTCGTTCGTCCGCACTCATCGTGGCCCAGGCCGCCGCGTAGCCGCGGGCGAGCGGGGCGAAGAAGTGCGCGGCCAGTTCGGTGGCCGCGGTGAGGACCCGGAGCTCTACCCGTCGGCGGTCGTCCGGGGCTCGCTCGCGGGCCACGTGACCTGCGCGTTCGAGGCGGTCCAGGACCGAGGTGGTGGCCGAGGCGCTCATGTTCAGCGCCTTGGCCAGCGTGCCGGGGGTCATGGGGGCCGTCATGATGAGGTTCAGCGCTGTCATGTCGGTGGGATGCAACTCGTGGGCCGCGCTGAAGATCTCCAGGAACCGGTTCGACTCCATCACCAGCTCGCGCAGCATCATGCTCAGTTCGTAGTCGGTTGCATCGCTCACGATCACAGCTTACTGTTTCGGCCATCGAAACGTTCGACGATCGAAGGAATATCTGATGCGTGTGCTTGCCGGGGTCCTTCTCGTCGTCTGGCTGGCCCTGGGCGGCTTCACCGGGCCGTACGCGGGCAAGTTGTCGGAGGTGGCGGAGAACGACAGCAGTGCGTTCCTGCCGAACTCGGCCGAGTCCACTCAGGTCGCCGAGCTGCAGAAGAAGTTCCAGCGGGACAACGTCATCCCGGCGATCGTCGTCATCGAACGGGCCGGGGGACTGACCGAACAGGACCGGACGTACCTCGCCGACCAGGCCAAGGGGTTCCAGGCGTCGCCGGTGATCCCGGCGCCGGACGGCAACGAGGCCGCGCAGCTCGTGGTGCTGCTCGATCCGGCCAAGGACGTCAAGGACTCGGTGTTCCAGCTCCGGGACTCGACGCGTGGTGCTCCGCAGGGGCTGACCGTGCTGGTCACGGGGCCGGCGGCGCAGGTCGCGGACCTCGTGGAGGCGTTCGGCGGGATCGACGGGCTGCTGTTGATCGTCGCGGGCGCGGTGGTCGCGTTGATCCTGCTGGTGGTCTACCGCAGTCCGCTGCTGCCCGTGGTGGTGCTGGTGTCGGCGGTGTTCGCGCTCGGGCTCGCCAGTTTCGTGGTGTACCTGTTGGCGGACAACGACATCCTGGCGTTGAACGGGCAGAGCCAGGGCATCCTGTCGATCCTCGTGTTCGGCGCGGCCACGGACTACGCACTGCTACTCGTGTCCCGGTTCCGCGAGGAGCTCCGGGACACCCAGGACAAGTTCGCGTCCATCCGCACGGCCTGGCGCGGCACGATCGAACCCATCGCGGCGTCGGCCGGCACGGTCATCCTCGGTGTGCTGTGCCTGCTGTTCAGCGACCTCGACTCCAACAAGGGACTCGGGCCCGTCGCGGCCATCGGCATCGGCGCGGCGCTGCTGACCACCATGACGTTCCTGCCGGCGGTTCTCGCGTTGCTGGGACGCGCGGCGTTCTGGCCGTTCGCGCCGAAGTTCGGCTCCGCGCACCCCGAGACCAGCGGTTTGTGGGGCCGGGTCGCGAAGTTCGTGCGCACCAAGCCCCGCGCCATCTGGATCGTCACGACCATCGTGCTGCTCGTCGGGGCCGCGTTCCTGCCGCAGCTCAAGGCGTCCGGCACGGCGCAGTCCGACGTGTTCCTGACCGAGGTCGAGTCCGTTGCGGGGCAGGAGGTCCTGTCGCGGCACTTCCCCGGCGGCACCGGATCGCCGACCGTGATCATCGCCGCCGAGGCGAAGAGCGCCGAGGTCGTGCAGAAGGCCAAGGTGGACGGTGTCGCGGACGTGCGGCCGTCCGGAACCGCGGACGGGCTCGTGCGCATCGAGGCCACGCTGAAGGACGCGCCCGACTCCGACGCCGCCGTCGAGACGGTGTACCGGATCCGGGACGCCGTGCACCCGCTCGACGCCAAGGTCGGCGGGCAGACGGCCACGTTGCTCGACACCAGGACGACGTCCGAGCACGACCGGATGCTGATCATCCCGATCGTGCTGGTCGTGATCTTCCTGATCCTCGCGCTGCTGCTGCGGTCGTTGCTGGCGCCGTTGTTGCTGATCGGGACGGTGGTGCTGTCGTTCGCGGCCACGATGGGCGTGTCGGCGCTGGTGTTCAACCACGTCTTCGACTTCCCGGGCGCCGATCCCGTGGTGCCGTTGTTCGGGTTCGTGTTCCTGGTGGCGTTGGGCATCGACTACAACATCTTCCTGATGACCCGTGTACGCGAAGAGACACAACAACTCGGCACGGTCGAGGGGACGCTGCGAGGGCTCAGCCTCACCGGTGGTGTGATCACGTCCGCGGGTGTGGTGCTGGCGGCGACGTTCGCGGCCCTCGCGGTGCTGCCGATCCTGTTCCTCACGCAGATCGCGTTCATCGTGGCGTTCGGTGTCCTGCTCGACACGTTGCTGGTGCGGTCGTTGCTCGTGCCGGCGCTGTCGGTGGACATCGGCGGGCGAATCTGGTGGCCGTCCAAGCTGCGGTGAGTGAAGATTCCGGTCATGACCTACACGGCACGTCAGCTCAACCGCGCCACGCTCGACCGGCAGATGCTGCTCGGGCGTGAGCCGGTCGGCCTGCTGAGCGCCGTGGACCGGATCGTCGCGATCCAGGCGCAGGAACCGGCCTCGCCGTACCTCGCGCTGTGGAACCGGATCGAGGGCTTCGACCCCGCCGATCTGGACGAGGCGTTCGCGACCGGGGTGGTCCGCAAGGCGTCGCTGATGCGGATCACCCTGCACGCCGTCGCGGCCGCGGACCACGAGGTGTTCCACCACGCGATGCTGCCCGCGCTGAGGGCGTCCCGGCTGTACGACAAGCGGTTCAAGTCCATGAACGTCACGATCGAGCAAGCCGACGCGGTGCTCGAACATCTGCTGGAGTTCGCCTCGACCCCGCGCCAGAAGGCCGAGATCGAGGAACTCCTGCACTCCCACGTCGGCGACGTCGGTGAGCCCGGCGTCTGGTGGGCGCTGCGGACCTACGGCGGGCTCGTGCACGCGCCGACGGGCGGGCCGTGGGCATTCGGGCTGCGGCCCGCCTACCAGTCCGTGACGACCGAGCCGCGTGAACGGATGGCGGCCGTCGCCGAGATGCTCCGCCGCTACCTGACCGGTTTCGGCCCGGCGACCGTGCTCGACATGAACCAGTTCAGCATGCTGCCGCGCACCACCATCCGGGAAGCCCTGCAGTCGCTGGAGCTCGTCCAGGACGGCGAGTACTACGACGTTCCAAACCGGACAATTCCGGATGAGGACACGTCTGCGCCGCCGCGGCTGATGGCCATGTGGGACAGCACGTTGCTCGCCTACGCCGATCGAAGCCGGATCATTCCGGACGAATACCGCAAGGTCGTCATCCGCAACAACGGCGACACACTGCCGACACTTCTCGTTGACGGATACGTGGCCGGGGTGTGGCGCCCGACCGAGGCCGGAGACGTTGAGGTGACGGCATTCCACGCCCTGGACGAGCATCAATGGGACGGAATCGCTCAAGAGGCGACAGCGTTGCGCAAGCTGCTCGGTGAGCGCGAACCGCAGGTGTACCGGCGTTATTCCCGGTGGTGGAGCGGCCTTCCGGCCCACGCCGTTCGTACTGTGTGAAAACGTCAAGATCCACAAAGGACCCATGCGTGAGTCACTATTCCTCCACCCTGCATGGAGGAAAGTTCAATGTCTCTCACGAGAAAGCGCGTGCTGCCGGCCTTCGCCGCCGGTCTGCTCGCGGCCGGCGCGATCACCCTGCTCGGCGGTTCGCCCGCCGCGACCGCCGTCGGCTCCGGCTCTGTTGAATGCGCTGACACCCACGCCGACGAGCACTCGGCTGCCCGTGGCAGGCCCGGCAGCTCGGGTCACGACCGCAACGAGATCTCCGACGCCCAGGCCGCGCAGATGAACGCCGACCTGCGCGCGAAGGTCATGGAGGCCAACCAGCGCGGTGGCGTCGCCGCCCTGGCCGCCGGCGGCACGATCAACGTCGTCTGGCACGTCGTCACGACCACGTCCGGCAAGGGCGCGATCTCCGACGCCACCATCGCCAAGCAGCTCAAGGTCCTGAACGACGGGTTCGCGGGCGCCGAGTCGAGCGCCGCGGCGAACACCGGCTTCAAGTTCGTGACCCAGCAGACCAAGCGCTACACGAACAACACCTGGTTCAACGGCGGCGCGGACAACGCCACCACCGAGCGTCAGATGAAGACCCAGACCCGCGTCGGCACGGCCGCGACGCTCAACGTCTGGTTCACCGACATCGACGGCTTCGGCTTCGCCACGTTCCCGACCTGGTACAAGGGCGACCCGAAGATGGACGGCGTCGTCGTCGACTACGCCACCGTGCCCGGCGGCTCCGAGGTGAACTTCAACCTCGGCAAGACGGTCACGCACGAGGTCGGCCACTGGATGGGCCTCTGGCACACCTTCCAGGGCGGCTGCACCGTGACCAACGACGAGGTCGCCGACACCCCGGCGCAGACCAGCTCCACCTCGGGCTGCCCCGAGGGCCGCGACTCGTGCTCGCGCGCGGGCCTCGACCCGATCCACAACTACATGGACTACTCGTACGACGACTGCTACAACCAGTTCACGCCGGGCCAGAACACCCGGATGCAGAGCGCTTGGACGGCCTACCGCTCCGGCAAGTGATCCGCGACTGACTTAGCACGATCCAGTTCCCGCTGAAACCGGCCGGGGTTGGCGGCGGCGAGTTCCTCTTGCAGCACAAGGGACTCGCTGATCGCCGCCCCGGCTTCAGCGCGTTCGGACCGCAGCGAGCGGATGATCGCGTGGTCGGTCAGCGCGTCGGCCAGCAGCCACGTGTACTCGTAGGGGTCGGTGGCGGTCCACTCCCGGTACTCCGCGACCGACCTCAGTGACGCTTCGAGCGCGGCGTCGAGAGAGCCCACGCGAGCAGAGGCCAGCGCGAACGTGTTGCGCGCCATCGCTTTGCCCTCAGCCGTCCGGTAGAGGTCGAGGCTGCGGGAGGCGGCTTCGACAGCCTCCACGTGGGACTCCAGTGTGAGCAGCAGGCTCGCCCTGTTGTTCCACGCCCGCGCCAGCTCCCTGCGGCCGAGCTCGCGGTCGTCGTGCCGCGAGGCGATCTCCAGTGCCTCGTCGCTGGCCGCGAGTGCCTCGCCGACCCGGCCCACGTCGTGCAGGCGGCTGCCGAGGCTCACGAGCGCGAGCGACGTGTGCAGTTCCATCTTCATGATCAACGCCCGGCGCTCGGCCTGCGTGGCGAGCGTGCGGTAGGCGGCGACCGCCTCCTGGGCCGCCACCACCGCCTCCTCGTCCAACCCCAAGGCGTGCAAGCGGTTGCCGTGGTTGTGCAGCGCACCGGCGTGCAGGGTCTTCAGGTGCCAGTCGTCGTTTTCCGCTCCGCGTCGCATGACCTCCACGGACTCGACGGCGGACGCGCGGGACTCCTCGAAACGGCCGAGGCGCAGCTGGAGACGGCTCAGCTCGTCCAACGCGAGGTAGCAGTTCAGGGTCGCCTCGTCCGCGTGCTCCCGCCAGAACGCCGCGGCCACGGCGCGAGCGGACGCGGCCTGGTCGAAGTCGCCGAGCACCTCGAGCCGTCTCGAGTGCTCGCTGTGGGCGTGGGCGAGTCGGTACCCCGGTGGCGCGGCGTGCTGGATCGGCCCCTGGTCGCGCAGTTCCTCGATCGCCGCGGCGGCGTGGTGCGCCGACTCCTCGTGCCTGCCGAGCTTGCCCAGCAGATCGATCACCCAGTAACGGGCCACGTTCGCCCGTTCGGTGCTGTAGTCGCCCGGCACCGCCACCTGCCACGCGAAGTCCAGCTCCTCCAGCGCGACCGGCAACGCCTCCTCGTAGCGTTCCTGTCGCATCAGGTTGGCGCGCAACGGGGTCAGCACCCGCCGCAGCTTCACCGGATCACCGGACTCGCGCCGGAACTGGAGCACCTCGACGTGCGTGCGCAGCGCGAAGTCGTCCCAGCCGCACTCCTCGAACAGCTCCGCGACCTTCTCCAGCACGTCCGGCAACGCGTCCGGCGAGGGCCACCGGTCCCGTGGCGTGGCCCGGAGCTCCTCGACCCGCGGCCACTCGTAGCCGAGCATCTTCAGCGGGTCCGGGTAGCCGGAGTTGGCAGGCCGGTGCCACGTCTCGGCACGGGTCACGGGGTTGATCACCGCGAGTGGATATCACGCCGTGCACACCTCGGGGGATCGCTTTCGCCACATCGGTTTCCGATGCAACGGCCTAGTTGTGGTCGAGCACGAGGCTTGCGCGTGTCCGAGGCTCGCACGCCGCGAAGTAGAGGCGCTGGCCCTCGACGTACCGGTGGTTGCGCGGGTCGTCCGGGTCGGGCGGGCTGCCGTCGCGCACCGCCATCCGCGCCACCGACACCGCGAACTCCACGTCCAGGAAGATCGAGTACGTCCAGTGGTCCACGACCTCGTCGCGGTGCAGGAAGATCCCGTCCACCAGCAGCAGGGCGTCCGGCGCCTGCTCGAACGGCGCCTCCACGTACTCGTCGGACGCCAGGTCGTGGCTCGCCCGCTGGAACGGCCGTCCGGCGGCGAACGGCACGAGCAGCCGCGCCGCGAAGCGGTCGTAGTCGAAGCTGTCGAGGAAGAATCCCTCCGGCGACGTCCGCCCGCGCCGCCACCGGATCGCCCGCGGGTGGTGGAAGTCGTCCACCGACGCCCGCACCACCTCACGGCCCCGTGCGCGCAGCACGCCGGCCAGCGCGTCGCAGAACGTCGTCTTGCCCGCGCCGTCCACGCCGTCGACCGCGACCAGACCCCGTTCGGGCAGCAGATCGGCTACTTCGTCCATCCACGCACCATGCCACAGAGTTGACGAGCGGGGCGTGAGAGCGCTTCCATGGAAGTCCGCTGCCGCACGATCGTGACAGAGAGGTCATCGTCGTGGCTCGAAAACTCACGCGCGCCCTGCTCGGGCTGGCCCTGATACTCCCGCTGAGCGGCATCGCGCAGGCAGCCGTCCCGCCCACCCCGCCAGGCTGGTCCCTGGCCTGGTCGGACGACTTCACCGGGGCCAACAACAGCGCCCCGAACAGCAACAACTGGATCGTCGACACCGGGCACGGCTACCCCGGCGGCCCCGGCAACTGGGGCACCGGCGAGATCCAGCGCTACACCAACGACCGCGCCAACCTCGCCCTCGACGGCTCCGGCAACCTGCGCATCACGCCGTTGCGGTCCGGCTCGGGCGAGTGGACGTCGGCCCGCATCGAGACCCGTCGCGCCAACTTCAAGGCACCCGCCGGTGGCGTCCTGCGCATCGAGGGCCGCATCCAGATGCCCAACATCACCGGCACGCCCGCGCTCGGCTACTGGCCCGCGTTCTGGGCGTTGGGCGCGCCGTACCGCGGCAACTACTGGAACTGGCCCAGCATCGGCGAGTTCGACGTGATGGAGAACGTCAACGGCGTCAACTCCGTCTGGGGCGTCCTGCACTGCGGCGTCAACCCCGGCGGCCCGTGCAACGAGACCAACGGCCTCGGCGCGTCGCGCGCGTGCCCCGGCAGCACCTGCCAGTCGGCGTTCCACACCTACCGCTTCGAGTGGGACCGCTCGGTCAGCCCGAACCAGCTGCGGTGGTACGTCGACGGCCAGCAGTTCCACACCGTGCGGCAGAACCAGATGGACGCCACGTCGTGGAACAACATGACCTCGCACCAGGGCTACTTCATCCTGCTGAACGTGGCGATGGGCGGCGCGTTCCCCAACGGCGTGGCGGGACGGACGACGCCGACCGCGCAGACCACACCGGGTCGCCCGATGCTGGTGGACTACGTGGCGGTGTGGACCCGACCGTAGGGACAGCCCCACTGCGCCACCTCCCCGAAGTCGCTAGCGTGGAAGGGACTTCGGGGGAAGGTGGCGCAGTGGGGGATCTGGCACGCCGGGATGTGTTGTCCTGGCTGGGAAAAGGGGCGTTGGGGGCGGCGGCGCTCACGGCAGCCGGGCAGTCTGCCTGGGCTGCGGCCGACGACTCGGCGGCGGTCGGCGGGGTGACCGTGCTGCGCGGAGCCACTCTCGTCGACGGCACGGGTCGCCCGCCGGTGCCGGACTCGACCGTCGTGCTGGCGGGGGATCGCATCCTGGCCGCCGGCCGTCTCCGCGACCTGCCGCGCGGAGTCACGGTCATCGACGTCACCGGCAAGTACGTCATCCCCGGCCTGTGGGATCTGCACACCCACGCCACCTTCTTCGAGACCACCCTCGCGCCGTTGCACGTCCTCCAGGGCGTCACCGGCATCCGCGAGATGTGGGGCATGCCCGAGACGCACGACACCCGCCGCCGCATCGAGGCAGGCGAGGTGCTCGGCCCGCGCATGGTCGTCGCCAGCGCGATCGTCGACGGCCCCGGCTCCATCTGGCCCGGCTCCGACATCGTCAGCACCCCGGAGCAGGCCCGCGCCGCCGTGCACAGGGCCAAGGACGGGGGAGCGGACTTCGTCAAGGTCTACTCGTTCCTCTCGCCCGAGTGCTATGCCGCCATCGCCGACGAGGCCCGCCGGGCGCGCATCCCGTTCGCCGGCCACGTGCCCGCACGCGTTCCGGTGCAGCGGGCGCTCGACCAGCACACGCACGAACACCTCTACAACCTGTTCACGTCCACTTCGGACAACGCGGACGCCCTCTACGCACAGCTGAACGCGCTGCCCGACGACCCGGCCGACCCGAACTGGTGGGGCCGTCAGGCAGGCAGGATCGAACGGGCCGCGCTCGCCACGCACTCCGAACGCCGGGCCCGCAGGCTGTTCGCGGACATGGCGCGCAACGGCACCTGGCAGTCGCCGACGTTGTTCGTCGAACGGAACATGTCCCGCTCGCCCGAGCACATCGTCAACGACCCCAAGGCGCTGGAGCGGATGCGGTACATGCCGGTCGAGCTGCGCGCGCAGTGGGACCTGATCATGTCCGGCCGCCCGCCCCGCACCCCGGAGGAGGTGGCCGAGCTCCAGCGGTTCGGCGACGCCCGGATGCGGTTGCTGAAGCAGATGCACGACGCGGGCGTCGGCGTCGTGGCGGGCACGGACGCCGGGTTCGCCTACGTCTTCCCGGGCTTCTCGCTGCACGACGAGCTCGCGTTGCTCGTCCAGGCCGGGCTCACCGAGGCCGAGGCGCTCAGGGCGGCCACCGTCGACGCCGCCCGCTGCGTGGGCAGGGAGCAGGAGAGCGGCACGGTCACGCCGGGCAAGCAGGCGGACCTGGTCGTGCTGGACGCGAACCCGTTGCGGGACATCACGAACGTCGGCCGCGTCCACGCCGTCGTGAGTCGCGGCCGCTACCTGGGGCCGCAGGACCGGACCCGCCTGCTCAAGGACATCGAGGAGGCGGCGAAGGAGCCCGTCGAGGCACCACGCACGCTCGGAGGCTGCCTCCACTGAGAGTGGCGCCCGCCACGAGCGCCGTCAGGATCGCGTCAAAGCGGAGGCCGCCCGTGTCAGGGTCCCGTCCGGGACCTGGGCACGGGCCCGCGCCGGGCGTGTGCTGGTCGCATGACACTCGCCGAGTTGTTGCCCAGCATCGGATGTTCCACCGAACCGGTGCTGGAAGAGGGTCTCTGGCCGGACGGCACGCGCCTCGCCGACCGGGACCTCGTCATCGGTGGACTCCCGGCCACGCAGCTCGCGGCCCGCTTCGGCACGCCGTGCCAGATCCTCGACGAGGCGACCGTCCGCGCCAGAGCACGTGCGTTCACCACCGCGTTGCCGGACGCCGAGGTCGTGTTCGCGGGCAAGTCGTTGCCCTGCCCCGAGGTCTACCGATGGACGAGCCAGGAGGGCCTGTCCCTCGACGTCTCCTCGGCGGGCGAGCTCGCGCTGGCCAGGGCGGCGGGTGTCGACCCGAGCCGGATCATCCTGCACGGCAACGTGAAGACGGCCGAGGACCTCAAGGCCGCGCTGGAGTACGGGGTCGGCCGGATCGTCGTCGACTCGCTGGACGAGATCGCCCAGCTCGGCGCGTTGGCGACGCACGGGCAGGAGGTCATGATCCGGGTGACGCCGGGCGTCGACGCGCACACCCACGCCAAGATCGCGACCGGCGTCGAGGACCAGAAGTTCGGCTTCTCACTGGCGTCCGGTGCCGCGCTGGAGGCGATCCTGCGAGTTGTCGAACAGCCGTCGCTGAAGCTCGTCGGCCTGCACTGCCACATCGGTTCGCAGGTCAGGCACGTGGCGAGCTACGAGGAAGCCGTGCGCCGGATGGTGGGCCTGATCGCCTCCTGCGGCACCCGCATCGAGCAGCTCGACCTCGGCGGCGGCTTCTGCGCGCCGTACCTGGCCGGTGAGGCCGGCTTCGACCTCGCCGGGTTCGCGCACCGGATCGTCGGCGCGCTCAACTACGAGTGCGCCGTGCACCGCGTACCGCCGCCACGTCTGCTCATCGAGCCCGGACGGTCGATCGTCGCGAACGCCGGTGTGACGCTCTACCGGGTGTGCGCGGTCAAACGCTCCACCCGGACGTTCGTGGCCGTCGACGGTGGCATGAGCGACAACCCGCGTCCCGCCCTGTACGGCGCCCGGTACGCGGTCAGGTTGATCGGTCGCGGCGGCAGGCCCGAGCCCGTCACGGTCGTGGGCAGGCACTGCGAGGCGGGCGACGTGCTCGCCGAGAACGTCCTGCTCCCGCACGACGTCCACGCCGGCGACCTGCTCGCCGTGCCCGCCACAGGCGCCTACCACCACGCGCTGGCCTCCAACTACAACCAGGTCTGCCGCCCGCCCGTGATCGCCGTCGGCAACGGCGTCGCGCGCCCGATCGTGCGCCGCGAGACCGAGGAGGACCTACTGCGCCGCTACCTCTGAGGGCCCGAACCAGCGGGCGAGACACGCCTCCAGCGGACCGTCCCCGGCCCACGCGACGTAGCCGTCCGGTCGCAGCAACACCGGACCGTCCAGGGCGGCATCCACGATGACGTCCACCCGGTCCGCCCAGCCGCCGACGGACAGCTGCCCACCGGGATCGAGCAACGTCCCACGCCCGTGCCGCAGTCGGTCGTACAACGTGCCCTCGGTCAGCTCCACGTCCGGCATCCGGCGCCCGACCTGGTCGGTGTCGGAGCCGAGGTCGTACCGGATGCCGATCGCGGTGATCTTCTCGATCAGGAACCGGTTGGCCTCGTCGAGGTCCATGAGCTCGGTGAGCAGCCTGCGCACGGCCTGGGCGCCCGGTTCGGCGGACGCCAGCAGCACCTGGGCGCGGGTGTTGTTCAGGACGTCCTCGGCGACCGGGCGCCGTTCGGTCTCGTAGGTGTCGAGCACCGCCTCCGTTCCCCAGCCCGCCAGCAGCCCCGCGAGTTTCCAGCCGAGGTTGACCGCGTCCTGCACGCCCAGGTTGAGGCCCTGGCCACCGGCGGGCGGGTGGATGTGCGCGGCGTCGCCCGCGAGCAGCACCCGGCCGTCCCGGTACCGCTCGGCCAGCCGGGTCGAGTCCCCGAACCGCGACAGCCAGCGCGGCGAGTGCACGCCGAAGTCCGTGCCCGCGATGGCGTGCAGCGCCTGCTTGAAGTCGTCCAACGTGGCTTCGCGGTCCTCGCTGACCCCTACCGCCGGCACGACGACACGGCAGGTCTCGCCGAACGGGCTGACGCTGAACCACGGCATCGTCGCGCGGATCTCGGCGGTGCGGGCGGCGACCTCCTCGTGCGGCACCCCGACTTCCAGCTCGCCCATCAACGTGTCGTTGCGCGAAGGCTCGCCGACGAACCCGACCCCGAGCGCCTTCCGGACCGTGCTGCGCGCCCCGTCGCACCCGACCAGGTACCGCGCCCGCACCGACGAACCGTCGGACAGCTCCACCGTCACGGAGTCGCCCTGGGTGAACCCGACGACCGCGCACCCGCGCCGCACTTCCGCGCCCAACGAGATCGCGTGTTCTTCGAGCACGCCGTCCACCACGGGCTGGGGAATCCCCAGCAGGTACGCGGACTCCAGGTCGGGAGGCGCGGGCGTGGGGATCGCGGCGAACACCCCGCCCACCGGGCGCCGCCGGCCCAGGGCCAGCAACCGGTCGAGCAGCCCGCGCATCGCCATCAGCTCCAGGCTGCGCACGTGCAGGCTGACCAGCCGCACGAGGGACGGCGGCGGTTCGGTCTGGCGTTCCACGACGAGCACCCGCACGTCGTGCAGTCGCAGTTCCGCGGCGAGCACGGCGCCGGTGGGCCCGCACCCCGCGATGATCACGTCGAAATCCACAGATTCAGGCATCGGCCGCGAAGTGTGATCCCGCTCGACCGGGCCCGCAAACGATATTCCGATCAGGTTGATCAAACGCGCCCGGCGTCGAACACCTGTTCTCTAGAGTGGCGCGATGCACTCGTACGCGTACGTCGCCGACTCCCGGCTGGACGAGCAGCGCCGTGCCCTGGGCCTCCAGACCTCCGGCGGCCGCGCGCCGAACCCGCGGTTCTTCACCGGGTTCCTCGGTGACTCGCAGCAGGCGGCCACGGCGTTGCTCGCCATCGCGAAGATCGCGGGCACCCGGTACTTCCAGCCGACCACCGAACGCCTGCGCGACCCCGTCGTGACGTGCAACGGCGACCGGCTGCGGTTCGAGTCGTTCTCCGGCTGCTGCGGTGTCTACGCGCGCCTGGACGTCCTCGGGGACGCCCTCGACGGCGAGGTCCACGACCGGGGCACCACGAACGTCGACGTCAACGAGCCGCTGCGGCGCGCGCTCGCCCGCGTGACGAAGGGCGATCCGCTGCACCTCACCGTCGGCCCCGACCAGGTCGAGGTCGGCACGCTCGACGGCGCGGTCGTGGAGAAGAAGGTGCCGCTGCCGCCGCGCTGGCTGCGCGGGTTCGCCGAGACCCAGGTGCTGACGTCGAAGTTCGACCTGCGCGCCGAGCTGTCACCGATGGACGCGCAGCGGTTCCTCAAGACGTTGCCCAAGGGCCGTGCCGCGGTCTGGGCGGTGCCGTCCGGGAAGTCGTTGCGGCTCAGCGGAACCGCGTCCGCGAACGCCGTGTGCCTCGCCGGCCCGAACCGGCTGGAGACGCTGATCCCGTTGCTGCGCTTCGCGAAGGCCGTGCGGCTCTACGGCCCGCCCACCGACGGCAAGCCCGTCGCGAGCGGCTGGGAGGTCGACCTCGGCTCGCAGCGCCTGACGCTGGTCCTGTCGCCCGAGGTGACCCGCGGCCTGTCCGGGGAGGGCGCGGTCCTCGACGGGCTTGCCGCCGGCGACGCCGACACCGACGCCGAACTCGTCGGCGCGCTGCTCGACTTCGAGCCCCGCGTGGACGTGGCCGACCTCGCCGACCGGTCCGGTCTCACCCCGGCACGGGTGAAGGACGCGCTGGCGCAGCTCGGCACGTCCGGGCGGGTGGGCTACGACCTCGCCGAAGCCTCGTACTTCCACCGCGAACTGCCCTACGGCGGCGTCGACATCCAGGCCATGAACCCCAGGCTGCGCAACGCGCGGGCGCTCGTCGACCAGAACGCGGTCAGCTGGGACGGCGACACCGCCGTCGTCGGCTCGTACCGCGTCAACGGTGACGCCTGCACCTGCCAGTGGTGGGCCGAGTACCGCGGCGGCCGAGGCAAGTGCAAGCACGTGCTGGCGGCGGACATCGTCAGGAGCAGAGCGTGAGCTTCGCGAAGATCCAGGCGCTGATCGAGTCCGAGGAACCGGTCGCGCTCGGCGAGGTGTTGATCGGCCTCACCGACGACGAGCGCAAGGCGTACGCGAAGGAGCTCGTCGCGTACGAGAAGGAGCACCGCAGGGGCGACCGGCGCTGGGACGACAGCGAGACGCTCGCCATCGCCGGCGCCGGGCTGCTGCCCAGCGCCACCGCGCTCGCGCCGTGGCTGCTCCGCTACACGATCTGGGCTCGCTACCAGGCTGACCGAGATCCCGGCGTCCGCACGCTGCTCGGCGTGCTGCGCCACCGCGACCTGCCCACGATGCCGGACCTGGTCGCGAAGCTCGCCGCCAAGATGTCGGCGCGGGAACGGTGGCGGCAGGACCTCACCTGGGTGATCGTCGAGTTCTGCGGCGGCGAACTGCCCGAGACCGACGGATTCCTGTTGCACCTCATGGACTCCGGCACGGAGAACTGGAGGCCCGCCTACGACCGGCTGATCCCGCGCACGATGGAGGCAGTCGGAGCGGGGGTGGTCCTCGGTTCCGAACGGCGCGGGTGGATCGAGCTGCTGGTGCGCAGGGCCGACCGGCAGGCCCTGCTCGACGTGTGCCTCGCCCGGTTGCAGCAGGGCGGCACGGCGAGCGAGATGGACGGCTTCCTCGGCCTGCACACGGCGTTGAAGGTGACCCAGGACGAGACCAGCGCTCACGCGCGCGACTACCTCGCGATGCTCCCGGACTCGCGGTCGACGGTCGCCGGACTCGCGCAGGAGCGGCTGAAGTCGGTGGAGGACCTGGACTTCGACCTGCTGCTCGACGCGAGCCGCTGGGTCTTCGGCCGCACGGAGAAGAAGCTCGTCCGCGCCCAGCTCACCTGGCTCGGCAAGCACGCCAAGGCCCGTCCGGACGAGGTGGTGCTGACGCTCGCGGAGTTGTTCGCGCACGAGTCCGCTGACCTGCGCGGCCAGGCCGTGAAGCTGATCGTGAAGCACCTCGGGAACGCCCGGGACGAGACGCAGGCGTCGGTGCGCGCGCTGGCCGCGCAGTTGCCGGACGACCTGGCGCGGGAGCTCGGGGTCACCGCCGAGCAGGACTCCACGACCGTGCCGGCCGCGTTCGAGCCCCGGCCGTTCCCCGCACTGATCGCCACCCTGGACGAGCTGACCGGTGAGCTGATGGCCGCGGTCCGCAGCGATCGCCTCGAACCGTCCACAGCGGAACGGATCGTCGAGGCGATCGTCCGCTTCGCCTGGCAGGACAGGGAAGCGCTCGCCCGCGCCCTCCAGCCGGTGTTCGACAAGCACGCCTGGCTCGGCTACCGCGAGCAGCACCCCGGCTGGAACGACGACGGCGCGCGCAACGCGAAGTCGGAGTTCATCGAGATCGTCCTGGCCGCGCGGGCGAAGCCGAAGACGCTCAAGAAGCCCGTGAGCGAGACCATCGACCTCGCTCGCAACTGGCGCACGACGCAGGAGGGCAACGGCGAGATCGCCGACCGGCTCGCCCGGCGGCTGCACGAGATCGCGAAGGGACTCACCTACCTCCCGAAGCCCGCGCTGGTGTCGACGCCGACCGAGGCGTCCGGCCTGATCGACCCGGCCGTGCTGGAGCAGAGGCTCGCCCGCGCGCAGGCCGAGGGCTGGCAGCCGTGGCCGCGGGACCTGGCGCTGGCGCTCGAACGGCTGCCGTCGTTCGAGACCGAGGCCGTGATCGCGCTGGCGGAGCGGACGTTCTCCTACAGGGGCTACGAGATCAAGGACACCGGCCTGTACGCGACGGTCACGCCGGGCCTGGAGGAGCCGGAGAACCAGCTGCGCCACTGGGACGAGAGCGGCCCGATGATGGAGTGGTGGCCGTCGCTCCTGCCGACGCAACGAGACGTCATCGCCGCACACCTCGTCCCGCATCTCCGCGCGCGCACGGCGACCAAGGGCGGCGACGGCCCGCTCCTGCCGATGCTCGCGGAGTCCCACGGCCCCGCAGGTCCGGCGACGCACCTCGCCCTGACCTACGGCCTGGGCGCCGAGCTGACGCTCAACCGCGCGTACGCGGTCGACGCGATGCTGATCCTCGCCGCCCGCGACCAGCTCGACGGAGCGTTGCTCGGTGATCTCGTAGGCCAGGTGCTGGAACGCGGTGACGTCGTGCTGAACCGCGTGCTGCCCGGCCTGCGGGACGCGGCCCGTTCCGGTGCGGCACGGCAGATCTGGGCCGCGCTCGCCGCGTTGCTCCCACGCCTCTGGTCCCACAACAGGGTTGCGGACGTCGTCGAACTCGCCGTCGAGCTCGCTCAGCAGCTCAAGCCCGGCGGTGACGTCGAAGGGCTGGCGGAGGTGGCCGCGCGCAAGGGTTCCAGCAAGGCGGTCGTGCAGGCACGACGACTGGTGAGTGCGTTGGGGGAGCAGGCGTGACGTTCGGCAGGATCCAGGCGCTGATCGAGTCCGACCAGCTGCTGGCGCTCGGCGAGGTGCTGAAGTCGCTGACGCCGGACGAGCGCAAGGCGTGCGCGAAAGACCTCGTGGCGTACGGGAAGCAGCACCGCGCGTCCCGTCAGGCCTGGCAGCACCACGCGGCGCTGCACATCGCGGGCTGCGGGTTGCTGCCGAACGCGTCCACGCTCGCGCCGTGGCTCGTGCGGTACCAGATCTGGTGGAATCGCGCGCGGGAGGACAGCGGCATCCCGGTGGCGCTCGACGTGCTGCGGCACCGGGACCTCACCTGGATGCCGGACCTCGTCACGCGGGTCGCCGCCAGGACGCCCAACCCCGATCGGCGGCGGCGACCGGACCTGCTGCGGCTCGTGCTGGAGTTCTGCGGCGACACCCCGCCGGACACCGACGGGTTCCTGCTGCACTTCCTGGAGTTCGGTGGCCACACGCGCTGGAGTTCCTCGTTCGACGTGCTGATCCCGCGGATGCTGGAGGTCGTCGGCAGCGGCGCGATCTTCGTGATCATGCGGGAGTGGCGGTTGTTCCTGCGCGACCGGGCGGACCGGACCGTCCTGCTCGACGGCGTGCTCGCCCGGCTCCAGCAGGGCGGCAGGGCCAGGGAGATGGAGGGTTTCCTTGCCCTGCACGAGGTTCTCCAGGTGACCGTGGACGAGGTCACCGAGCACGCACGGGACTACGTCGCGATGCTGCCCGACTCGCGCACCACCGTCGCCACCCTCGCGCAGCAGGAGCTGAAGCGGGCCGACGAGGCGGGCGGGCTCGACTTCGAGCTGCTCGCCGACGCGAGCCGGTGGGTGTTCGGCCGCAGCGACAAGAAGCTGATCCGCGCCCAGCTCACCTGGCTGGGCAAGCACGCCAAGTCCACTCCGGACGGTGTGGCGCTGGCCGCCGCCGAGTTGTTCGCGCACGAGTCGGACGACCTGCGCGGCCAGGCCGTGAAGCTGATCGTGAAGACGAACGTCAGTGCCGCGACCCGTGCCGAACTGCTGACGCTCGCCGAACAGCTGCCGCCCGACCTCGCCGCCCAGCTCGGCGTCGAGACGGAGGCGGACGAGGTCTTCGCGCTCGCCGCGCACACGGCCGGCCCGTGGCCCGGCCCGATCGCCACCCTCGACGAGCTGACCGGCGAGGTGCGGGCGCTGTTGGGGCGTTCCACCGCTTATCTCGACCCGGTCGCCGTGGAGCGGATCGTCGAGGCCGTGGTCCGGTTCGCCTGGCAGGACAGGGAAGCGGCCGCGCGGGCGGTCGAGCCGATCCTCGACCAGTACTCCTGGATCAGGAACCGTCTCGACCTGCAGGTGTACCTCGACCGGCCGGCACCCGATGCTCGCTCGACGTTCTTCGCGATCATCGCCGCCGTGTCCGCCCCGGCGGAGTCGTTCGACCAGAACGCCGTGCTCGGCCGCACCGGCCCGGAGAGCCCGGCCCGGCACCTCGCCAAGAGGCTGCGCGAGATCGCCAGGGGACTCGTCCGGTCGCCGCGCCCGTTGCTGGTGTCGACCCCGACCGACCTGTCCTGGCAGCTCGATCCGGCGATCCTGCTGGAACGGCTCGCGAAGGCCGAGGCGGAGGGCTGGGAACCGTGGCCGGGCGACCTCCAGCAGGCCTGCCGCCGCCTGCCCCGCGACACCGCTCCCGAGTACTTCGCCTCGCTGGGCGGCACCACGGGAGTGTGGCTGCGCGAGTGGCTCGCCGACGTCTACGACCCGGTGGCCGAACTGGTCGTCCGCACCCGCGCCAAGCCGTACGGCTACATCGCCCCGCCGCGCCAGGGCACGCGGACGCTGGCGACGCTCCCGGAGCTGACCGACCCGGAGCGGTTCTGGTACGGCTACAACGAGTGGGAGGTCATGGCCGCGTGCTGGCCCGGAGTACTGCCGCGGCACCGTGAGGTCGTCGCCGCCCACCTCGTTCCGCAACTCGCGGTCCGCTGCGAGTCGAAGGGCGACGACGGCCCGTTGCTGCCGTTGCTCGTGGAGACGCACGGCCCGATCGGCCCCGCCACGCACCTGGCGTTGGCGTACGGACTCGGCGCGGAGGCGGCGGTCGCCCGTGCCCACTCGGTGGACGCCCTGCTGGTCCTCGCGGCCCGCGGCCAGCTCGACGGCACGGCACTGGGCGAGGTCCTGGGCACGCTGGTCGAACGGGGTGGCGTGTCGCTGAGCCGCGTCGTGCCCGGCCTGCGGGACGTCGCGCGGTCCGGCGCGGCGGCCCAGATCTGGGATCTGCTCGTGGTCGCGCTGCCGAAGGTGTGGGCGCACAACCGGGTCGCGGACGTCGTCGAACTGGCTGTCGAACTCGCCCAGGGGCTCCAGCCGGGTGGCAGGATCGAGGGGCTCGCGGAGGTGGCCGCGCGCAAGGGTTCGAGCAAGACCGTCGTGCAGGCCAGACGCCTGGCGAGGGCGCTGGGGGAGTCATGAGTTTCGCGAAGGTCCAGGAGCTGATCGAGGCGCACGCGCACGCCGCGCTCGGCGAGGTGTTGAACGCTCTCACGCCCGCCGAACGCAAGGCGCTCGCACCTGAGCTGGTGGCGTACGAGAAGAAACTACGAGCGGGTGACCTGCCTCGGCAGCACCGGGAGCCGCTGGCGATCGCGGGCGCCGGGGTGTTGCAGAGCGCCGCGACGCTCGGGCCGTGGCTGGTGCGGCACGCGATCTGGTCGCACCACTGGGCCGAGCACGACAGCCAGGACGACGCGGCCACGGTGCTGCTGGACGTGCTGCGGCAGCGTGCTCTGCCGTGGCTGCCGGACCTGGTCACGCGGCTCGCCGCGAAGATGCCGACGAAGGAGCTCTCCCGGCACGACCTGATGCGCGTGGTGGTGGAGTTCTGCGGGGACGCACCGCCCGACGGCGACGGCTTTCTGTTGCACTTCCTGGCGTACAACGGGCACAAGCGGTGGCGGCCTGGGTTCGAGGTGATCCTCCCGCGCCTGCTGGAGGTTCCCGGTGCGGGCTCGTACGTCGGCGACGCGCGGCAGGTGCAGGCGTTCCTGTGCGCGACCATGGACCGCGGTCGGCTGATCGACGGCTGTCTGGCGCGTCTTCAGCAGGGTGGCGGCCAAGCCGAGATGTCCGGGTTCCTGGAGCTGCACCGGGCCATCGGGGTCACCGCGGACGAGGCCGCCGCGCACGTCCGCGACTACGTGGCGATGTTGCCCGACTCGCGCTCGACCGTCGCCACCGCCGCGCAGGACCAGCTGAAGCGCGTGGACGACGCGGGCAGGCTCGACTTCGGGCTGCTGACCGAGGCGAGCCGGTGGGTGTTCGGCCGCACCGAGAAGAAGCTCGTGCGGGCTCAGCTGGCGTGGCTCGCGAACCACGCGAAGGCGCGTCCGGACGAGGTCGTGCTGACCGCCGCGGAGCTCTTCGCGCACGAATCGGACGACCTGCGCGGCCAGGCGGTCGACCTCATCGCCAGGACACAGGTCAGCGACGAGACCCGGAACGCCGTCGCGGCACTGGCCGAGCAGCTGCCCGCCGATCTGGCCGCGCGGCTCGGCGTCGAGGTGGTCGCGGAGGAGGCCGTCGCACTGGCCGGGTTCACGCCGGCCCCGTGGCCGGACCCGATCGCCACCCTGGATGAACTGGCCCGCGAGGCCAGGGCGTTGTTCGGTCGCAACGCCACCGACCCCGACGCCGTCACCGCGGAACGGATCATCGAGGCCGTCGTCCGCTTCTCCTGGCAGGACAGGGACGCGGTCGCGCAGGCCTTCACGCCGATCTACGACAAGTACCCCAACGCCCGCCGGAGCAACGCCTACGAGACGAACCCCGCTCGTGGCCGGGGCGACTGCTGGGCGGTGCTCGTCTCGATCATCGGCGCTCCGGCCGAGCCGCTGACCCCGATCGGCCAGGTCGAGGCGGCGCACACGAGGTTCGAGCGCGACGAGCCGGGCGTCCCGCTCACCGTGCTGATCTCCGAACGCCTGCACGAGATCGCGAAGGGCCTGGTCAAGTCACCCCGCCCCGCGCTGGTCTCGACGCCGGTCACGACGTCCGGCCTGCTCGACGCCCCCACGTTGCTCGAACGCCTGGCCAAGGCCGAGGGGGAGGGCTGGGAACCGTGGCCGCGCGACCTCCGGCAGGCCTGCCACCGCCTGCCGCGCGACACCCGCCCGGAGGACTTCGCCTCGCTCACGAGCACCTCGGGCGCGATGCTCCGCGAGTGGCTGACCGACCGCGCCGAGCCGGTGCCCGAGGTCGTCGAACGCACCCGCGAGACGCAGCACTGGAACGTCACCGAGCAGACCCTGGAGTGGAAGCTGCTCGTGACGCTCACCCCCGGCCTGCCCGATCCGGAACGCTACTGGCGCGTCTTCAGCAACGAGGGCGCGATGCTGACGTCCTGGCCCGCCACCCTCCCCACCGAACGCGAGACCGTCGCCGCCTACCTGGTGCCGCTCCTCGCGAACGGCCGGGAGGAGGACGACCTCGGCCCGGTCCTGCCCGCACTGGCCGAAACGGACGGCCCGGCCGGCGTCGCCACCCACCTCGCCCTCGCGTACGGACTGGGCTCCGCCGAGACGGTGGGCCGCGCCCACGCCGTCGACGCCCTGCTGACCCTCGCGGCCCGCGACGACCTGGACGGCGGCACGCTCGGCGACCTGATCGGCGAACTCCTGGCCCGAGGCGAGCTCGCGATGAACCGCCTCGCCCCGTGCCTGCGCGACGCCGCCCGTTCCGGTGCGGCGGGGCAGATCTGGGACGCGCTCGCGGCCGCGTTGCCGAAGTCGTGGTCCCACACCAGGATCGCGGACCTGATCGAGCTCGCCGTCGAACTCGCCCAGCAGCTCGGCAGGACCGGCGCGCTCGACGGACTGGCCGAGGTCGCCGCCCGCAGGGGCACCGGCAAGGCCGTGATCCAGGCGAAGAGGCTGGTGGTCGCACTAGGCTGAGTCGCATGGACTTGGGCACCGTGATCGCTACCCGGACGATCGAGGGCGAGGCAGCCGACGGATCACCGTTCGAGGTGGTGATCCGCTTCGGCACCCCGCGCCCCGATCCGTTGAGCACCAACGGTGACTGGGAGTGTCCACATCAGATCGGTGACGAGGCGGTGGACGCCGCGTACGGAGTGGACTCGCTCCAGGCGTTGCTGCTGAGCATCTACGCCGTCCGGATCAAGCTGGCCGAGACCGGCGCCACCGTGGACTGGATGGGCATGCGCGAGTTCGGCCTGACCGTGGCCCCGGTGCTCAGCTAGCGAACACGGGGTAGTGGTCGGAGAAGTCGTTGAAGGTGTACTTGCGCCCCCACGACCAGATCGACCACTCAGGACTCTTCACCCGCCGGGTCTCGTTGCGCAGCAACGGCCCCTGGATCGTCAGCACGTAGTCGAGGTGCTCCGAGGCGTACTCCGGCCCGTACTGGTCGCGGCAGACGCTGTTGTCCGCGCAGTCCCACGAGAACGGGTGGCCGCCCACCTCCGGCGTCCGCGCCCCGAGCTCCGACACCATCTTCGGGAACTCGGCGCCGGCCTTGATCACGTTCATGTCGCCGGCCACGTACACCGGTTCGGTCGTGGGGATGTTCCGCGCGGTGAGGAACGCCCTGATCTCGGCCCGCTGCTTGACCCGGTACCCCTCCGGCGCACTCGTGCACGTCGAGTCCTCGGCCTGCATGTGCGTCCCGATGACGTGCACCGGGCCGGACGGGGCCTCAATGCGCACGTAGGCGAACCCCTTGTTGGAGAACCAGTCCGCGCCACAGGCGTCGCGGTAGACGTGCTGCACGCGGGTGGTGATCGGCCACCGGCTCAGCACCGCCACCCCGCCGTCCTCCGGCGTCGAGTCGCGGTAGGCACCGGACGTCACGTCCCAGCCCGCCTTGGAGCGGCCCAGCACGGGCGTCTGGTGCGGGTAGGTGTCGCGCAGGTTCGCGAGCAACCGGTCGGAGGCGGCGTTGTCGAACGCCTCCTGCACCACGACGACGTCCTGCCCGTCGAGCACGCCGGTGCTGTCGACGAGGTCGGCGCGGGCGACCTGTCCCCAATTCGGGTAGAGGTTCCGCGACAGCATGAACACGTTGTAGGTGGCGATCTTCAGACCGGGTGCCGCGACCGCGGGTGCGGCCGAGATCGCGAGCACGACGGCGACGGCGAGCGTGATCAGGCGCATGAGGCCCGATGCTGACGGACGTGAATGTCTTTCACAACCGTCTTACCGGTACTCGATGGTGTCGTATCGATTAAGAGTCAGCGCAGGCGGTCGAGGTCTGCGCCCGACTTGTCGACCAGCGCGCGCATCGCCTCGTAGGCGGCCTCCGGCGAGCGTTCGCGAATCGCGTCCAGCACGGCGCGGTGCGACGGCACCGGGTCGTCCTCGACCGTTCCGTGCACGAGCTTGTCCCGTTCGGCGAGGCCGATCGCGATGATCCGCTCGACCTGGGTCAGGAACGCGTTGTGCGTGGCCGCCATGAGCAGCCGGTGGAACTCCAGGTCCGCCCGAACGGTCGCGGCGAGGTCGCGGGCCGACGCCATCCGGTCGAGTGCGCCGGCCAGCGCGTCGATGTCGGCGTCCGAGGCCCGTTCGGCGGCCAGACGGGCTGCGGCGGGCTCGACGATCACGCGCATCTCGGTCAGTTCGTCGAACAGGCCGTGGTCGGTGTTGCTCGCCTGGGTCTGCCAGCGCATCACGTCGGTGTCGAGGAGGTTCCACGACGACCGCGGCTGCACGAAGGTGCCGCGCTTCTGCCTGGCGTCGATCATGCCCTTGGCGGACAGGACCTTCAGAGCCTCGCGCAGCGCGGTCAGCGACACGTCGAGTTCCTCGCGCAACGCCGGGAGGTCGAGGGTGTCGCCCTCGCCGATCTCGCCGGCGAGGATCCGGCCCGCCAGCGCCTCGACGGTCTGGCCGTGCACGCCCCGAAGCCGCTTCTCGCTCATGAGGTCAGAGCATACGGCACATCATAAATTATGAATTATTCTTGACATGATCATGACCTGCGCGCAATCTGTCCGCCATGGACAGGCGTCACTTCCTCCGCGTCACCGCCGCCGCGGGAGCCGGGTTGCTGGTCAGCGGCACGGCTTCCTGCGCCACCTCGGCGTCCTCCGGCCCGGTCACCCAGGCCGCGGGCACGGCCACGATCCAGTCGAACCTCTCGGCGCCCGCTGCCAAAGCGGCGATCGACGCACTGGTGAAGGCGTTCAACGACAAGAAGGGCGCGCAGGCCTCGGTCAACACCGTGGCCTCCGAGACCTTCCGGACCCAGCTGCCGAGCTACCTCACCTCGGCCAACCCGCCCGACCTCTACACCTGGTACCCCGGAGCGCTGCTCAAGGGCTACGAGGAGAAGGGGCTGCTGCTCGACGTCAGCGACGTCTGGCAGACCATGGGCGACTACCCCCAGTCGTTCAAGACGTTGAGCGGCAAGGTGTTCGTGCCGACGACGTACTACTGGTGGGGCTTCTTCTACCGCAAGTCCAACTTCGCGAAGTGGGG
The DNA here is from genome assembly GCF_042721395.1 of Lentzea sp. NPDC058450. Lineage (NCBI taxonomy): Bacteria > Bacillati > Actinomycetota > Actinomycetes > Pseudonocardiales > Pseudonocardiaceae > Lentzea > Lentzea sp. NPDC058450. The sequence continues at coordinate 54,803 of NZ_JBHXLO010000036.1, forward strand.
CGTCACCCCGCCGAAGACGTGGACCGAGTTCGTCGACCTCTGCAAGGTCCTCCAGGGCAAGGGCGTGATCCCGCTCGGCATGGGCGCGGGCTCCGACTCGCCGTGGACCGCGTCGAGCTGGTTCGACTACTTCAACATCCGCATCAACGGCGCGCCGTTCCACCGCGAACTGTTGGCGGGCAAGCAGAAGTTCGACGACCCGAAGGTCAAGGCGATCTTCACGCCGTGGCGTGAGGTGCTGCCCTACACCGACCCCAACGGCACGGCGATCGGCTTCCAGGACGCCACCACGGCGATGCTGCAGGGCCGCACGGGCATGCTGCTCACCGGCGCGTTCTTCGCCGACGCGGCCCCGAAGGACGCGATCGACGACATCGACTTCTTCCGGTTCCCGATCATCGACCCGAACGTGCCGCTGGCGGAGGAGGGCCCGACCGACGGGTTCTTCGCGAGCGCCAAGTCCCCGCACGTCAAGGAGCTCAAGGAGTTCCTGACGTACGCGGCGACGGCCGAGGGGCAGGAGGTTTACATCAAGGCCTCGTCCGGCACCGTGCTGCCGACGCACCCGAACGCCAAGGACTCCGGCACGCCGCTCGTCACGAAGGGCCGCCAGCACCTCAAGGAGGCCGCGGAGATCACCCAGTTCTTCAACCGCGACTCCAGCGACGCCCTGCAGCCCACCGCGGACGCGGCGCTGGTCAAGTTCCTCCAGCAGCCCGACCAGCTGGACTCCATCCTGACGACGTGGCAGAAGGCCGCCGAGCAGGTGTGGTCGAGCTGACATGACCAGGAGTTTCACCAGGGTCCCTCCGATCCTGCTGCTGTTCGTGCTCATCCCGTTGCTGGTGGAGGGGTTCTGGGTCTTCTGGCCCGCGATCCAGGGCTTCTGGCTCGCGCTGACGAACTGGGACGGCGTCTCGCCGCCCCAGTTCGTCGGGCTCGACAACTACGCCAGGATGATCGACGACCCGGTCTTCCACACCGCCGTCACGAACACCGCGATCTGGCTCGTGCTCTTCGGCGGCCTGTCCGCGGTCGGCGGCCTCGGGATGGCCGTGCTGCTGCAGAAGGAACGCCGTGGCGTCGGGATCTACCGCGCCGCGCTGTTCATCCCCGTCGTGTTCTCGCTGGTGGCCACGTCGTTGATCTGGCAGGTGCTCTACCAGCCGGGTGGGATCTTCGACTCCTCGCCGCTGGCCGACCCGGACACGGCGATCTACGCGGTCCTCGTGCCGGCGCTGTGGCGGCAGGTCGGGTACGTCATGGTGCTGTACCTGGCGGGCCTCAAGGGGATCGACCCCGGCCTGTACGAAGCGGCCACTTTGGACGGTGCCACGGCGTGGCAGAAGTTCCGGCACATCACCTGGCCGCAGCTGTCGAGCGTCAACTCGGTGGTGCTGTCGGTGATCGTGATCGACTCGCTGCGGTCGTTCGACGTGGTGTGGTCGATGACGCGCGGCGGCCCCTACCACTCGTCCGAGCTGCTCAGCACGTACATGTACTCGACCGCGTTCCAGTCGCTCAAGCTCGGCTACGCCTCGGCGCTCGCCGTGGTCATCTTCGTGCTGGCGTTCGGCGTGATCGTGACCTACCTCGTCCGCGCATTCCGGGAGAACTGATGTCGAGCCGCACTTCTTCTGGCCGGGTGTTCCATGCCGTGGCGGGCACGATCTCGGTGCTCTGGCTGCTGCCGATCCTGGCCGTGCTGGTCACCGCCGTCCGCAGCTTCGACGACATCGCCGCCAACGGCCTCGCGTCGGTGCCGCAGTCGTTCACGTTCGCCGGGTTCACCGACGCGTGGACGAACGGCGGCGCGGGCGCGATGTGGAACAGCGTCATCGTGACGATCCCGACGGTGTTCCTCTCGCTCGCGCTGGCCTCGGCGGCCGCGTACGCGCTCAGCCGGTTCGCGATCCCCGGCCGGCGCACGATCATCCTGCTGATGCTCGCGGGCAACCTGCTGCCGCCGCAGATCCTGCTGGTGCCGGTGTCGAAGCTGACCGAGGTGCTCGGCATCTACGACACGCTGTTCGCGTTGATCGTGGTGCAGGTCGGGTTCGGGCTCGGCTTCTACACGTTCGTGTTGCAGGGCTTCATGCGCGCGATGCCGAACGAGGTGCAGGAGGCCGCCACCATCGACGGCGCCGGTCCCGTGCAGATCTTCTGGCGGATCGTGCTTCCCATGACCAGGCCCGCGCTGGCGGCTCTCGCGGCGCTGGCGTTCACCTGGATCTTCAACGACCTGCTGTGGGCGATCACCGTGCTGCGGTCCTCGGCCGTGATGCCGGTGACCCCGGCGCTGCTCGCGTTGCAGGGTCAGTACGTCTCCAACTGGAACGTGATCGCGGCCGGGTCGGTGATCGCGGCGATCCCGACCGTGGCGGTGTTCCTGCGGTTCCAGCGGCACTTCATCTCCGGACTCGCGGTGGGAGCGGTGAAATGACCCAGTGGACCCAGAAGCAATGGACGCTGCGGATGGCCACCACGTCCTACACGGTGGCCGTCGAGCCGGGCGGCCGCTGGGCCGAGCTGGTGGCGTGGGGGCCGCACGGCGTCGAGGTGGGGCCGTCCGCCTACGCCAACCGCGGCGACATCCACTTCATCACCGAGGCCGACGCGGCGCCGATCGAGTACGCGCCGCGCGGCGAACGGCCGTTCACCGGCGCCGACCTGGAGATCGACGGTGACTCGTGGCTGACGTTCGAGGGCTCGTCGGAGGACGGCGGCGTGCTGCGGCTCGCGTTCGCCGACGAGGTCGCCGGCCTGCGCGTCGTGCTCTGCTACCGGCCCGAGCTGACCGTGGACGTGCTGTCGCGGTGGGTGGAGGTCACCAACCTGCGGGACGAGTCCTTGCGTCTCGCCAAGATCGGCTCGGTGGGTGTGTGCCTGCCCGTGGGGGAACCGACGCTGTCGTTCCTGCACGGCGAGTGGGCTCGCGAGTTCCAGCTGGACCACGTTTCCCTGCCTGCCGGCGGGTTCCGAATCGGCAGCTCCTACGGCGTTCCCGGGCACAACTACGCGCCCTGGTTGTCCGTGGACGACACGTGGGGTGTCTCGCTGGCGTGGTCCGGGTCCTGGGAGATCACGGCCGAGGTCGAGCCTTCCGGGCTCACGCGCGTGCGTGCCGGGATGCTCGGCCCGGTCGTGGTCGGGCCGGGGGAGACGTTCGTGACGCCCGAGCTGGCGCTGGCGTACTCGACGGACGATCTGTCCCGCGTCTGGCACGCCTACGACCGGCTGCGGTCGCGGCCCGCCCGCAAGCCCGTCCTCTACAACTCCTGGGAGGCCACGGGGTTCGACGTCGACCTGCCCAAGCAGCTGGAGCTGGCGCGGATCGCCGCGGAGCTGGGCGTCGAGCTGTTCGTGGTCGACGACGGCTGGTTCGTGGGTCGGCACGACGACACCGGCGGCCTCGGCGACTGGTACCCGGAGTCGCCGGACTTCGGGGCGTTCGTCGAGGAGGTCCGGGCGACCGGCCTGGAGTTCGGGCTGTGGGTCGAACCCGAGTCGGTGAGCCCGAAGTCGCAGCTCTACGCCGAGCACCCGGACTGGGTGTACAGGATGGACGGTCGCGAGCCCACGCTCATCCGCAACCAGATGCTGCTCAACCTGGGACTGCCTGAGGTCTACGAGTTCGTGATCTCCACATTGGACAGACTGCTCACCGAGCACCGGATCAGCTACCTCAAGTGGGACATGAACCGGCCTGCCACGGAACGGTCCGGCGAGCTCGACAACGCGCACGTCCGCAACTACTGGCGGGTGCTGGAGCACCTGCGGGAAAAGCACCCGCACGTGCTGGTCGAGGGCTGTGCGGGCGGTGGCGGCCGGACGGATCTCGCCACGACCGGCATGGTCGACGTCGTGTGGCCCAGCGACAACACGGCGCCGCTCGACCGGTTGAAGATCCAGCACGGGTTCCTGCACATGCACGCGCCGCACCTGATGTCGTCGTGGGTGACCGATGCGCCGGGCTTCTTCGACGCGCGCCCGCGTTCGCTGAAGTTCCGGTTCGTGCTCGCCATGGCCGGTGTGCTCGGCATCGGCGCGGACGTGCGGGACTGGTCTCTCGAAGAACGTGCGGAGGCCGCCTCGCTGATCGCCCGGTACAAGGACATCCGGGAGGTCGTGCACGGCGGTGAGGTGCGGTTGCTGGGCGACGCCGTGCAGTACAGCTCGGACGACCGGATCGTCGTGCTGGCGTGGAACACGGGGTCGCTGACCGGGGTGCCGATGGTGCCCGGCCAGTCGCCGCGGGTGAGGCTGCGCGACCTGACTGCCGAGTCCTACGTGGACGAACGCGGCCAGGTCTACTCGGCGGCCCACCTGACCCACGTCGGCGTCCCGTTCGACTGGACCGCGGCGCACGACGCCGACGTGGTGGTGCTCAGGCCTGCCTGATCAGGGCCTTGATCTCCTCGATGGGCGTGCGGGCGAGGGCCGACCCGACCCCGCACGCCACGGCTCCGGCGGCGAGCCAGTCCGGCACGTCGGCCGGGGCGACGCCGCCGGTGGGCACGAGCGGCGCGTACGGCAGCACGGCCAGCACGTCCTTGACCCACTGCGGGGTGGGCGCGGGGAAGACCTTCACCGCGTCCGCGCCGGCTTCGAGTGCCTGCACGACCTCGGAGACGCTGCCGGCGCCGGGCAGCACCGCGGCGCCGTAGCGGTGTCCGGCGCGGATCACGGCGGCGTCGAGGTTGGGCGCCACCAGGAACTGGGCGCCGGCCCGGACGGCGGCGACGGCGGACGCCTCGTCGAGCACGGACCCGGCGCCGATGGTGGCGTCCGGGTAGTCGGTCCGCAGCTGCCGGATCGCCTCCAGCGCGCCGGGGTTCGTCAGCGGCAGTTCGAGGGACGTGATGCCCGCGTCCAGCAACGGAACGGCGGCCTGAACAGCGGAAGAGGTGTCGGCGGTGCGAATGATCGCGATGATGCCCTGCCGCACGACTGCCTGGGTGATCTCGTAGCGGTAGCTCACGGGCGCCAGCGTACTACACATAAATTACGAATTATTCTTGACCTGAAGGCGAGCAGGAGGGAGGCTCACGAGCATGTCGGTTCGCAGAGTCGCGTTGGCAGTCGCCCTGATGTCCCTGGTGGCGACGCCTGCATTCGCAGGTGACGACCAGGGAGCGCCCACCTACTACGACAGCGGTGCGGCCAAGACGCCGTACATGGGCTGGAACACCTACTACGGCCTGGGCGCGCCCAGCGAGAAGGAGATCCGCGGCATCGCGGACTTCCTCGTGAGCAGCGGCATGCGCGACGCCGGGTACAAGATCGTGTGGATCGACGGCGGCTGGACCGCGCCGACCCCGCGCGACGCCCGCGGCAACCTCCAGGAGGACCCGGCGAAGTTCCCGAGCGGTCTCTCCAAGCTCGTCCGCGACCTGCACGCCCAGGGGCTGAAGGCGGGCATCTACACCGACGCCGGGCCGTCCGACGGCAAGAACTGCGCGGCAGGCAGCGGCGGCGGGTACTACGAGAAGGACACCAAGCGGTTCGCCGACTGGAAGTTCGACGCCGTCAAGGTCGACTACCTGTGCGGTATCGCGGCGAACCTCAAGCCCGCCCAGGCGTACGCGGACTTCAGCAAGGCGTTGCGGAAGGCCGGGCGGCCGATGATCCTCAACATCTGCAACCCGGTCACCGACGAGTGGGGCGTCCCGCACACCCCCGACCAGACCGCGGACTTCTCCTACACGTTCGGCCCGCTGACCGGCGACTCGTGGCGCTCCAGCACCGACATCGCGTTCGGCACGCCGTACGAGGGCATCTGGCGCGACGTGCTGCGCAACATGGACCGCAACGCAGCGCACCCCGAGTCGAACGGCCCCGGCCGCTACAACGACCCGGACTACCTGATCCCGATGCGCAAGACGCAGCAGGGCACCTACGAGCTCAACGAGGAGGAGTCGACCTCGCAGTTCGTCATGTGGGCGCAGATGTCCTCGCCGTTGATCATCGGCTCGGACCCGCGCACGCTGCCGCCGTCGATGGTGTCGACGTTGAAGAACCCGGAGATCCTCGCGGTCAACCAGGACCCGCTGGCCATCCAGGGCGTCCGCGTCGCGTCGACCGGAGACACCGACGTCTACAGCAAGGTGTTGTCCCGCAAGGGTGAACGCTCCGTCGTGCTGCTGAACCGCCGCGACGTCCCCGCCGAGATGACCGTGAACGTCGCCGACGCGGGGTTGAAGGGTTCGGTTTCGGTTCGCGACCTGCGGGCTCGTGCCGACCGGGGCGTTGTCTCCGACTCCTACACCGTGACGGTCCCTGCGCACGGCACCGCGATGCTCAAGCTGCGCGGCACCGACCTCGTTCCCGGCGAGGCCGTCGGCTCCTCTGACGCCACCGCCTCTCCGGCCATCGCGCGTGTTGGTGACTCGGCGCTGGTTTTTGCTCGTGGCAACGGTGGTGAGTTGCGCGTTCAGCGTGACGGCAAGTGGAGCGGTCTCGGCAAGGCGATCCAGGGCCAGCCCGCCGTCCGCGCGGTCGGCACCGACGTCGAGGTCTCCGTTCGCGGCACCGACAACCGCCTCTGGCAGCGCACCCTCCACAACGGACGGTGGGGCACCTGGAAGTCGCTGGGCGGCAAGCTCACCGACGCGCCTTCCGTTGCTGCTGACGGCACGGTCGTGGTGCGCGGCGAGGACGGCAAGGTCTGGAAGTACTCCGGTGGCTCGTGGAGCTCTTTGGGCGCCCCCGGTGACGCTCCGATCTACGGCCGGCCCAGCGTCGCCGGCGGCCAGGTGGCCGTCCGCACCGCCGCCGACAACGTCTGGGTGCGCCCGGTCGCGGGCGGCGAGTGGACGTCACTCGGAGGTGTGATCTCCGGCAGCCCCACCCTCGTCGAGTACCAGGACCGCATCTACCTGTTCGCGCGGGCCAGCGACTACACCCTCTGGCAGGTCAACTCGTCGGCCGGTGTCTGGGGCGGCTGGTTCAAGCGTCCGGAGTTCCCGAGCAACTCGCTCGTCGGCGCCGTCGGTGCTACTGCTGGTCCGGACGGCTCCGCGTGGACGGTCGTGCGCGGTCCGGACAACAAGGTCTACCGGCAGAAGCTCTAGGAGAACCTGCATGAAGCGCGCGGTGGTGTCAGGCGCGGCGGCCGGAATCGGCGCCGCCACGGCCCAGCACCTGACGGACAACGGCTACCAGGTCGTCGGCATCGACCTGCACGGCGACGTGGCCGTGCAGGGGGACGTCAGCGATCCCGCTGTGTGGCAGCGGGCCGTGGAGCTGTGCGAGGGCGAGGTGGACGCGTTGGTCTCCAACGCCTACACCGTCGCCGTCAAACCGCTGGATCTGACGACGCCTGTCGAGTGGGAACGGCAGCTCGCCGTGAACCTCGGCGGCGCCTTCCACGGACTGCGGGCGTGCCTGCCTTCGTTGCGGCAGCGCAAGGGTTCGGTCGTGCTCGTCTCGTCCGTGCACGCGCACTTCGGCATCCCCGGACACGGCGCCTACGCGGCCTCGAAGGGCGGGCTGGTCGCACTGACCCGCCAGCTCGCCGTCGAGTACGCCCCCGACGTCCGCGTCAACGCAGTGCTGCCCGGTCCCGTGCTGACAGCGGCGTGGGACCGGGTCTCCACCGAGGATCGGGAACGCAGTGCCCTCGCCACCCCGGCAGGCCGCCTCGGCGACCCGGCCGAGGTGGCCTCGGTGATCGGATTCCTCCTGTCTCCTGCGGCGTCGTTCGTGACGGGCGCGGAGCTTCTGGTCGACGGCGGCTGGTCCGCGGCAAAGGACAGTTCATGAAGGTGACGGCGGTCGAGACGTTCCTGGTCGAGCCCCGCTGGTTGTTTCTCAAGGTGAGCACGGACGAGGGGGTGACCGGCTGGGGCGAGCCGGTGGTGGAGGGCAGGGCGGAGACCGTCCGCGCCGCCGTCCACGAGCTGTCGGAGCTGGTCATCGGCCAGGACCCGCTGCGTGTCGAGGACATGTGGCAGGTGCTGCGCAAGGGTGGCTTCTACCGCGGTGGTCCCGTTCTGTCGTCGGCTCTCTCGGGCTACGACCACGCGTTCTGGGACATCGCGGGCAAGGCTCGCGGGTTGCCGGTGCACGAACTGCTGGGCGGGCCGGTGCGGGATCGGGTGCGGGCGTACTCGTGGGTGGGCGGTGACCGGCCGGACGGCATCTTCGACGCCGTGGCGCGGCAGGTCGCGGACGGATTCACCGCGGTGAAGATGAACGCCACCGCGGAGATGCGGCCGATCGCCTCACCCGCCGATGCCGAGGCCGTGGTCGCGCGGGCTCGGGAGGCTCGGGAGGCGTTGGGGCCGCAGGGAGATCTCGCCATCGACTTCCACGGCCGGGTGTCGCCCGCGATGGCGCGCCGGCTCGTGCGGATGCTCGAAGAGGTGCAGCCGATGTTCGTCGAGGAACCCGTGCTGCCCGAGTTGCCGGCCGAGGTGCTGGCTTCGGTGGTGCAGGCTTCTACGGTGCCGATCGCCACGGGGGAGCGGTTGTTCTCGCGGTGGGAGTTCAAGCCCGTGCTGGAGGCCGGGGTCGCGGTCGTGCAGCCGGATCCGTCGCACGCGGGCGGGATCTCGGAGTTGCGGCGGATCGGGTCGCTCGCGGAGGTGTACGGGGCGTCGATCGCGCCGCACTGCCCGTTGGGGCCGATCTCGCTGGCGGCGTCGTTGCAGGTCGCGTTCACCACGCCGAACTTCCTGATCCAGGAGCAGAGCGCGGGCATGCACTACAACGGGACGGACCCGACGTACCTGGTCGACATGGCGCCGGTGCGGGTGGTGGATGGGTGGATGAAGCGGCCTACCGGGCCTGGGCTGGGGGTCGAGGTGGACGAGGCTGCGGTGCGGCGGGCGGCCGAGGTCGGGCACTCGTGGCGGTCGCCGATCTGGCGGCACGACGACGGCTCGTTCGCCGAGTGGTGACAGGCGCTGCCAGGCCGTGCCAGTGAGGCGTGCGGGGGCTGCCAGGGGCTGCGAGCACCGTTGGTCGTGCCGTCAGGGAGGCGGCACGATCGAACCAGGGGAGCCTCTTAATGCGCGTCACGATCATCGGTGCCGGACTCGGCGGTCTCACGCTCGCTCGCGTGCTGCACGTCCACGGCATCCCGTCCGTCGTCCACGAGGCGGAGGAGTCGCCGACGGCGCGCTCGCAGGGCGGGATGCTGGACATCCACGACTACAACGGGCAGATCGCCGTCGAGGCCGCCGGGTTGGTGGAGGAGTTCCAGCGGTTGGTGCTGCCCGGTCGGCAGGCCATGCGGGTGCTGGAGAACGACGGCACGGTCCTGTTCGAGAAGGCCGACGACGGTAGTGGTGGCCGTCCCGAGGTGCAGCGCGCTGACCTGCGGCAGATGCTGCTCGACTCGTTGCCTGCTGGGACCGTGCGGTGGGGGAGCAAGGTCACCGATCCGGGCGCTCTCGACACCGATGTGCTCGTTGGCGCTGATGGGGCGTGGTCGCGGGTCAGGCCGTTGGTGTCGGACGCCAAGCCGGTGTACGCGGGGTCGGCTTTCATCGAGACCTTCATCCGCGACGCCGACACCCGGTTCCCGGCCACGGCGAAGGCGGTCGGTGGTGGATCGCTCTTCGCGCCCGGCAAGGACTGCGGCATCTTCGCGCACCGCGAGGCGGGCGGCCTGCTGCACACCTACGTCGAGTTCAACCGGCCGCTGGAGTGGTTCGAGACGTTCGACGTCACCGATCCGGTGCAGGTCGCGCGGCACTTCGAGGGGTGGGCGCCGGAGTTGCGGTCGTTGATCCTCGACACCGACACCACGCCCCAGTTGCGCGCTCATCACGCCCTGCCGGACGACCACCGCTGGGAGCGCGTGCCGGGTGTGACGCTGGTCGGCGACGCCGCGCACCTGTTGCCTCCCAACGGTGAGGGCGCCAATCTCGCCATGCTCGACGGCGCCGAACTGGCGTTGGCGCTCGCCACCTCCTCCGACGTCGAGACCGCGCTCGCCTCCTACGAGGAGGCCATGTGGGAGCGGGCGGCCAAGACCGCCGCCGACACCGAGGTCACGGTGCAGAGCCTCTTCGGCGACGACGCCCCGCAGAAGCTGCTCGACCTGCTCATCGACGCATAGCGACGCCGAACAGGACCGCCATGAGGGCCACCCCGGCCCACATGGCGGTCCGCCATCCCTCCACAAAGGACCCGCCGCCGTCGACCGCGCTCGCCACCATCGCGCCCAGCAAGGCGATCCCTAGCGCCGTGCCGAACTCGCGCGTGACGTCGTTCAACGCCGACGCCACACCCTGTTGCGGCACAGCGCTGGTGATCGCCTCGGTGGCGGGCGGCATCGACAACCCCATGCCCGCGCCCATCGCGATCATGCCCGGCAGCACGGCCAGGTAGCCGCCGTCCACGAACACCGCCATGAACGCCAAACCCGTGCCGCCCAAGGCGATCCCGGCGCTCATCGTCACGCGTGCGCCCACCCGTTCGGCCAGCCGTGGCGCGAGCCCGGATACGACCATCATCACGCCGGCCATCGGCAGCAACGCCACCGTCGACACCAGCCCCGACCACCCCAGCACGGTCTGGAAGAACGGGTACAGCACGATCGACACCCCGGCCTGCACCCCGAACACCACCAGCAGCACCAGCGACCCGGTGGCCAGCTTCCGCGTGCGGAACAGCCGGATGTCCAGCAACGGCAAGGGATGCCGCAGTTCCCACACCACGAACGCCACCGCCGCGCTCGCCCCGACGGCCAGGCCGATCAGGCCGCCCTCGTGCAGGAAGTAGATCAACCCGGCCACCGCGATCACGGACGTGACCGCTCCGCCCACGTCGAACGGCCGCACGTCCCGCGAGTCCGGCACCTCCCGCAACGCCAGCACGATCGCGGTCGCCACGAGCGCGACGGGCAGCACGAACAGGAACCGCCAGGTGGCGACGTCGACGAGCAGCGCGGACAGGAACATCCCCAGCAGCCCACCGCCCCCGGCCACCCCGGTCCACACCCCGATGGCCCGTCCGCGTTCCTGCTCCGGGAACGTCGAGGTGATCACGGCGAGCGTGACGGGCATGATCGTCGCCGCCCCGACCCCGGCCACCACCCGCGTCGCCAGCAGCACCTCGGCCGACGGGGCCAGCCCCGCCACCGCGTTCGCGATCCCGAACACCACGAGCCCGCCGACGAGCACCGGCCGCCGCCCCCAGCGATCGCCGACGGCACCCAGTGGCAGCAACAGCGCCGCCAACGTCAGCACGTACCCGTTGATGATCCACAACACCGTGCTCTGCGACGCGCCGAACTCGGCGGCGAGGTGCGGCTGGGCGACGTTCAGGCCGGTCACCGACGAGATCACGGCCATCAAGGCCACGCACACCGCGACCAGGGTTTTCGTTCGAGTCATGCGGCCGAAGCTAGGCGCGGTTTGCGCGACGGACATACGATCGTGCGCATGACGCAAGAAGACGGCGATCTGGACGGCCTCGTGCGCAAGCGAATTCGCGCCCTCCGAGTCGCCCAGGGTTGGTCCCTGGACGAACTCGCCACCCGCGCGAAGCTCAGTCCGTCGTCCCTGAGTCGCATCGAGAACGGCCAACGGCGCCTGGCTTTGGACCAGCTCGTGACGCTGGCGCGCGCCCTGGACACGTCGCTGGATCAGCTGGTGGAGACCGACACCGACGACGTGATCGTCAGCCCGATGCTCGACGGCGCCCACGGCACCATGCGCTGGCCGATCAAGGCGGAGCCGGGCATGACCGTGATGCGTCAGCGGATGACCACCCCGCCGCCTGACAACCCGGCCTCGTTGCGCGCCCACTCGGGCCGCGAGTGGCTGGTGGTGCTGTCCGGGACGGCCGTGTTGCTGCTGGGCAACCGCCGGTTCCGGGTGGAGACGAACCAGGCGGCGGAGTTCCCGACGATGCTGCCGCACGCGATCGGCACGGCGGGTGGACCGTGCGAGATCCTCGGCATCTTCGACCGGGAGGCCCGTCGAGGTCACAACGCGGACAAACACGCCGCCGGGAAGGCCTGATCTTGCGCGGGTGGCACCGCTCGGGCTGAGCTTCTTGCCGAATGCGCAAGCGGCCGTGCACGAGGCGCATGGCAGACCTACGTTGGTGGCATGAGCGAACACGGACATGGCCACGGACATGGCCACGGGCACGGCCATGGGCACGCGGACAGCGTTGATCAGGCCGAGGTCCTCGACCTCGACGCCGAACTCCTTGCCACCCACACCGCGGACATCATCGACCGCCTCCCGGTGACCGCCCCGGCCCAGATCGTCGACCTCGGCGCGGGCACGGGCGCCGGCACGTTCGCCCTGCTGGCCCGCTTCCCCGAGTCGCACCTGACCGCCGTCGACTCGTCCTTGGAGCACCTCCAACGCCTCCGCGCCAAGGCAGGCGAACGCGGCGTGGCAGACCGGGTCCACACCGTCCTGGCCGACCTCGACGCCGACTGGCCCGACCTCGGCACCCCCGACCTGATCTGGGCGTCGGCGTCGCTGCACCACATGGCCGACCCGGCCCACACCCTCAGCCGGCTCCACAAGACCCTCGCCCCGAACGGCGTCCTGGCCGTCGTCGAACTGGCGGGGATGCCCCAGTTCTTCCCGGACCAGGCCCCGGACGGACCCGACGAACGCCTCCCGCACCGCGGTGCCGACTGGGGCCCGAAGCTCACCGAGGCGGGCTTCACCGTCGAGGACGAACGCACCATCACCGTCCACATCGAACGGTCAGAGGCCGTGGAACGCTACGCCCGCATCGTTCTGGGCAGGCAACTCGCCTCAGAGGCTCTGGAAACGGCCCTGAACCGCGACGACCTGGCCCTGCACACCGAACGCACCGTCTGGACGGCCCGGAAATGACCTACGCGCAGTGGCGAGAAGCCAGGTTGGCCGAGATCACCGACAAGGTGAAGGTCGTCGCCAAGGGCACCGTGAGCGACCGCCCGGTGGAACTCCCCGGCGTCGCAGGGGAGTGGCGAGTGACCGACGGCGCCCTGACCTTCAACAACACCGAGGTCGACGGCGTCACCGAACTCCCCGACGGCCGAACCGCGCTCAGCGGCGGCGCCGACGGCTTCTACGGCGTGGTCGTCAAGGACGACAAGGCGCTGGAACAGTCAGGCCTGCAAGGCATCGACACCTACCCCTACGACCCGGCCTGGGTCTTCGAGGGCGAGTTCCGTGCGGCGCAGGAGGATCGACACGTCGAAGTCGAGCACCTGACCGCGCCCCGCACCACCCAGCCGGTCAAGGCGCCGGTGGACCTGGTCGTCACCATTGACGGTCGTGAGCACGTCCTCACGGTCCTCGAAACCATGCCGGGCCAACGTCTCGTCGTCTTCACCGACGAGACCAACGGCTTCGAAACGCCGAGCATCGGTCGTTGGTTGGTGTTGCCGTTGCAAGAACCTCTAACGAAGGTGACGGTCGACTTCAACCAGGCCACCCTCTCGCACCACCACCTGGTCCCGGCCGTGTTCACGTGCCCGTTGTCGCCGCCCGGCAACCACCTCCCGATCCGAGTCGAAGCAGGAGAGCGAGCGCTCATGTACGACCTGAAGGCCAAGGCCACCACCTACCTGCGTCACCTGGAGAACCGCGAGTGGTCCGAGGCGCGTGCCATGTGCACGGCCGACGCCACCGTCTGGCACAACGACGGCAAGGGCGACTCCGGCATCGGCGAGAACATCGCCGGCATGGAAGCGCAGATCGAGCCGATCGAGTCGATGCGCTACGACATCACCAGGCAGTTCGAACAGCCCGGCGAGGTGTTGCAGCAGCACGTCGTGAACGTCGCCACGAAGGACGGCGGACTGTTCGCAGTGGACGCCGCCGTCTACTTCCGCTTCGAGAACGGCCTCATCACGAGGATCGAGGAGTACGCGAGCCTGCCAGGCTGACGAGGGCGCTCCGCAACGACTCCAGCGCGGCCGCCCGAGCCCCGATGAGCGACGGCGAAGCCACAGAGGCCGCTCTGAGCTCGACCTGACGTGGCGACCGCTCGCACTCGGCGCGGACGGCGGTCAGCAACGACGGCCCCCACGACCCGCCGACCACGACCACCTCGGGGTCGGTCAGCGTCACCAAAGCCGTCACGACACCGGCGATCGCCCGCGCCAGCACGTCGAAGTCCGCTTCGAGAAGCCTGGGCACGTCGATCGCGGTGGTTCCCGGACGGCGCAGCCCGAGCTCGCCGAACACCTCGATGAACGGCGTCGCCCCGGACGGCCCGGCCGTGATCAGGTGCGAGATCTCGCCGGCCAGCCCGGAACGCCCTCGCCGCACCTCGCCGTCCAGCACGACCGCGCATCCCAGGCCTTCGCCCAGGAACAGGTAGGCGAAGTCCGCGACGCCCAGCGCGGCGTGCTCGGCCTGGGCTGCCCAGTTCACGTCGTTGTCGACGAGCACGGGCCCGTGCAGCAACGGCGACAGCACCGCTCTCGGGTCCAGTTCGCCCACCAGGAACGGCGAGTCGGGCAGCTGCACGAGCCGTCCGGTGGCCCGGTCGACGGGGTCGGCGGCGCTCACCGTGCAGAGCCGGACGTTGTGCGCCGCAACGGTCTCCGCCACCACCGAGGGCAGCACGGTGGCGACGTCGGCCGCGGCGGCGGGCTGGTGCGTGCGGCCGACGACGTCTCCGTGGGCGTCGACGCACTCGGCCGTCACGCCGTCCGGGGCGATCGTCACGACGAGGGCGACGCCGATGTCCTCGGCCAGGCCGTAGAACGAGCCGACCCGGCCCTTGCCGCGTCCACCTCTCGTGCGTTCGCCGGTGTCGGCGACCAGTCCGCTCTCGACCAGCCTGCGCACGCTCTCGCTCACGGTCGGCTTCGACAGGCCGGTCTCGACCGCGAGCTCGGCGCGCGTCAGCTTGCGGGCGGACATCAACGTCCGCAGCACGTGCTCGTCGGAGATCGAGCGCAGCAACTCCTGCGACGGCTTGGTCACGGGTGCGGATTCTAGTTAGGGGTCTTGCCTACAACGTCGCGACACGCTTATCGTTCCTAGTTAGGAGGCTTTACTGGAAGGAAGTCGCGATGCTGCCGAGCTGGAACACGACCCCCGCTGACCTGCCCCTCGCCGTGAAGGAGATCAAGAAGGCGATCCGCGCCCGCATCGAAGCGTCCGGCCGCACGGTCGAGGAGGTGTTCGCGGTCGTCGAGGAGCAGATCCGGCGCGAAGTCGACGACGTGAAGTCCGGCCAGGGCTGGCCGGTGATCGACTACGCCGACATCGAGTCCGGCGCCGCCGACCCCGACCTGGTCAAACGCCGCGGCTGCGTGGTGGTCCGCAACCACTTCAGCCGCGACCAGGCCCTCGCGTGGGACGCCTCGATCGTCGACTACGTCGAGACCAACGACTTCTTCGCCCAGTACCGCGGCCCCGGCGACGACTTCTTCGGCAGCGTCGGCTCGAAGCCCGAGATCTACCCGATCTACTGGTCACCGGCCCAGGCCGAGGCCCGCGCCCACCCGCGCATGGCCACCGTCCAACGCTTCCTCAACGGCCTCTGGCGCCACGAGGGCTGGTTCGACCCGGCCACCGACGTCGGCTACCCGGACCGCATCCGCCGCCGCCCGCCCGGCACCACCTCTTCCGGCCTCGGCACCCACCTCGACCCCGGCACCCTCGACCTGTGGATGACCGCCGAGTACCAACAGGCGTTCCGGCACCTCTTCGACGGCACGCCCGAGCAGTACGACCCGTGGGACGCCGCCCACCGCACCGCCGGCCCGCAGTACCCCGGCACCACCATGTGCTCGGTCTTCCGCACCTTCCAGGGCTGGACCGCGCTCTCCGACATGGCCCACGACCAGGGCGTGCTGCACACCGTCCCGATCCCGGGCGCCATGGCGTACCTGATGCTGCGCCCACTCCTCGACGACGTCCCCGACGACGAGATGTGCGGCGTCACCGTCAACCAGGTCTTCCCGGTCAGCAGCAAGTACCACTCACTCCTGCTAGAGGCTCTAACGGGAATTCCAACCGTTAACGCCGGTGACAGCGTCTGGTGGCACTGCGACATGATCCACAGCGTCGCGCCCGTCACCGACCAGCAGGGATGGGGAAACGTCATGTACATCCCCGCAGCACCCTCTTGCGAACGTAACAACCTCTATCAAAAGCAAATCCATCTAGCGCACGTGACAGGTTCTAGCCCCAGCGACTTCCCCGAAGAGCACTACGAACGCACCTGGCCCAACCGCTCACGCCCGGAAGAGCACGCGGAACACGGCGCCGTCGCCGGGTGAGGTAGCCAGCTCGATGCGCCAGCCGTGGGCGATGACGAGGGCGTCGACGATCGCCAGCCCGAGGCCTGTGCCGCCGGGGCCGCGGGCTGGGTCGGCGCGGTAGAAGCGCTCGAACGCGCGCGCGGCCTGGTCGGGGGTCATGCCGGGGCCTTGGTCGGCCACTTCGAAGGTTGTGGGGGTGAGGCGGACGGCGATCGGGGTGCCGGGTGGGGTGTGGATGAGGGCGTTGTCGAGGAGGTTGGTGAGGATCTGGCGGACGCGCGCCTCGTCGGCCTCGACTCGGACGGGGGTGGCGGGGAGCTCGAGGGAGATGGGGCGCGCGGGGGTGGTGGGCGGTTCGGACGGGAGGGCGGTGGCTGGCTCCGGCGGGAGGTCTGGGGCGGTGGGTGGTCCCGGCGGGGCTGGGGAAGCGGGCGGTTCTGGCTGGGGTGCAGTGGCGGCGGGCTGCTCGGGCGGGGGTGTGGGAGCGAACGGCTTCGGCTGGGGTGCGGAAGTGGCGTGCGGCTCGGGTCGGGGGACTGGGGCGGTGGGCGGCGCCGGCGAGAGGGCGGGCGGTTCGGGCCTGGTCGCGGGTGTGGGGGTGGCTGGGAGCTCCAGTTGGGGTGCGGGTGTGGGGTCTGCTGGTGGTTGCGTTGAGTCGGGGCGGTCTGTTTCGCGCATTCGCGCCTCTACTACCGCGTCGTTCACCAGCACGACCAGGTCGACCTCCGCGAGTACCAGCGGCTGCTCTGAGTCCAGGCGGGCCAGTTGCAGCAGGTCGTCTACCAGCACGCCCATGCGTGAGGCGTGGTCCTCGATCCGCGCCAACACCGATGAGGCGTCGGGGGCCGCTCCCTGGCGGTACAGCTCGGCGTAGCCGCGGATCGAGGTCAGCGGTGTGCGCAGTTCGTGGGAGGCGTCCGCTACGAACTGGCGCATCCGTTTTTCGGACGTCACCCGTGCGGCGAATGCTGACTCGATTTGGCCGAGCATCGTGTTCAGCGCCGAGGCCAGTCGGCCTACCTCCGACCCCGGCGTGCGCACGGGGACCCGGCGCGCCAGGTCGCCGGCTGCTATCTCGCCGGCTACCTGCTCTACCTCCTCCAAGGCTCGGGTTGAGGCGCGCACCAGGGCGTAGCCGGCCATGCCTACCAGCGCCAAAGCCCCTAGTGAGATCAGCAGGAAGGCCAGGCGGAGGTCGTCTACGGCTCGGTCCACCTCCGACTGGTCGGCGTAGGCGATGAGTTCGGTTCCGTCGAAGTCGCGCATCACGACGCGGCGGATTCCTACTGTCACGTGGTCGCCGGAGGCCAGGGTGCCGAAGGGTGGCAGGTCGGCGAACGGGGTGCCGGACACGATGCCGGTGGAGTCGCGGACGATCACGTTGTCGCGCAGGGGGAAGGCGCGCGGGACAGAGACGACGCGGTCCAGGCGGGCGTCTACCTGGCCGAGTAGGTAGCGCTCCATCACCGTGGAGCCGATCAGCCACGTGCCGAAGAGGCCCGCTGCCGCCAGGGCTACGAGCACCACCACCAGGCGGACGCGCAACGTCATGGGCGGATCATGTACCCCAGGCCGCGCACGGTGTGGATCAGGCGCGGCGAGGAGGCGTCCACCTTGCGGCGCAGGTAGGAGATGTAGGACTCGACCACGCCTACGTCGCCGTCGAAGTCGTGTGACCACACCTGGTCCAGGATCTGGGCCTTGGACAGGACTCGGCCGGTGTTGCGCATCAGGTAGTGGAGGAGGCGGAACTCCGTTGGGGAGAGTTCGATGACGCGCGTGCCGCGGCGGACTACGTGGCTGTCGACGTCCAGGGTCAGGTCGCCGCACGTCAGGAGGTCGGGAGCGCCTGGGCGGGTGCGGCGGAGGACGGCTGTTACGCGGGCGATGACCTCTTCCAGACTGAACGGTTTGGTTATGTAGCCGTCGCCGCCGATTGTGAGGCCGGTGATGCGGTCGTCGGCGCCGTCGCGGGCGGTCAGGTACAGGACTGGGACTCGCACGCCGGACGAACGCAGGCGGCGGACCACCTCGAAGCCGTCTCGGTCGGGGAGCATCACGTCCAGGAGGACCAGGTCCGGCGAGGTGGAGTGGGCGGCTGTCAGGGCTTCGGAGCCGGTTGCGGCGCTGGTCACGGTGAACCCCGCGAACCGCAGGCTGGCGCACAGCAGTTCGCGGATGCTCGGTTCGTCCTCGACGACCAGCAACCGGCCCCGTTCCACCCGGGAATCGTGCATCAGCCGGTGGCCGGGCGCTGGGTGATCGTCTGGCCCGTGACGGTGCCGTCGGAGCCTGCCTGGCCCTGGACGACGACCTGCTGGCCCGCCTTCAGGTCGGTCAGCTTGCCCTCGGACGAGATCTCGACCTTCGTGGAGTCCGAAGTGGACACCTTGACGATCTGGCCGTTCTGGGTCTTCACGTACACGGTGGTGCCTTCTACGTGGTCGATCGTGCCGATCGTGCCGCGGCCGAACTGGCCGCCGCCCTGACGGTTCGTGCCCGATGGGGGAGTACCGCCGCCGGGGAACTGGCGTCCGGCGGCGTTCTGGCGGGTCGGGGTTTCGCTGGCGCCGAAGGACTTCTGCACGAACACGCCGCCTACGAACGCCACGATCGCGAGGACCGCGACGCCCAGGATCATCGTGGTCTTGCCTACGCCTGCCTTGCGTTCCTTCAACTCGGTGGAGAGGTCGCTGTTCTCCAGCGGTTGGTCGAGCGGGTTGGGCGTTGGGTTGGTCACTGCCAGAACTCCTTATTCGTGCCTGAGAGCTTCGATGGGGCGCAGCTTGGCCGCGCGCGATGCCGGGTAGCTGCCGAAGAAGAGACCGATCAACGCCGACACGGCGAACGCGAGCAGCACGGACGACGGCACGATCACCGGCTGGATGCCCGCGATGGTGAACTGGCTGCCGATCACCCCCGCCGCCACGCCCAGGGCGCCGCCGAACAGGCTCAGCAGGGTTGCTTCGATCAGGAACTGGCCGAGGATCGAGGAGCGAGGCGCGCCGACGGCCTTGCGGATGCCGATCTCGCGGATTCGCTCGGTGACGGTGACCAGCATGATGTTCGTGATGCCGATTCCGCCTACCAGCAACGAGATCGCCGCCACGGAAGCCAGCAGCACGGTGAACGTCTCGGTCGTCGCGGTGCGGGCGGTCAGCAGCTGGTCCTGGCTCTGGATGCGGTAGTCGGCGGTGTCGGTGACCTTGTGCCGGCCGTTCAACACCGTCGTCACCTGGGCCTGCGCGTTCGGCAACGCGTCGGCGGACTGCGCCTGCACCACGATCTGGTTGAGGCTGCCGTAACCGGTCAGCGCGTTCTGCGTCGTCGTCAACGGCGCCACCGCGATGTCGTCCGCGTCCTGTAGGCCGCTGGAACCCTTGGTGGCCAGCACGCCCACCACCGTGAACGGGATGTTGTTGACCAGCATGGACTTCCCGACCGGGTCGGTGCCGGGGAAGAGCTGCGTCGCGACCGTGGAGCCGATCACCACGACCTTGCGCGCCTGCTGGAGGTCGTCGGCGGAGAACAGGTTCCCGGAAGCGACCGAGCCGTTGGTGGTGCTGAAGTAGTTCGGGTCGGAGCCGATGAACTGGCCCACGTCGTGGGTCGTGTCGCCGTACGCGGCCGTCGCCTGCGCGGAGACGACCGGGGAGGCGTACTTGACGTCGGGGGAGTCCGGGCCGACCAGCGCGGCCGCGTCTGCCGTCGTCAACGGCTTCGCGGTGCTGCCGGGCTGGGCGCGCTGCGGGCTGATCGTCAGGATGTTCGTGCCCAGGCCGGAGATGCTCTGCTCCACCGCGCTCGACGCGCCGTTGCCGACCGCGATCAGCATGATCACCGACGCGACGCCGATCAGGATGCCGAGCGTGGTGAGCCCGGACCGCATCTTGTTGGCGGTCAGGCCGCGGACGGCGAAGGCGGCGATCTCGAAGATCCTCACACCAGCACCCCCGCGACTCTGCCGTCGACGACGCGGACCGTGCGCATGGCGTGCGCGGCGACCTCGTCCTCGTGCGTGATCAGCACGACCGTGCGCCCGCTCGCGTTGAGGCGGTCCAGGATGCCGAGGACCTCGCGGCTCGACTCGGTGTCCAGGTTGCCGGTCGGCTCGTCCGCCAGCACGATCGCCGGGGAGGTGACGAGGGCCCGCGCGATCGCCACACGTTGTTGCTGGCCACCGGAAAGCTCGTTCGGCCGGTGGTGCACGCGGTCCTTCAGACCCACGAGATCGAGCGCCGCCAACGCCCGCTCGCGCCGTTGGGCACGCCGAACTCCCGCGTACACCAGCGGGAGCTCGACGTTCGCGAGTGCCGTTGTCCGCGGCACCAAGTTGAACGACTGGAAGACGAACCCGATCTTCCTGTTGCGCAGCAACGAGAGCTGCTCCTCGTCGAACTCGCCCGTGTCGATCCCGTCCAGCAGGTACTGGCCGGACGACGCCACGTCGAGGCACCCGAGGATGTTCAGCAGCGTCGACTTGCCCGACCCCGACGCGCCCATGATCGCGAGGTACTCGCCCTTCTCGACGGTCAGGTCGAGGCCCCGCAACGCGTGCACGGCCGTGTCGCCCGCGCCGTAGACCTTGCGGAGGTTCCGGACCTCGATGACCGGGCTCATCGACCGGTCCCGGTGAACCCGCCGCCGTTGCGGTTGCCGCCACCGGTGCCGGTGCCGGTGCCGGGGAACTGCCCGGTGCCCGGCTGCTGCTGCCGGTTGGTGTTGTTAGAGGTACTCACCTGCGGGAGAACCACTTCCTCGCCGGCGGTCAGACCCGACTTGATCTCCACGTACTGGTCGCCGCGCACCCCGATCTCGACGGTCTTGCGCGTCTCGGCCCCGTTCTCCAGCACCGCGACCGAACTCGCGCCGTTCACGGTCTGCACCGCGGCGGCGGGCACAGCGAGCACGCCGGTCGCGGACGCCACGGTGACCTCGACGCTCGCCGACTGACCGGGCTTCAGCTCGGCGGGCGGCTGGGTGAGCGCCAGGCTCACGCCGTACTGCACGACGTTGTTCGCGGTGGTCGGGGTGAGGTCGACGGTCGTGACCTTGGCCTGGATCGGCGTGCCGGACATCGCATTCACCGTCACGGTCGCGGTCTGGTCGGCCTTGAGCTTGCTGACGTCGGACTCGGAGACGTTCGCCTTCACCACGAGGTTCTTGAGGTCGGTGACCACGACGAAGCCGGAGGTGGTGGTCGTGCTGGTCGTGCTGGAGGTGCTGTTGCTGGACGACGACGAGCTGCCGCTGCCGACCTTCTGCCCGATCGCTCCCGTGACGGACGTGATCGTGCCGTCACCGGGCGCCGTCAGCACGGTCGCGGCCAGGTTGTCCTTGGCCTGCTGCAAAGCGAGCTGCGTCTGCCGGTAGGCCGTCAGCAACGCGTTGGTGCCCGTGCCCTTCTCCAGTGCCGCGTTCAGGTTGCCCTGCGCGATGTCCACCTGCCACTGCGCCTGCGTGGGGTCGAGCTTCGCGAGCTGCTGGCCCTTCGTCACCACGTCGCCGACCTTGACGTTGATCTCGGTGACCGTGCCGCTCGCGCCGAACGAGGCCGAGGCGCTGTAGGAGCTCTGCACGGTTCCGGAGGCCGTCACCACCTCGCTCACGTCGCGGTTGGCGGCAGCGGCCGTGCGGGCGGAGGTGGTGGACTGGGCATTGCCGGAGGAACCGAAGAACATCAGGTAACCGGCCACACCGGCACCGAGGAGCACCACCACCAGCAGTCCGTTGATCACCAAGGATCTGCGAAGTCGAGTCATGGCAGGGGATCGTCGTCCGCCAAGCTGTGTCAGGGCTGCGAGTTTCCTGGCAACGAGCTGAAGATCAGCCTGACCGTTTTCACCCGAATGAGCACCTTGTTGCTTTTCGAGCAACCCCTACGGTCGAGGAATGGCCACCAGCACACCCTCTACGGCGTACAGCAGGGATCTAGGCGAAGAACTCCGCAAAGTACGCGAACGTTCCACCGATCTGACGGGCGCCGCGTTCGCGGTGAAGCTGGGCTGGGACCCCAGCAAGGTCTCGACCCTGGAGAACGGCAAGTACCGCCCCAGCGAGATCGACCTCGTGCAGTACCTCTCGATGCTGGGCAAGGACATCGACTACTTCGAGGACTTCAAGCGCCGCTTCAGGTACGCGTTCGACGAGTACATCGTGCAGGTCTCGGACAACCTCAAGACCCTCGCGATGGCCGAGGCCACGGCCGCGACGGTCACGAGCTACGACACGCAGGCGATCCCAGGTCTGTCGCAGACGCCGGAATACGCGGACAGCCTGTACCGCATGGGTGGGTACATCGTGGAGGAGCGCATCCCGGCGGTGGTGAAGTGCCGGATGGACCGTCAGGCGATCCTGAACCGGCACGACCGGCCGGCCTGCCTGTTCTACGTGCACGAGCACGCGTTGCACACGCAGGTCGGCGACGCGCAGATCATGCAGGACCAGTACGCCAAGCTGCTGTTCGGTGCGCCCCGGATTCGGATCGTGCCCGCGACGGCGCGACTGGTGGCCACCAGTTGTGTGCTGTGGGAGTACGACAAGGCGCGGCCCGTGGCGTTCGCCTCGACCGACCTGGCGAAGGTGTTCGTGCAGGATCCAGCGGCCATCGTGCGCACCAGGTTGCTCTTCGATCGCTTGGCCGAGGTCGCTCTGGATGAGGAAGAATCGCGGAAGGTGCTGGCGGACTACGTCGGCCGACCGCGAGAGGAACTCCATGAGCGAGGCCCGCGTCTGGCGTAAGAGCAGCTACAGCGGTGCTACCGAGGACGACAACTGCGTCGAGGTTTCGCTCCTGTCGGAGGCTCTGGTGCGCGACTCGAAGTCTCCGGCGACCGGCGTGCTGAGCTTCGGCGTCAGTGCGTGGGAGAGCTTCGTGCAAGGGTTGCGCTGACGGGCTCGTGCCAGTCGATGTGGTGGTCGTAGATCCACTGGCTGGGGTCGTGCCTCATCCGCTTCATGGCGACGCTCATGATCAGGTCGCGCGGAATCCGGGCCACGGGTCCGAGCGCCTTCCAGCCGCCGGTGCGGTTGCCCTGCTCGACGACGCGTTCCACCCGCGTGCGTCGTAGTCGTTCGTACGAGGTGAACGCCGAGGTGACGTCCGGGCTGTCGCGCAGGCACATCGCCAGCACGACGGCGTCCTCGAGCGCCATGGCCGCGCCCTGGCCGATCGACGGGGCGGTGGCGTGGGCCGCGTCCCCGATGACGATCATCCGGCCGCGGTGCCAGCGAGGCATCGTCGGGAGGTCGTAGGTGTTCCAGCCGGTGTGGATGCGGTCGGTCGCCGCGATGATGTCCACGGCGGGGCCGCGGTCGCGCCGGAACAGCTCGGTCAGCCGGGATCGCCACTCCGCGGGCGTGATCGCGGTCAGTTCGGTGGGGCTCGGTGGGTTCGCCACCCACCACACCTCGCCGTTCGGGTGGGCGGTGTAGGCCATGAAGCAGCGTCTGCCGAAGAGGGCGTTCATCATGCCCGGCTCGCTGTCCACCGCGACGCCCCGTGCGTAGCCGCCGGTGTTGAGCAGTCCCGAGTAGCGCGCGCCCGGTGCGTCCGGGTCGATGATCTCGCGGGTGCGCGAGTGCAGGCCGTCCGCGCCGACCAGCAGGTCGCCGGTGGCGGTGGTGCCGTCGGTGAACGTCGCCAGCACGCCGTCGGCGGTGTCCTGAGCGTCCGCGAGTCGTTTGCCGTACTCGAAGCGCACGCCGCGCAGGAGGGCCTCTTCGCGGAGGGCGCGGTACAGGTCGGCTCGTTTGACGGTCCTGCTCGTGCCGTAGGGGAGTTCGCCGAGCCTGCGGCCGGAACCGCTGGTGATCGTGATCCTCGGGGTGTCGAAGCCCAGGTCGTGGACGTCGAGGTCCAGCGCGCGCAGGGCGTCGAGGGCGTTCACCGCGAGGGTCAGGAAGACGCCCGCGTTGTCCGCAGTCCGGTCGTAGGCCTCGTAGACGACCGGGGTGATCCCCGCCTTGACCAGGGCCAGGGCGTGCGCCGACCCCGCGATGCCGCCGCCGGCGACCAGTGCTGTGTATGCCATACACCGAGTTTATGCCATACACTCGGCCGCGCTGCAAGGCGCTGACTAGCCCGAATAAAGTGGTGCCGATGAACGACAAGCTGCCGTCCGGGCTCGACGTGCTCTGGGGGCGACTCGACGAACCGGCGCCCGAGCCCAGGCTGGGGCTGAGCCTCGCCCGCATCGTGCGCGCGGCGGTGGAGGCGGCCGACGCCGGTGGCCTCGACGAGGTGTCGATGGCCAAGATCGCCAAGCAGCTGGGCTTCACCACGATGTCGCTGTACCGGCACGTGAAGAGCAAGAACGAGATCCTGCTGCTGATGCTGGACTCGGTCGCGGCCGTGCCCGCCGAGCTCGACGAGCCCTGCGACGACTGGCGGGCGGGCCTGCGCCGTTGGTGCCGGGCGCAGTGGACGATGCTGCACACCCACTCGTGGATCGTGCACCTGCCCATCACCGGACCGCCGGTCACGCCCAACCAGCTGGCGTGGACCGACCGCGCGCTGCGGGTGCTGGCCGGGACCGGGCTGAGCGAGAGCGACAAGGTCGGCGTGGTCCTGCTGGCCGCCAACTACATGCTCACCACCGCGCGGCTGAGCACGGATCTGGGATCGTCGGCCTCGGGGGAGTCGGTCGCGGCCTACAGCGCGTTGCTCGGTGGTCTCGTTGAGGCGCAACGGTTCCCAGCGCTGCGCACGGCCGTGGACGCGGGCGCGTTCGACTACCCGGCGGGCACTGCGGCCGAGGAACGGCAGCTGGGGTACGAGTTCGGCCTGGACCGGATCCTCGACGGCGTGGAGGTCCTCGTCCGGTCTCGTGAGGGGTCCTGAGCAGCGGTTCAGCGGCTGGGAAAAATTTCCTCGGAACACCTTGAACCGTTGCCCCGCCTGCCACGTGTACCCGCTGTCGAACGGGAACGAGGGGACAGGGCCATGGCTGACGAGAAGACTGTGATGATCGGCCAGTGCGGTCCGACGCTGCTGCTGCCGAAGCAGGGCAGCCGTGTGACGCCGATGCGTCGGAACGCCCCGCTGCGGGTGGACGTCGCCGGCGGTGGCCCGGTCGGTCTCGCCTTCGCCTGCACCCTCAAGGCGCAGCTCGGTGACGCGGTCCAGATCCGGGTGCACGACCGTCGCTGGAAGAAGGCGAACAGCCGGGTCGTGTGGAAGGGCCTGTCGGACGGCAACAACCGTCGCGAGCAGGTCGTGACGCTGCAGAGCAACGTGTGGGCGGCGCTTCCCCTCGCCGTGCAGAACCGGTTGTTCGCGCCCGGCAAGTTCTCCGAGATGTGGCCCCTCGGCCCGGACTCCCCGAAGTCCAAGGGGCGGCCGCGCAACATCAAGATCCGCTGGATCGAGGACGCGCTGCTGGACATGGCGCAGGACGTCTACGGCATCGAGCTCGTCGCCGACGCGTACACCCCTCCCGCGAGGTTCGACGGCCTGCACGTCCTCGCCATCGCCGACGGCGCCCGTTCCGCCACCCGCGAGGCGTTCAAGGACCAGTTCGGCACGCCCAGCCGGGAACTGTTCTCCGTGGACGGTTCGCCGCTCGACGAGCGCGTGCTCGGCATCCGCGTCACCGCGAAGTCGCCCGACGAGCACACCGTGCCGTTGACGGTGGCGCAGAACAGGTTCCTGTTCAACTCGATGGGTGGCGGCTTCATCAACATGCGCCTCACCGCCGAGGAGGCGTCCGAGATCGTCGCGCTCGGTGAGAGCGGTCCCGTGTCGTGCATCGGCAAGTTCGGTTGCACCATGCGTCCGTCGACCAACGGCCGGTTCGTGTGCGACAAGCACCGTGCGGTGTTCAAGCCGTCCGTCGACAAGCTCTCCTACCTGTGGCCGCGGATCCTCGACGGCCTGCGGTTCTTCGGCGTGGGTGTGGCGGACGTCGTCGGCATCAACTCGTTCACGCTCGGCATGCAGCAGATGTCGAAGTTCACCGCGCAACTCGCCCCGTCGACGTTCGGCTTCCTGCTCGGCGACGCCGCGAACTCGCTGCACTTCTGGCCGGGCCGCGGCCTCAACACGGGCCTCAAGAGCGCGCTCTCGCTGGCCGTGAACCTGCAGAAGCGCTGGAACGGCAAGCCCTTCCGCGCCGCCGACTTCGCCCAGCACGAGGGCATCATGCAGCAGCTCCAGTACCGCGAGAAGTCGCGCGCCTGGACCACCATGCTCATGCCCGACGCCGAGGGCACCCCGCGCGGCATCGAGGACCGCATCCGCGACGGCCTGCACGGCCCGTGCGACCGCGCCGCCCTCGTGCAGACGCTGTTCGAGCGCGTCATCGAGATCAAGAAGCGGATGGGCGACCGCATGGGCCCGCTCGCGACCGACGAGTGGTACTACGGCCGCGTCAACGCGCTCGACACCCGCACGCTGAAGGTCATGGTCGAGTCGGGCGCGTGGATCACCCGCGAGATCGGCGGCGAGGAGGTCGAGATCCCCTCGGCCGCGCCCGCCGCCGAGCCCCAGCCGGTCCGCCGGGGCCTGTCGCTGGTCAGCTAGGCCCGCGCGTACCTGGTCAGGACGACGCCACCGGCGAACGTCCGCGTCTCGACCAGGTCCAGCTGCACCCGGTCGTCGAGCGCGCTGAAGAACGGCGCGCCGGCGCCCAGCAGCACCGGGTGCGTCACGATCTCGTACTCGTCCACCAGCCCGGCGCGCATCGCCGCGCCGGCCAGCGTCGCGCCGCCGACCCGCAGCGGCCCGCCGTCCTCGGCCTTGAGCCGGGTGATCTCCTCGATGGCGTCGCCGGTGACCACGCGGGTGTTCCACTGCGGGTCGTCGATCGGCTTGGAGGAGAAGACGACCTTCGGCGTGTCCCGCCAGTTCCGGGCGAACGCGACGTGCGCCGGGGTCGCGCCCGGCTGCTCGTCGCCCGTGGGCCAGTAGGAGCTCATCGTCTCCCACAGGCCGCGCCCGTACAGGAAGGTCTCGATCCCCTGCTCCTGTTCGAGCCACCACTCGAACAGCTCGGCGTTGCCGCCGCCCCAGTTGGTGCCGCCGTCGGTCGTGGCGACGTAGCCGTCGAGGCTCAGGTTCATGCCGTAGATCAGTTTCCGCATGCGCGGCATCCTTCCGTCAGTCCTTCTGCGACGGGTAGACCGGCGCGCCGCCGGGAACTCATCGGTGCTCAGCCGGCGAGGTAGACCCAGGCGTCCAGGCCCGACCCGAGCCGCACCAGTGCGCGCCGGTAGTCGTCCACCTCGTAGAGGTCGGCCGCGGCCAGCTCCGCGGTCGTCACCTCCAGCACAGTCCCCGCGACGGAGTCCGAGGCGTTCCCGGTGTGCCGGACGATCGGGTGCCGGTCCGTCCCGCTGACCGCGACCACGGCCGGGTCGGTGATCGTCACCCAGTCCTGCCGGTACCCGGGCAGCCCGTCCTCCTTGCCCACCAGCGTCCGCCCGAAATGTTCGATCTGCACCGACGGCGTCTGCAAGGTCCCGTACGAGAACAGGTTCACCACGGCGTCGGCCGGTCCGCCGATCCGGTGCAGGACGGGGTGGGTGACGTCCTCGTTGCCCACCACGACGGAAGCCCGTGCGGCAGGCCCGACCTCGTCCAGGTAGCGGCGGCTCGCCGCGTGGTAGCGCGTCTCGAACGCCCGCGCGGCCTCTTCCAGTCCGCCCAGCAGTTCGGCGTCGCGGCGGGTGCCGCGGTCGAAGGCGACCGGGAACGGCGTGTCCACGAACACGACCTCGTCCCACTCCAGCTCCCGTTGCAGGAAGCTGCCGTCCACCACCAGCACCAGGTCGTCAGGGGCCTTGGTGGGAGTCTCGTCCAGGGGAGTGTCCGAGCGCAGGTCGATGATCCGTTGGCGGTACCGGCGGTCGCCGCCGGGGCCGAGCGGCTCGAGCACCAGCCGGGAGAACGCCGCGAAGTCGTAGGCGTCCCGGTAGTAGCCGTCGGCCGAGTCCCGCCCGAGACGGTGCCGGACGGCGCGCGGGTGGTGGAACCCGTCCATCGACAGGTGTGCGGCGGACCGTCCGCGCGCGGTCACGGCGGCGGCCAGTTCGCGGGCGAAGGTCGTCTTGCCCGACGCCGTGATGCCGTCCACCGCCACCCGCAACGGACGGGCCTGCCCGGCGAGGTGATCGGCGACCCGGTTCAGCACGCGCTCCCGCGGAGTGATCATGCGACCGAATCTAGTCTTCGTCCACCTCGCGCCGGGCGAGCCGCACTTCCTCGACGTCGAGCTTGCGCTGGATCGTCCGCAGCACGATGTCGTCGATGGCGGCCTCGTCGCGCAGCCGCACGACGGTCGCCCGCTTGTGCGCGATCAGCTCCAGCCGCAACGCCGCGTACTGGAGTTCGGACGCGGCCACCTCCTCGTCGCCGGCCTCCTTGGCGCGCACGACCTCCAGGTGGTGTTCGTACTCCGCCAGCACCCGCTTGTAGACGACGTCGGAGACGCCCACCTTGTCGGCCAGGCGCGGCAACGCCTCGTAGGCCTCCTCGGACGCCGTCGTCTGGGCGAGCCGCAGCTCTTCGTCGAGCGCGGTGTCCTCGGGCAGCTGGGAGAACCGGATGATCGCCGGCAGCAGCATCGACTGCACGATCAACGTCAGCACCACGACACCGGACGTGATGAGGATGATCTCCTCGCGGAACGGGAACGGCGCGCCGCCGACCACGGTTTCCGGCACGGCCAGGGCGGCGGCGAGCGAGACGGCTCCGCGGAATCCGGCGGCGGAGGACGCCAGGCGTTGGCGCGCACCGACGCGCCGCAACCGTTGCTGCGGACGGCGGTCCAAAGCGCGGATCACGTACGGAGTCGTGTAGCTCCACAACAGCCGCGTCCCGGCGACGGTCAGCGACACCAGTCCGATCGCGCCGAACGTGGCGAGCGTCTCCGAGCCGTCCAGCGAACGAAGAGCTGAATGAGCCTGGAGTCCGATCAGGACGAACAGGGCACCGTTCAACACGAACGTCGCGATGCCCCAGAACGCGTAGCTGACCTGACGCGTGTCGGCCCGCACGATCCGCGGACCGACCCGCGCCAAAGTCAGACCGCACGTCACCACGGCGATCACGCCGGACCCGTGCACCGTCTCCGCCAGCAGGAACGCCGCGAACGGCGTCAGGATGCTGACCACGCTCTCGTGCAACGGGCTGTCGAGCCGCTTGCGGACCTGCACCGCGAGCCAGGCGACGATCAACCCAGCGACCGCGCCACCGGCGTAAGAGAGCAGCAGCTGGAGCCCGACCATGCCGGTGCTGAACTCCTGCTCGCCGACGGTGATGGCGACGGCGATCGCGTAGATGACGAGCGCCGTGCCGTCGTTGATCAGCGACTCGGCGCGCAGGATGGTGGTGGTGCGGCGTGGCATGCCCCGGGCGATGGCCGACACCGCTGTCGCGTCGGTGGGGGCCAAGGCGGCGCCGAGCACCCACGCCGGGCCCCAGTCGAGGCCCAGGGCGTGGGCTACCGCCGCCACCGCCGCGGCCGTCGCGAGCACCAGCAACGTGCTGAGCAGCACGATCGGCCGCAGGTTGCTGCGGATCTCCCGCAACGACGTGTTGAGGCTCTCCCAGTACAGCAACGCCGGCAGGAAGATCAGCAGCATCGCCTCGGGTGGCAGGCTGACCTTCTCCAGGGCGGGCACGAAGCCGAGCACCGCGCCGCACACCACCAGCAGGACGGGCGCGGCGACGCGCAGCCGTCCGGACACGACGCTGCTCGCGAGGATGCACACGCCCAGCACCACTACGAGTTCAAGACCGAGCATGGGCTAGAAGATAGGCCGATCAGGCGCGCAACGCGTCATCCAGCTCGGCCAGCAGGCGGGACTTGGGTCGCGCTCCCACGATCTGGTGGATCGGCACGCCGTCGCGGAACAGCAGCATCGTCGGCAGCGACATGACCTGGAAGTCGCGTGCGGTGGCGGTGTTCTCGTCGGCGTTGATCTTCAGGACGGTCAGGTCGTCGCGTTCGCGGTCGATCTCGTCCAGCACGGGGTTGAGCATGTGGCACGGCCCGCACCACTGCGCCCAGAACTCCACGAGCACGGTGCCGGTCCGGGTCTGGTCGGCGAACGTGGCGTCGGTCAGCTGCATCGGGTCTCCTCGGGTACTTCGCACGGGTCCTGGAAGGCGAGCCTGGCCAGCAGGAACTCCCGGACGACGCCGAGGCGTTCCAGGCAGGCGTCCACCTCGGCGAGCTTGCGCCGGTAGACCTCCCGCGAGTCGGGGCACGAGTCGCCGGACTCGTGCCCCGCGCGCAGGCAGGCGACGAACGGCCGGGTGTCCTCCAGGGACAGTCCGACCGCCTGCAGCGACTGGATCTCGCGCACCAGTCGCAGGTCGTGGTCGCCGTACTCGCGGTAGCCGTTGGTCGCGCGCCGCGCCTCCAGGAGTCCTTGCGACTCGTAGAAGCGCAGCGCGCGAGTGGTGGTGCCGGCTCGCTTGGCCAGTTCGCCGATCCTCATGGACCCGACGCTAGACCTTGACGCTCACGTCAAGGCAAACGTTCAGTCCGCGACGAGGCCCAGCACCGACCACTGCCTGCGGATGAGCCAGCGTCCGGGCGCGATGCCGGTGCCGCCGTGCTCGGGGTGCAGCAGGTACGCCGGTGCGCTGTTCTGGATCACGGTCGCGTCGCGTTCCGCGGCCCAGCGGCAGGTGCCCGGGTCCGCGACGAGGACGTGCGGGTTGCCGCCGTTGAGGGCAGCCACGAGGTGCACGCCCTCGGGTGGCACCTCGGTTCTGGCCTCGGTGAGCGGTGGTGGGTCGAGCAGGTCGAAGGGGATGACGATCAGGTCGCCCTGGGCCTGGAGGCCGTCGACGACGGGGACGGTGGCCTGGCGCTCGAGGTGGTCGAGCGTGTCGACGTTCGTGCGGTCGACGAGTTCTGCAAGGTTCATGTTTTTAGGTACGGCGTAGTAGTTGTGAGTACTGGTCTGCCGTCAATCCGTAGGTCGCGGCGGCGGCTTCGAGCGGGTCGTTCACCCAACGCCAGGTGCGCAGGCCGTAGCGGCGGCGGGTGCCGTCGCGTTCGACCGAGCCGTTCACGACCAGCAGCAGGTTGATCTGGTCCCACAGGTCGTAGAGGCGCAGGTCGAAGCCCGGGTTGCCGGGGTCGGGCACGGAGCCGAGCAACGGTGGCTGCGCCTGCTCGACGTAGGTCTCCCAGCCGAGGCGTTCCGCGGCGCAGAACCGCACCTCGATGCTGGGTTCAGTGAGGATTCGCACGACGTCCGGTTCGTCGATGACCCAGCGCGGCACGGCCTGTCCGTGCCACGCGTAGACGCTGGTGCCGTCGGCGAACGTGATCGCTGGTCCGTTGTCGTTGTGCGGCAACGAGTTCACGTCCACGTGGACGGCCGTCGGACGATCGGACATCACACAGCGGCCTTCGCGCGGCCACCACCACCCGGTCGTGCGGGTGAGCGTCTGCCACACGGCGAGCAACGCGAGGTCGTGCGGGTCGATCCTCGTCTCGGGGGTGTCGAGCTCGGCCTGCCAGTCGGCCTCGTGCTGGCCGGCCCAGCCGACGCCGAGCGTGCCCGGCAGGGTGGAGTTGATGGCCGGGACCAGGCCTTCTCGGACGACGGCCCGCAGCCCGCTCACGGCGCCCTGCCACTCGGACCGCCGGCGCAGGCGAAACCGCAGGTCAGACACCTGGGCGGCGATCTGTGCCTCGACCGACTGCCAGTCGTCGTTGCGGGCGATCTTGCCGACCGGCAGGAGCGTCGCGGCTTCGGCGGGGGAGCGCACCCAGGCGAACTCCGGCGGCGGCCTGCCGACGGACGCGTACAGCGTCGCCACGGCCTCTTCGGCCGCCGGACGATCAGCGGGTGCGGTGCTCAGCGCGTGGGCGAGCCAGTCGTCGCGGAGCCGGGGAACTTCGGTGGAGCGGGCCTCGAGCCCGCCCGGTGCGCTCACAGCGCGAGGGCGCTACCGCCCTTTCGGATCGTCATGCGGAAGATCGTGACACCACCGGGCCGTGATTGGCAACCACGAAAAAATTCCCGTCCTGGCAAGGTGTCCCACCCAGTGGCCGTCCCAGCGTGAGCGTTCTCCGCGTGCCCAGAATGCGGATAAACGACGAGAGGGGAACCGGTGGGCACCCGACTGCATCTGGCCGCCGCGCTCCACGCGACCGGCGAGGAAGCTATCACCGCAACGCATTGGGCCGATCTCGTGCGCGAGGCCGAGCACGGCACGCTCGACTTCGTCACGTTCGGCGACTCGCTCGGCGGAGCGCCCGGACTCGACGCCGTGCTCACGGCCGCGCGCGTCGCGCCGCTGACTACACACGTCGGCCTGGTGCCGACGGCGGTCGTGACGCACACCGAGCCGTTCCACCTGTCCAAGGCGATCGCGACGCTCGACTACGTGAGTCGCGGACGGGCCGGCGTGCAACTGACCGTGGCGCTGGATCCGGCCGACGCGCGGCACTTCGGGCGGCGTGGAATCGGGTCTGAGGTTGAACTCTGGGAGGAGGCGCGCGACTACGCCGAGGTGCTGCGGCGGTTGTGGGACAGCTGGGAGGACGGCGCGGAGATCCGCGACGAGGCCACCGGGCGGTTCATCGACCGGGAGAAGCTGCACTACATCGACTTCGAAGGCCGCTGGTTCTCCGTGCGGGGGCCGTCGATCACGCCACGACCGCCGCAGGGCCATCCGCTGATCGCGGCCTCCGAAGCGTTGGGGGACATCGTGTTCGGCGACGATCCCTCGGTGCCCGACAGGCTCGTGTTCCGAGACGCCGACGCGGCCACGTCCGCCGACCAGCTCGCCGCGTGGCACGCGGAGGGGTTCGCGGGCTTCCGGCTGCACGGCGACCTGCGCCGGATCACCCGCGAGCTGGTGCCGGAGCTGCGCTCGCGCGGGCTGTTCCGGACCGAGTACGAGCACACGACGTTGCGGGACCGGCTCGGTCTCGCCCGGCCTGCCAACCAGTTCGCCTAGGAGCGCGGAGATGACCAAGCAGATCCACCTCGCCGCGCACTTCCCCGGCGTGAACAACACCACGGTGTGGAGTGATCCCCAGGCGGGCAGCCACATCGAGTTCGACTCGTTCGTCCACTTGGCACAGACGGCCGAACGGGCGAAGTTCGACTTCTTCTTCCTGGCCGAGGGGCTGCGGCTGCGTGAGCAGGGCGGGCAGATCTACGACCTGGACGTCGTCGGCCGCCCGGACACGTTCACCGTGCTCGCCGCGCTGGCCGCGGTCACGTCGCGCCTCGGGCTGGCGGGCACGATCAACTCGACGTTCAACGAGCCGTACGAGGTGGCGCGGCAGTTCGCGTCTTTGGATCACCTGTCGGACGGGCGCGCCGCCTGGAACGTCGTGACGTCCTGGGACGCGTTCACCGGCGAGAACTTCCGGCGCGGCGGGTTCCTGAAGCAGGAGGACCGGTACAGCCGCGCGGAGTCGTTCCTGCGCACGGCGTGGAAGCTCTTCGACACCGGCGTGGGGCCGTTCTCGCACACCGACGAGCACTTCGACATCAGCGGCACGTTCGGGGTGCCCCGTTCGCCCCAAGGGCGTCCGGTGATCCTGCAGGCCGGGGACTCCGAGGAGGGCAGGGAGTTCGCCGCCGCCACGGCCGATGCGATCTTCTCGCGGCACGGCACGTTGGAGGCGGGCCAGAAGTTCTACGCCGATGTGAAGGGCAGGCTGGCGAAGTACGGGCGCACGCACGACCAGCTGGTGGTGCTGCCCGCGGCCACGTTCGTCCTCGGCGACACGGACGCGGACGCGCAGGAGAAGGCCGCTGTGGTGCGACGGCAGCAGGTCAGCGGGGCGACCGCGATCCGGTTCCTGGAACAGGTGTGGAACCGCGATCTCACCTCGTACGACCCGGACGGGCCGCTGCCGGAGGTCGAGCCGGTGGTGGGGGAGAACACGATCGCCAAGGGGCGGGCGAGCGTGCGGATGTTCAAGGATCCCGCACAGACCGTGCGGGAGTGGCGGGAGAAGGCCGCGGCGAAGAACCTGTCGATCAGGGACCTCGTGATCGACGTGAGCGCGCGGCAGACGTTCGTCGGGTCGGCTGAGTCCGTGGCCACGCAGATCGACGACCTGGTGCAGCAGGACGCGGCGGACGGGTTCATCCTCGTGCCGCACGTGACGCCGGGCGGGCTCGACGAGTTCGCGGACACCGTCGTGCCGTTGTTGCAGGAGCGCGGCGTTTTCCGTGCCGAGTACTCAGGTCCGACGTTGAGGGATCATCTCGGACTCCGATAGTTGTTCAGCAAGTGGACGTCCTTGCCCGGCCCGATGGCCGGTACATAACGTGAGCGTCGTTGAGTGAGTGCTCTCCTCAAGAGCGCAGGGAAGGGAGGACAGGATGAACGTCGCCTTGATCCTGTCCTCCCGCTGTCGCATCGACTGCACGAGCTGACTCTTCATCTCGCTCGTCTCACGTTCCCCGCCGCAGCAAGGACTCCCCATGACCTCTGGCACCCTGACGCCTCCGTCCACAAAGGACGATGATCTTTCTGCTTTACCGGTCGTGCCCGCCCGCCATCCGTGGCGCTGGGTCGGTGTCGCGTTCGTGCTGGTGCTGGCCGCGCAGTTCGTGCACGGCCTGGTCACGAACCCCGCGTGGGACTGGCCGACGTTCGCGCGGTACTTCACCGCCCAGTCGATCCTGACCGCCGTCGGCACGACCATCGTGCTGACCGTGGCCGGCACGGCGCTGGGGTTCGCTCTGGGCATCGTGGTCGCGGTGCTGCGGATGTCGAAGAGCCCGTTCCTGAGCGCGGTGGGCTGGACGTACATCTGGGCGTTCCGGTCGATCCCGTTGATCGTGCAGCTGCTGTTCTGGTTCAACATCTCCTATCTGTACCAACGGCTTTCGCTCGGCATCCCGTTCGGGCCGGAGTTCGTGAGCTTCGAGACGATCTCGCTGATCAGCCCGATGGGCGCGGCGATCCTCGGGCTCGCGCTGCACCAGGCGGCCTACGCGGCGGAGATCGTGCGGTCCGGGGTGATCTCCGTCGACCGCGGGCAGCTGGAGGCAGCGGCCGCGCTGGGCATCCCTCGCTTTCGGCAGTTCCGCAGGATCGTGCTGCCCCAGGCGATGCGGTCGATCCTGCCCAACGCCGCCAACGAGGTGATCAGCCTGTTCAAGGGCACGTCGGTCGTCTCGGTGATGGCGATCGGCGAGCTCTTCTACCAGGTGCAGGTCATCTACGGCCGCAACGCGCGGGTCGTCGCGCTGCTGATGGTCGCGACCGTTTGGTACATCATCCTGACCACCCTGCTCTCGATCGGCCAGCACTACGTCGAGCGCTACTTCGCGCGAGGAGACCGCCGGTGATCGAGGTTCTGGGCGTGCACAAGAGCTTCGGGTCGCTGGAGGTGCTGCGCGGGGTGTCGCTCGACGTCGCGGCGGGCGAGGTCGTGGTGGTGCTCGGCCCGTCCGGCTCGGGCAAGTCGACGTTGCTGCGCACGATCAACCACCTGGAGAAGGTCGACCGCGGGTACATCACCATCGACGGCGACCTGATCGGCTACCGGCGGCGGGGCGGCAAGCTGCACGAGCTGAAGGAACGCGAGATCCTCAAGCAGCGCAAGGACATCGGGTTCGTCTTCCAGAACTTCAACCTCTTCCCGCACCTCACCGCGCTGGAGAACATCGCCGAGGTGGCGGACCTGGCCGACGCGCGGCACTTCCTGGAACGGGTCGGGCTCGCCGACAAGGCCTCCGCCTACCCGCGTCAGCTCTCCGGTGGCCAGCAGCAACGGGTCGCGATCGCCCGTGCGCTGGCCACCCGGCCGAAAGTCGTGCTGTTCGACGAACCCACGTCCGCGCTCGACCCCGAACTGGTCGGCGAGGTCCTGGACGTGCTGCGCGACCTGGCCCGGTCCGGCACCACGATGGTCGTCGTCACGCACGAGATCGGCTTCGCCCGCGAGGTGGCCGACCGGATCGTGTTCATGGACGAGGGCCTGATCGTCGAAGAGGGACCACCCGCCGAGCTGCTCGACCACCCCGTTCACGAGCGCACCCGCGCTTTCCTGTCCAAGGTTCTTTCTTAAGGAGTTCGTTGTGCGCAAAGTACTTCTCGCCGTGCTGGCGTTCGGTCTGGCCGCGTGCGGCACGGCCGGTGGCGAAGAGCCCGTCGAGGTCGCCGGCCTGAGCGTGAACCTCGGCCCGGACCAGAAGCGGGTCACCGCGGCCAAGGACGACAAGATCGCCGCCAAGGTGCCGGAGAAGTTCAGAACCAAGGGTGAGCTGGCCATCGGCGGCTCGGCCGGCACAGCGCCGCCGCTGCGGTTCTACGCCACCGACGACAAGACGGTGATCGGCGTCGAGACCGACATCGCCTCGCTGGTCGCCGACACGCTCGGCCTGAAGGCGAAGCTCGAGGTGTCGTCGTGGGAGAACCTGTTCGTGGGCCTCGACAGCGGCGCCTACGACCTCGGGTTCTCGAACATTACCGTGACCGAGGCGCGCAAGGAGAAGTACGACTTCGCCACCTACCGCCTCGACACCCTGGCGTTCGAGGCGAAGAAGGGCGGCAGCTGGAAGGTCAAGGAGCCCAAGGACGTGGCGGGCAAGGTCATCGCCGTGACATCGGGCACCAACCAGGAGAAGATCCTCGTCGACTGGAGCACCCAGAACGTCGCCGCGGGGCTGAAGGCCACCGACATCAAGTACTTCCAGAACTCGTCGGACTACTACCTGGCGTTGCAGTCGGGGCGCATCGACGCCTACCTCGGGCCGAACCCGACCTCCGCGTACCACTCGGCGACCTCCGGCGAGACCGAGGTGATCGGCAACTTCTCCGGCGGCGCGGCCGTGCAGGGCAAGATCGCCGCCACCACGAAGAAGGACAGCGGACTCGTCGGCCCCGTGCAGGAGGCGCTGAACCAGCTCATCGCCAACGGCAAGTACGCCGAGGTGCTGAAGCGCTGGGGCCTGTCCGACGAGGCCGTGCCGACGTCGGAGATCAATCCGCAGGGCCTGCCGAAGAGCTGAGGGGGAATTCCGTCATGAGGTTCAGCATCACCATCGACACCGAGGACGAGGACACCGCGCTGCGCCTGCTCGGCGCGTTGCGGGACTCCGGCCTGGCACCCGCGGTCGAGGCGGCCGTCGAGGAGGTGGACGTGAGGATTCTGCCGGACACCCGTCAGGTCCTCGTGCACTCCTCGCCGGTCGAGCTGACGCGGCTGGAGTTCGAACTGCTGCTCCACCTGTGCTCGCACACCGACCGGGTGCACCGGCGGCGTGAGCTGCTCGCCACCGTCTGGGGCGTGAACGACGACTACAGCGGTGCGCGCACGGTGGACGTGCACGTGAGGCGTGTGCGGCAAAAGCTTGGCGACGCGGCCGATGTGATTCAGACTGTGCGCGGAGTCGGTTACCTGGTGGCGTCGAGCGCGCGGTTCCGGGTGGAGGGCACACCGAACGTGGTGCGGCTGGCGGACCGGCGGGCCGGCTGAGGCAACCCCTGAACCACTATGCGGTACCCCTATCTTTCCGGTGGGGACCACAGTCTTTCCGGCGATTGCTCCAAACGGTGCTAACTTGGGAAAACCGGGAATTGGGCACGTGCCTCGCGAAAACATTCGTGAATTGCATTCAGCCTGTCGAACCTGGTCGGTCAAGAAGCACCACAGTAGGAGGAATACCTTGTTCGCTAAGTGGGGAACACTTGCGTACAAGCGCCGTTGGGTGGTGATGGTCGCCACTTTGGCGCTGACCGTGATGGGCGGCGTTTGGGGCCTCGGAGTTTTCGAGCGACTCAACGAAGGCGGCTTCGGCGATCCCACAAGTGAGTCGATCAGAGCCAACAAGCTCGTCGAGGACACATTCGGTCGCCAGGGTGGCGACATCGTCGTGATCTACACCGCGCCGACAGGCTCGACGATCGACTCGCCCGACGTGCGGGAGAAGGCCGAGAAGGCGCTCGCCGGACTGCCGACCGACAAGGTCAAGACGGTCGTGTCCTACTGGAGCCTGCCGCAGCCGAACCCGTTCGGCACGGCGGACAAGTCGAAGGCGCTGGTGGCGATCACGCTGCAGGCGTCCGACTCGAACACCCAGCTGAAGGACTACGCCGCGATCTCCGACCAGCTCGTGATCGACGGCGTGCAGGCGTTGACGGCGGGGCAGATCCCGATCCAGAAGGCCATCGCCGAGATGTCCGGCAGCGACCTCGTGCGCGCCGAGACCGTGTCGATGCCGCTGGTCCTGCTCCTGCTGGTGATCGTGTTCGGCGGCCTGATCGCGGCGTCGCTGCCGGTCATCGTCGGCATGTTGTCGATCATGGGCGCGCTCGGGCTGCTGCACGCGATCTCGCTGGGCACCGACGTGAACTCGTTCGCCATCAACGTGGCGACGCTGCTCGGGCTCGGCATGGCGATCGACTACGGCCTGTTCATCGTCGGCCGGTTCCGAGAAGAGCTCGCCGCGGGCCGCACACCGGAGCAGGCCGTGCAGCGCACGGTGGGTTCCGCCGGCCGCACCGTCGTCTTCTCCGCGACGCTGCTGATCACCGCGCTGGCAGGGCTGCTGCTGTTCCCGCAGGCCTTCCTCAAGTCGCTCGGCTACGGCGGCATGTCCGCGGTGGTCGTGGCCGCGGTCGTCTCGCTGACGTTGCTGCCGGCACTGCTCGGCATCCTCGGGCACCGCGTCGACAAGTTCTCGATGCCGTGGCGCAAGCGGATGGCGCGCAGCGAGCACGGGTCCGGCTGGGCCCGGCTCGGCACCAGGGTCATGAAGCGGCCGGGGCTGTTCGCGATCCCGATCGTGGCGGTTCTGCTCGCGCTCGGCCTGCCGTTCCTGCACGTCAAGTTCGGCGAGGTCACCGAGAAGGTGCTCCCCGTCGGCAACGAGTCGCGGGTCGCCGTCGAGACGTTGAACAAGGACTTCCCCGAGCTCGCGAAGACCGGCATCGACATCGCCATCTCCGGCAACCCCTCGCCGGAGGCCGTGCAGAGCTACGTTCAGCGGGTCTCCGACGTCCCCGGCGTCGACACCGCGGAAGCGGCGCTCGAACCGAAGGACGGCAAGTGGCTGGTGTCCGCGTCGCTCACCGGCGAGTCGCTGAGCGACGCGTCCAAGCAGGCGGTGCTGGACGTGCGGAAGCTCGCCGGCCCGCAGGGCGCCACCGTGCTGGTCGGCGGACCGACCGCGGTGAACGTCGACAGCCTCGACGCGATCAGCGACCGGCTGCCGTGGATGGCGCTGCTGTTCTTCGCGGCGACGTTCATCCTGATGTTCCTCGCCTTCGGCTCGGTGCTGCTGCCGATCAAGGCGATCGTCATGAGCGCGCTGTCGCTGTCGGCGACGTTCGGCGTGCTGGTCTGGATCTTCCAGGACGGGCACCTCGCGTCGTTGTTCGGCGTGACACCGTCGCCGCTCGACTCGGGCATCGTCGTGCTGATGGTGGCGGTGATCCTGGGTCTGTCGACGGACTACGAGGTGTTCCTGCTCTCCCGGATGGTCGAGGCCCGCAGCAAGGGCGCGTCCAACGAGGAGGCGGTGCGCGTCGGCCTGGCCAAGACCGGCCGGGTGATCACGGCGGCGGCGATCCTGCTGATCGTGGTCACGGGCGCGTTCGCGTTCTCGCAGGTGGCCATGATGCGGTTCGTCGGGGTCGGCATGATCCTGGCGCTCGCGCTGGACGCCACGATCGTCCGGATGCTGCTGGTGCCCGCGGTGCTCAAGCTCATGGGTGACGCGGCGTGGTGGGCCCCCGGTCCGTTGCGGCGCATCCAGGAGAAGCTGGCGATCCACGAGGGCGGCGACGTCGAGGACGATGACGACGACCACGCGGCGCCGAGGCAGTCCGTGCCTCAGCCCGTCGGCTGACGTTTCTCGATTGGACCCGAGGAGGCCCTGGCGCACGCCAGGGCCTCCTCGGCGTGTTTCGGCGAGTGCGTGATTCCGGGGGTGGGAAATCGCGCGGAGTTTAGGTGAATCACCTTTGTTCGTGCGGTATGGGCTTGAGGGTGTGAGCCCCCTGAATCCGCCCTAGGGGTCCCCTAGAATCGGCTCGGAACGGTGTGATCACCGGGTTCCGGGCTTTAGCGTTTCCTTCATGAATGCAGGCGGCCCAGCCGTCGTAGCGAGCGACATTCGCAAGTCGTACGGCGACCTGCGGGCCGTTGACGGCGTGTCGTTCAGCGTCGACGAAGGAGAGTTCTTCGGTCTTCTCGGCCCCAACGGCGCCGGGAAGAGCACCACCCTGGAGATCGTCGAGGGCTTGCGGAAGCCGGACTCCGGCTCCGTGAGGCTGCTCGGCGAGAGCCCGTGGCCACGAAACCCCACGCTGCTGCGCAAGATCGGCGTGCAGCTGCAGGCGTCCTCGTTCTTCGAGCGCCTCACGTCCAAGGAACAGCTCGAGACCTTCGGCGCGCTGTACGGCATCAGCAAGTCGAAGGCAGTCGACATGCTCGAGCTCGTCGGGCTGACGGACAAGGCCGACGTGCAGGACACGAAGCTGTCCGGCGGTCAGCGGCAACGCCTGTCGATCGCCTGCGCGCTCGTGCACGACCCCGAGATCGTGTTCCTCGACGAACCGACGGCGGCACTGGACCCCCAGGCCCGGCGCAACCTCTGGGACGTGCTGCGGGCCATCCAGGCGCGCGGCAAGACGATCATCTACACCACCCACCACCTCGACGAGGCCGAGATCCTCTGCGACCGGGTGGCGATCATCGACTCCGGCCGGATCATGACGATGGGTGCGCCCGCCCAGCTCGTGCGCGCGCTCGACACGCAGACCCAGGTCATCATCGAACACGGTGTGGTGCCGGCGCGGCTGGTGAGCATGCTGCCGGGCGCCGAGTCCGTCGTGGACGACGGCGTGTCGGTCACCATCTCCACCTCCGACGCGGGCGTGACCATCAAGGCGCTGGGCGAGCTGGACGCCCTCAGCAACGCCCAGGTCCGGACGGCGACGCTGGAAGACGTCTTCCTGCACCTGACCGGTCGCGCGTACCGCGAATGAACGTCCACCCAACCGGCGTCGCCACGGTGTCCGAGCCCCCGACGTCGTCAGCCCTCCGAGCGGAGACTGCGACATGACCGCGTTTACCAGCCTGTCGCTTGCCATGTTCAAGGCCTCGATCCGGGACAAGGCAGCGCTGGCCCTCACGTTCTTCTTCCCCCTGATGTTCCTCGTCGTGTTCGCGGTGCTGTTCGGTGGGGGAATGGGCTCCTCGGTCAAGATCGCCGTGGTCGGCGACGGCCAGGTGGTCTCCGCCCTGTCGAAGGCCGAGGGCGTCGACCTGGTGAGGTTCGACAACTCGGCCGCGGCGATCGACCAGCTGCGCGACGGCGACCTGGCCGCGGTCGTCCTGTCGCAGGGCGACGGCGTCGACGTCCGCTACGCCAACGGGGACCGCCCGGAGACCGCTCCGGCGCTCGCCAAGGTCTCCGAGGCGGTGGCGAGCGCCAACGCCGGCGTGGGCGGTGCGCCGCCCAAGTACTCGATGCAGCAGGCGCCCATCGAGGCGGCCTACGCGCCGATCCAGTACCTCACGCCCGGCATCCTCTCGTGGGGCGTGGCGTCCGCCGCCGTGTTCAGCTCCGCGCTGACCCTGGTGGCGTGGCGGCGCAAGCAGGTGCTGCGGCGCCTGCAGCTCGCCCCCGTCGGCCGCGTCTCGGTGCTCACGGCCAGGCTGGCGATCGCGACCGGCATCTCCCTGATGCAGGCCGTGCTCTTCGTGGCCGTGGCCTCGCTGCCCGTGTTCGGGCTCCAGCTGTCCAACGACTGGTGGCTCGCGATTCCGTTGCTGGTGCTGGGAACCTTCGCCTTCTTCTCCGTCGGGATGCTGACGGGCGCCGTCTGCCAGACCGAGGACTCGGTGTCCGGCGCGGCGAACCTCGTGGTGCTGCCGATGGCGTTGCTGGGAGGCAGCTTCTTCCCGGTGGACAAGGCGCCGGAGTGGGTCAAGTTCATCACGAACCTGCTGCCGCTCAAGCACATGAACGAGGGCATGCTCGACGTCCTGGTGCGCGGGAAGGGCATCGACGCGCTGCTCCTGCCGGGCGCGGTGCTGATCGGGTTCACGATCGTCATCAGCGTGTTCGCCGCGATGTTCTTCCGCTGGGAGGACGCGTGAGCGACCGCGGGCGGATCTTCGGTGGGAGCCGGATGCCGTCGCGGCTCGTCGTGGGCATGACCGGCGCCACCGGGGCCGCGATCGGCATCCGGCTCCTGGAAGCGCTGGGCGCGGTCGGGGTGGAGACCCACCTGGTGCTCAGCAAGTGGGCACGCGCGACCATCGAGATGGAGACCGACTTCTCGGTCCGCCAGGTGCAGTCCCTGGCCGATCACGTCTACTCGTCGCACGACCAGGCGGCGGCCATCTCCAGCGGCTCGTTCCGCACGGACGGCATGATCGTGGCGCCGTGCAGCATGAAGACGCTGGCGGCCATCAGGATGGGCTACGGCGAGGGGCTGATCCCGCGCGCCGCGGACGTCACCCTGAAGGAACGCCGCCGGCTGGTGCTGATCCCCCGGGAGACGCCGCTCAACGAGATCCACCTCGAGAACATGCTGGCGCTCACCAGGATGGGCGCGGTGATGGTCC
The DNA here is from genome assembly GCF_042721395.1 of Lentzea sp. NPDC058450. Taxonomy (NCBI): domain Bacteria; kingdom Bacillati; phylum Actinomycetota; class Actinomycetes; order Pseudonocardiales; family Pseudonocardiaceae; genus Lentzea; species Lentzea sp. NPDC058450. The sequence continues at coordinate 97,520 of NZ_JBHXLO010000036.1, forward strand.
CGCCGATGCCCGCCTTCTACAACGGCCCGACCGGGATGAAGGACGTGGTCGACCACGTGACCAGCCGGGTGCTCGACCTGTTCGACGTGGACAACGACCTCACCACGCGCTGGGACGGCGGCAAAGAGGCGCGCAGGGAGCGGAAGGAGCAGCACGGCGATGAAGCACTTCACTGATCTGCGGAGCTACCTGAACGCGTTGGAAGATCTCGGCGACCTCGTGACGATCTCCCGCGAGGTCGACGGCGACATGGAGCCGGCCGCGATCACCAGACGCAGTTACGAGATCCGTGCGCGCGCACCGCTGTTCGTCAACATCAGGGGCGCCCGCGAGGGCCAGCGGATCCTCGGCGCTCCCGCCGCGATGTCGTCCCGCAAGGACCTGCCGTTCGCCCGGATCGCGCTGTCGCTCGGGCTGCCCGCGGACACCACGGGCTACCAGATCGTCGACGCGCTGGCCGACGCGGCCGTGCGCGAGCCGATCGCGCCGGTGGTCGTTCCCAAGGGGCCCTGTCAGGACAACGTCCTGATGGGGCCACAGGCCACTTTGGACAGCTTCCCGATTCCGATCGTGCACGAGCAGGACGGCGGCCGGTACGCGAACACGTGGGGAGTGCTGATCGTCCGCACCCCCGACGGGTCGTGGACGAACTGGTCCATCGCGCGCGTGATGAAGATCGACGGCAAGCGGATGACGGCACTCGTGCCGAACGGGCAGCACATCGGGCAGATCTGGAACCAGTGGGCGGCTATCGGTAAGCCGATGCCGTACGCGCTGGTGCAGGGGGCTGAGCCCGGCATTCCTTATGTCGCGGGGATGCCGTTGCCCGACTCGGCGCACGAGGCGCATTTCTTGGGCGCCCTGGTCGGTGAGCCCATCGAGCTCGTGCAGGCGTTGACCGTCGATCTGCAGGTGCCGGCCACGGCTGAGGTCGTGATCGAGGGGCACGTGTCCACCGAGCGTGACGCGTTGGAGGGGCCGTTTGGTGAGGCGGCCGGGTATCAGCCGGTTGGGGCTTCGCCGCAGCCCACGTTCCACGTCTACACGATCACGCATCGGGACGACCCGATCTGGCCTCTTGTGGCGGAGGGGCGGCCGCCGGACGAGTACCACACGGTGACGTGTGTTGGTGCTGCCAGTCAGTGTCTTGTTCGGTTGCGGGCGGCTGGGTTGCCCGTTAGCCGGGTTTGGGCGCCTATGGAGGCCGCGGGGATGTGGCTCGTGGTCACCGTGCCGCCTCATTGGCGGGAGTTGGTGGAGCCTGGGACTCCCAGTGTGCAGCTGGCTGAGTGGGTTGGGCAGACGTTGTTCTACGACAAGGCCGGGTTGTACTTTCCCCAGATCTACCTGCTTGATGACGACATCGACGCTACCAACCTTGCTGAGTTGACTTGGGCCATTGCTACTCGGGTTCATCCTGTGGATGGGCGGGTGCACTTGGACAGCGCTGTGTTGCCGTTGTTCGTTTCTCATACTGAGGCTGAGCATGAGCGGGGGTGGGGGCCTCGGACTGTGTTCGACGGGCTGTTGCCTCCGGTTGGGGAGCGGTTGGGGCACACTTCGTTTGCTGCTTCTTATCCGCGGGAGCTTCAGCAGCGGGTTGTGGAGAACTGGATCTGAGGTTTGGTGGCGGTATGTCACCAGTGCGATGGTTGGTTTTGGTGCAGAGACAACTGCGGACGAGCGTTGGTTGCGTCATCGCCGCTGCGCGACGATAGAGATTGGGGCTTGACTTCGGGGCCCTTGCGAGGTGCTGGTCGGCCGGAAAAGGCCGGGCTGAAAAGCGCCCG